>JASGCJ010000021.1 GCA_030054195.1 Minisyncoccota bacterium
CTCGAAATCAGGAGTAGGGGTAACCCTACCGTGGGTTCAAATCCCACCCCGTCCGCGTTGTTAAACAACGATTTACAAAGAAAAAAATTGCTTCGTGACAGATTCGTGACAGCTTTGGGGTTGTGACGACCACCAAATCCGAAGATTCCGGTTCAATTCAGATCTCCATTGGAGCCGTTTCCGCACGCATCTTTTCGGACAAAGACGGGTGGTTCACGTTGGCCTGGTATGTCGGCATGGAACGGAAACGAAAAAGATTTTCCACGATGTCGGCCGCACGGGAAGAAGGCCGCAGAATTTTAATGAACCTCAGCCGTGGCCGCTTGGATGCGGCTTCCGCTCCGATGACCGATATCGAACAGATCGCTGCCGCCAAAAAGATTTTGGCCAATCTCGATGTGACGATGGAAACGGCCGCGTACCAGTACGCACAAGCCAAAGGGTTGGTGGGAGATCGCGATCTGGTGGAGTACATCCGTGCTCATGTGAAGCGTGAGGACAATTTGAAACCTTGGACGATACCGGAGGCTCTTGATCAACTTTTGGATGAGAAGGGGAAGTTGAATCGTCCGATCGATTATCTGTCCGAGATTCGAAAAATGCTAAAGCCCTTCGTTGAGTTTTACTCCGGTCCCGTGATCACCCTGACCCGCGATGATGTGGAGCGTTACATCAGCCGTGGTTCGAATCGAAATGGGAAGCTGGAGAAGATTAAACTCCTGCTCAACTTCTGCCGTGGCAAAGCGCTTCCAAGAAATGAGTCCACCGTTGCCGATGACATTCCCAAGGAAGTGATCTTCAAACCTAGGGAGACGGAGATCTTCACTCCGGCTGAGGCCAAGAAGATCTTGGATGCTGCAAGACCGGACGAAGTTCTTTGTATCGCCCTTGGTCTTTTTGCCGGGGTGAGGACGGAGGAGATTGCGAGGATGGATTGGAAGGATATCCGCTTAAGTCGTCGGCAAGATGAGTCTGTCGTGGAAATCACCAAGGTGGTGGCAAAGAAGCGTCTCCACCGGCGTTTAATACCGATTTTGCCCCCATTACGTGCCTACTTGCAGAAGTTTAAACCACCCACTTCAGGGAAGATCAGCCCAGTGAAGACTCTTTCGGATCGTTTTGAATACTTGGCCAAGAGGGTAGGGATCGAATGGAAACATAATGGCCTCAGACACAGCTTCGGTTCCTATCGCTTGGCTGCTTTGCAAAACATCCATCAGCTCAAAGAGGAGATGGGAAACAGCGAAGCCATGATCCGGCAGCACTATCAGAAGACGGTGACTAGGGCAGAAGCCACCAAGTTTTGGGCGATTCGGCCTGGTTGATAAATTTCGTGTTAATTTCGGCCTATTTAAGGGGTATTTAATTAACTTTCTCGGTCGGGTTCCAGGTAAACGGCCGGCCGTTGGTGCGGTAAATTCTCGATACAACTCCCGGCAGGAATCGGCCCTTGGTATGTATCGTAGTTGGAATTCTCTCTGTGAAAGCCTCCTTTGAGCCCTATTGAAAAGGGATGTGTAGTCGATATTCCCGGACCAAGGGGCAGGTGAAGGTCGGTAAGACTAAAGTTGCAATTAAAGCCCCGCCCCAAGCGATTATACGCCCCACAGACAAGGCTTCCGTAATCCGCAAGGGATCGGGAGGGCTAGAGGTGGCAGATCTTCGGTGGGGGCTGATTCCTTCTTGGGCCAAGGATCCCAAGATCGGGGTTCAGTGCATCAATGCCCGGGCAGAAACCATCTCGGAGAAGCCGTCGTTCCGGGAAGCTTTCCAGAAAAGGCGGTGTCTGGTTCCTGCCGATGGTTTTTGGGAATGGGAGACGATTGGCAAAAAAAAGATCCCGTGGAAGTTTACCCGACCCGATGGAGTGGAGTTCTGCATGGCTGGGCTTTGGGAGAGTTGGATGGATGAAGGGAAGCCGCTGGAGACTTTCACCATCATCACTACCTCGCCCAACGGGTTGGTGAGCCCGGTTCATGATCGCATGCCGGTGATACTTACCCCGGAGGCAGGGGAAGCATGGCTCGAAAAAGAGGGAGTTGGGTGCCTTAAAGCGATTGAGGATGATTTTCTGGTCAAAACCTGTGAAGTGAAGCCAGACAGGGCAGATGATCAGACTGAGTTAAACTTTTAAACCCTACCCCTGTAAATGTCCCAGGGGGGTGGGTAAAATGCTATTCAAACGATGGGGTCTGCCTACAGCTACAAATGTACGAATTCCGAATGCGGCTACGAAGCCACAATCTCGGGTGGGAAGGACTATGGATTCTGTGGAGAGGTCGAGTCGATGACATGTCTGGACTGCAAGGAGTTGATGGATGTGCTGATTGCGCCTGCACCTAAATTGAAACCGATTGAACCGAGGTGCGATGAGTGCAAGGGGCAAAACCTAAAGAAATTCTATTCTGGCAGGACCCGATGCCCGAAGTGCGGCTCAAGACTCAAGAAGGACCCCAACTCCGATATTCTGTGGGACTAAAGGATGAGCCGACTCATTAGCCGTTCGGTAGGAAGCTCGGGGGGCAGAATACTGCCCCCAAATGAGCAGGGTAGTGATGAAGGAGGTGAAGGAGGTGAAGGAGGTGAGAAGGTCTTCTTTGATGATGGGCAGGTGAGGGTGACGGAATCGTTGGTGACGATTGGGCATCCATGGAACAAGGCCTTCGCCGTCCGCGAAATCAGCTCAGTTACGTATGGAAAAAATCGGTCCAACGATCTGGGCGCATCGCTTTTGCGAAGCGTGGGTTGGTTGGCGTTGGGATTCGGGCTTCTGATGGGATTGGCCGGCTTCTGGCCCGGAATGGTCTTCGGGATTTTTATGGGACTAGGGCTGTTGTTCGGAAGCCATAAAAAAGATGCACCGTATAGCGTGACGCTCAGTACCGGCGGCTTTTGGGAGACGGAGTACTTGAGCAGTAAATCGCTGGCGTGGTGTGAGGCGGTTGCCTCTGCAGTTCAGCAGGCGATTGCCTACAAGCCGGAGCCGCCTTCGAACGATGGCGGGCAGTTCATCCCAGCTCCGCAAAGCAGGTTAAGGAACTAGCGTATGAGAATTGGCATATCGGGGATGGTTCTGCATCTGGTGCTCCTACTTGTCTCAGGAGCTATAGCGGAGGATGGAGAGCAGGAAATGGCGGACTTTGTCGGAGGAGTTTACCGGGAAAAGGGATTTGCCGTTGTAATCGACAAAGATACGGCCCTAGTGAATGGAAAACTGATTCTACGGAATGGGGACGTCTTCATAACTCCAAAGGGGGTGTATTCGAATGATCGGGGAACCTATTCGAGTCGGAATGGGATCGTGGTACAGGACGGGGATGTTTTTAGTGGGAAAGAGGGAACGGTGGTGGGTTCTGGTTCGCTATATTTCGGAGGCGGCGGTCAAACGATCGTTTCTACGGGCGTTACCAGCACCATGAGGAAGCCTTGATCTTTATCATGTCCTCATCCACCAGGCAGGGCATAGCCCTGCGGATGTCCTAGGGGGTATGAGATGATTTCGCCCAATGAATCAAAATAATAAATACAAAATAAGTGCAGGCGGAAACAGGAGTAACGAGGCCGAGATGAGAAAGGCCCTACAGGCGATTATCCGGCTGGTGGAGGGCTGGGTGGATTCGGATGAAAGAAAAGCCGAGGCCACGATGCTGAAGATCCTCAACACCGCCCTGGAGGTTGTATGAGGGGCATTAAGATTAAGATGATTTTGATGGCGGTACTGCTGATGGCAGGTCTTGCTTTTGCGGAGGATGAGGACGATGAGCGGACGGAAATGAAGGATTTTCTGGGTGGGGTTTATGGCGGGCGAGGGCAGTACAACATGGCAGGTTCGATTGCTACGGGTGAGGGCGGGGTGATTATGAAGAGGGGTAGCGTTTGGCTGACTCCACGCGGCCAGTACCAGAAGGTGGGAAGTGTCTACTTAACTCCGGATGGAGGTGTGGTGACCCGTGCGGGCAGCACTTTCATCGACGAGGACGAGGTGATTGTGAAGGCAGGCAGTATCTATACTGGAAACGGGCAAACAACAACGACTGCCGGCAGCGTAGTGCTTAAGCCTGGATGGGCGACAAGATAGGAATGAATGTGCAAAACCCATCGTTGGTCGCGCTAGGAATCTTGCATACGGGAATATTGCTGTATTTCTTATGGTGCGTCTTCAAGAAACAGAAATGAGAAAAACCCTGCAGGGAAATAACCGCTCTGGAGATGGTGTGAGCGGCATTAAGGTGAAGGAGTCAAAAAAATGAACAACTGGTTTAGTCATGAATTCCTGTTCTGTTCCGGATTGATAATCGGCAGTGGTTTGACGGCCTACGCCTTCATGCGGTGGGAGAACCGGGGAAAGAAAAAATGATCAGCGGTTGGCTGGTATTCACCCACGGCTTAATCCTGGGCTCAGCCTTAACCGCACTTGTTTGCTGGTTAAGTAAATGGACTTGCAAGTAAGGATCTGGCTGAGTTTGTCCTAAGGTATGTGCGAGCGTAATTTATGAATATGAACCAAATCTACAAAACCTTGCTTATTATCTGCCTTTCTTTCAGTCGTTGTCTGGCCGGGGATCTCTTGCTCGATGAGACAGGAACCTACTCCGGAATGTTGAGTGGGGGCACCCGCACGACCAAGACGGGTGCCTACAACGGATGTATTTCTGCGGATCGTCGCTGGATGTGTGATAAATTTGGTGCCTATGCGGGGTTTATTACCCGAGATGGAACAGTCTTTGATTCCAAGGGAAGATTCTCTGGCCTGACTAGTAGGCTCAAAGATGCCGAATGAGACAATATCGACCTCAGTTAGCTTTCTGACCAGACTTCGGTGCCTTCTTTTTGGAATGAGGGTTTGGGGGAAGATCTATCGAAGGTGTTTCGGGGGGTTTTGAGCTCCTGCCCACAAAAGCGATTGAACCCCCGAATTCCCGAAGCGCCTCTTCTGGCGTCAAAAACACGAAGGACCGAATTCCGGGAGGGTTATTTTTAATTTCTCTGGCCATAGGATTTAAACTCCTCTTGGAGCGACTTTATCTGAACTACCGCTCAGGTTCCGCTTGCTCTGGCTTTCTACTTTGGTTGCCGAAACGTTGAAAACTAGTTGGT
This sequence comes from Minisyncoccota bacterium, assembly GCA_030054195.1. Lineage (GTDB taxonomy): Bacteria > Verrucomicrobiota > Verrucomicrobiia > Methylacidiphilales > Verrucolacustridaceae > Verrucolacustris > Verrucolacustris abundans. The sequence continues at coordinate 5,098 of JASGCJ010000021.1, forward strand.
CTCCGAGCCTGCTTTCCGCTTTTATACCATCCAGTTGGCGCCTCATTTGGCGGACGATGCGGGCATCGGACCCAAGGCGTTCCTCGGCTCTGGGAATATCGTATTCAAGTTGCTCGATTAATGTCATCCCTCATTCATAGACTCCTGATTATGATAAAGACGATCCTCTCCCGCGTCATAAAACTGCATCAGGGTACCCCTGCGGATGTCCTAGGGTATGGGTAAAGATTACGGCATGAAGACAACTCATCTCCCGAAACTAATGGCCCTATTGGCCTTGGTGGCCTGCAGGTCGATCGCCGGGGATATTATCCAGACATCTGGCGGAACTTATGCCGGCTATGTGAATGGCAGAATGATAACAACCTCGTCCAGTGAATATGGTGGCGTGATTCTTAACGGGCGAATGGTCGTAAAGCCTGACAGTTCGTACGGTGGTTACATTACGAGGAACGGCGCAATCATTGATGAATCAGGAAATACCGCTGGTTTCATTTCGCGGTGGGAAGACGTAGATGTCAAATAAAGACCTCTTTGGTGATGTGGAAATACGGTTCTACTTAGGCTCCCGGGATTTAGATCAGAACCCCGCTAGGTGGTTGTAATGGACGATCGCAAAACTATTACCTTCGAAGGACGCGAATACTATGATGACCGTCTTTATGTACTGACCATATGTCCCGGTAGAACTCACACAAACTCAGAGGGATTAATCTGTACGACAATATATTTCGAAACAGTGCCACCCCCATCGCTGAACGGACCCAAGGAGCGGGATTTCTTGGTTCTTGCTACTTATTTTAATTCTCCAGGCTATCCATTACTCAATCTCAAACATTTCTTGTCTAGGGTTGGTGCGGAACAATACCTCAGAAAGCATGAGCCGCAGGTGCCGCTTATATCCCTTGGGGGTGAGTCCCCCAGTGCACCGCTTCATTATCCACAATTCCAAGAATGGAAGCAAAAAAACAAAATGGTGGATTTCTCTCATAAATCACTCTTCACCCCAGGCGGAAGTAATCCTCAGGAAACGATTCTGTTAACCAGAGAGCAGTTTCACTGGGTGAAATGATCCATCACCCCTTCATAAATGAAGCGGAAGACTGGGTGGATTCAGTTGAAGGAAAGGCCGAGACCACCATGCTTAAGATCCTCAACACTGCGTTGGAGGTTGTATGAGGGAGATGAGGATGAAAAAAGAAGGAAATGAAATGAGTTCCTGGAAGGAGAGGACTACAACTTGGTCACTGATGCTGTTGTATGGGTTTGCGTTCTTTCTTCTTACGAAGGGGGTGTTTTTCATTCTGGGGTTAATTCACCATGGCGTTTCGCTGCTCTTCGGCTGGCCGACGAAATATTAAGGAGGATATGAACTATGAGTTTTGACGAAGGACACGATCGATATGTTCAGCCTAGAAACCGGGAAGGTTTCAGGAAAGTGGTGTGCATGGGCTCGCCGGATGGAAAAGAAATCTGGCTGGCGCTGCTATTGGGTGGGAAAGGGGTGGAGATCTGGGTGGAAGCGATCCATTTCGAGAGCGGGGTAAGGCCTTCAGGGCAGGTGCGGCGGGTTATCTCCGCAGAGGGTGATGAGACCAAGCTGCTGCTGAATGCCTGCATGATCTTCTATCCGGACCTGTTCCGGGGCTCTTGCTCCATCAGCGCGTTGGTGGATGTGGTTGAAAAATTGGGAACGGAGGTGCATCTCGAAAAAGTGAGACAACTTTCCAGTATGTTGGAGGTCTTGCAGAGTGAGGCAAAGAGTATGGGGGGTTTTGAGCGTTTTGGTCTCTGGGAAGGGGAATTGAAGCCCAGGAGGCGTGAAAAAAAGGAGAATAAATGAAAAAAGTGGTTCTTTTGGTTCTGATGGCAGGGGCGGGCTATGTCTTCGCGGAGGATGAGGGGCTCTGGGCCGGACGTGGCGGGGGTTACGAGTTGGGTAACTCGATCTTGTGGCAGGATGGGACGACGACGAGACGGGTCGGGAACGCCTGGATCTCTAACGACGGCCAGACCCTCTACAAGGTTCGTAACTACTGGTTAGAAACGACTCCCAAGACTAAATAACTCCCCCGCCATAGAAACTGGTTTTAAAGTTTGGTTATGTTTCCGCGTGCCGTGATCTCGAAAGTGGGGATTTACGTTTATCTCTACCGGGATCCGCGAGACGGCAAAATCTTCTACGTGGGAAAAGGGAAGGGCCAGCGGGCGTTCCAGCATCTAGTGGACGAAAAAGACGGGGTCAAAAGGAAGAAAATCCAGGAGATCCGAAACGCGGGACTTGAGCCCAAAATTGAGATCCTCGTCCATGCCCTTAAAGATGATGAGATGGCCTTGAAGATCGAGGCGGCCTTAATTGATCTGATTGGCGTCGGCCAGTTGGCAAACGAGGTTCGGGGTTATGATGTCATTTCCCATGGAAAAATGGACGTGCAAGAGCTGGTCGCCCTGTACGATGCACCCAAGGGCATCATTCGGGATCAGGGGATTCTCTTAATCCGAATCAACCAGCTATTCAGGCATGGGATGGGCTCCGAGGAACTGTATGAGGCAACGCGGGGTGTCTGGAAAATTGGCGCTAGGCGGAATTCGGTCCGGCATGTTCTGGCGCTTTATCAAGGTGTGGTGAAGGAGGTTTATGCGTTAGAGGGTTGGGAACCAGCGAATTGGAGGGCTTACAGTTTTCGGGCAGAGGAACTGAAGGCACGGGAAAAGCAGGATGTAGGCCGCTGGCAGTTCAAGGGCTCTGTAGCCAAGGAACCGATCCGTAGCAGATATTTGGGCAAAGACGTATCTAAGTATTTGGTGAAAGGGGCCATGAACCCGATCCAGTACGTATAAGGCTAGCCCAACAGATGTCCGAGGTGGGGGGATAGGCTGAGGGGATGATTAAAAATGCGCCGCTGGTGGATTTTGATGGAAATGACCTTTCGAAACTGACCCGCCCAGCGGCCAAGCGGGAACTTTTCCCAATCCCAAAAAACGAGAGGCCGTTAAGCTTGCCGCACGGCAGGGCTAATCCCATGCTTTTGGCCATGGCGGTTTCCCACAGGGCTCAAGCAGCACCCAAAAAGGCGACCCCAAACTGGACTGCGGAAAACCGCCACTATGCCCTCCTACACTTCCTGGCCGGCTTCGGCTCACGGGGAGCGCAAATCCAGGAGATTCTCCGCCACCTTGCCGAACGCACCGGCAAAACCTCTTACACGGCCAAGACGGTTTACCGCGATATTGAACACCTGGTGGACGATTTCGGCTACACCATCCAGCACGACAAGGCGCGTAACCGCTGGGTGTTCCATAACCCGCCCCCCAACCTCACCCTCGGCAGCCGCCGGCTATCCAAAAACCAGATGATCGCCCTGCGGATGGCAGCCTCCCCCATCGCCATTCCCGGGCATCCCTTCCAAAAGGCCATGCAGGGGACCCTCCAGCAGATCGCCGCGATGCTGGACGAGGACCAAAAAAAGCAGCTGCAGGATTCCGCCCAGCTGCTGAACGTAAAAAACACCCCGCTGATCGACCTGGACGTGGAGACGATTGCCCTGCTGGAGCAGGCCATCCGGGAACAACGCGAGATGTCCATGCAGTACCGGGGCCTCCGCGATCCACGCCCCCGCCTGCGCCGGGTGCAGCCCCACGGGCTCTATCACCGCAACGGCGGCTGGTACGTGGCGGCCCATGATCCCCAATCCAAGGGGATGCGCAGCTTCCTCATCTCCCGCGCCCGGGATTGGGACCTCACCCAAAAACCCTTCCCAAGGCAGAAAGATTTCACCCTGGACGATTTTCTCCACGGCTCATTCGGAGCCATGTCGGGCAGGGGAACTTTGCAAAAGGTGCGGATCCGCCTTTTCGAGGCGGCCGCCCGCTTGGGGGAGGAGCGGAATTGGCACAGCAGCCAGAAAATTGAAAGCAGTAGCCGGCGTAAGGATGGTTCCATCGTCGTTAGCTTTGAACTACGCGGCCTAGATGAAATCCGACGCTGGATTTTGCAGTGGGAAGGGGAGGCCGAGGTGCTTGAGCCGCTCGATTTGAAGGACCAGGTGAAAAAGGCCGGCCAGAAAATCCACCAAAGAAGCTGAGGCCCGATGCCCCGCCCTCGTTACCTCACCAAGTCCCGCTACCGGATGGCGTGTGAATGCCCGACGAAGCTATTTTATACGCGCAAAAAGGAATATCAGGACAACAGCCTGGACGATCCGTTCCTGGAAGGCCTGCGGGACGGGGGATTTCAGGTTGGTCGGCTGGCCCAACTCTATTACGAAGCCAAAGGACCGTCGGTACTGATCGATACGCTGAACGAGGAGGAAGCGCTCCAAAGGACGAAAGAGGAGCTCAAGAAAAACCGGATTACGATCTTTGAGGCGGCATTCCGCCACGGCCACCTGTTCATCCGGACGGATATCCTGGTCAAAGAGGGCAATCTCCTTCGCCTGATCGAGGTGAAATCCAAATCCTACGATCCGGATGATTCGGACAATTCTCCCTTCAAAAAGGACGGCCTGCCCAACAGCAAATGGGAGCCGACTTTTCAAGATATCGCCTTTCAAACTTACGTCCTGCGCGGCTGCCAACCGGGGATGACTGTGAAACCCTATCTCATGCTGATGGACAAAAGAAAACCGGCACCGGTCGAGGGAATGAACGGCTACTTTTTGCTGAAGAAGGTAGGGGACAAAAAAATGCCGGATGTGGTGATGAAAAAAGATCTGCCTAAGGAAGCTTTAAAGCTGGATCATTACATCACGGTGGAGTTGGAAGTGGATGAGGTGGTCACAGCCCTCCACGGTCAGGATTACGAGGGGAAAAGCTTTTTGGAGAGGATCGAGGAGTGGGCCCAGGGCTATGCCGATGACAGAAAGATCGCCCCGGTGCTCTCCAGCGCATGTGCCAAGTGCCAGTTCAAGGCCACGGCGGAGGAGAGGAAGGCCGGGGACCTTTCTGGCTTTCATGAGTGCTGGAGGGGAAAAACGGGGCTGAGCGACGGGGAGTTGGACGGACCGCTTGTGCTGGATGTGTGGAATTACCGGGGTAAGGACGACTGGATCGGAAGCGGGAAGTATCGCCTGGCTTCGCTCACGGAGACAGATGTAACGGAGCCTAGGACGCAGAGCCGATCAACGCAACCGGGCTGGAGGCAGACGGAGCGGCAACGGCTACAGATCCGGTGCGTGCGGGAGGGGAGGACGGAGCCGGTGGTCGATACAGAGGGATTGAAGGGGGATTTATCGAAGTGGAAATATCCGCTGCACTTTATCGACTTTGAGACGATCCGGGCGGCCATACCGTTCCATAAGGATTCTGGGCCTTACGAGCAGGTGGCGTTTCAGTTCTCGCACCATCTTGTGAAGGAGAATGGTACAATCACGCACGCAGGGCAGTGGATCGAGCTGGGCAAGGGGAAATGGCCTAACCACGTGTTCCTGAGAAAGCTGAAGGAGCAACTGGATCAGGATGAGGGAACCATCCTCCACTTTTCGCATCACGAACTGACGGTGATCCGGGATCTTTGCGACATGCTAGAGGTGAAGGACAAGGGTTTGACGACATGGTTTAGGAACCTAGTGGGAGAGAAAAAAATAAAGGGGCAGGTTTGCCTCCCGGGTAACGGACGGATGGTGGATATGTTGCCGATTTTGAAAGGGCGGTATTACCATCCGGGGTCGGGCGGTTCGAACTCGCTCAAAAAGATCCTACCGGCGATTTTAAGCCCCGGGGGAAAGCTGCACGGGAAGTACAGCCAGCCGGTCTATGGGACGAAAGAAATGCACAGCGAGAACCTGAAGGAGGGGAAGGCTTGGGTGACGGACCGTTGTTGGGACCCGTACGAGTTGTTGCCGAGGATCTGCGACGTATGCGGGGATCTGCCGGATGGGGTGGAGAGGCTGTTTGGAGATGAGGGTATTGATCAGGGCGGGGCGGCGATGATGGCTTATGGAAAGGCGCAGTTCACCGAGTGCAGTGAGGAAGAGGTTAAGGGGTTGGAGAAAGCTCTCCTGCAATACTGTGAGTTGGACACCCTAGCCATGGTGATGCTTTGGGAGGAGTGGCAAGATCAGCTTCAAAATGTAAGCAGGGCTGCTCAAAGTAGGAAAAAACAGCGACCAATAATCGTAGTTTAAGGATTTGGAAACTTTTTGATAGGTAGCCCCGCCAATGTCCTAGGGGGTTGGGTAAGATGAGGGGATGATGAATAAAGAAAAGAAGAAAATGAAAAAGAACAAGCAGGCGAAATTCAAAGTTAAGGGGCCGGAGGCGATTGAGGATGGTTTGATGGATATGGGAAGGGCCATTGAGGCGGGTGGGTCGTGGGCGCATCCTGAAATGGAAAGGATCCCGGAATGGGGGGGGGCTGACATCCGGATTACCAGCGACTTTAAAACGGACTTCAATGAAGCGAACTACTTCGACCATGACCTGACGGTGCGGACGCGACACGCGGGGCCGGCGACGTGGTTTGTGTTCCAGATGCGGGACCTCTTCGATGGCTGGCTGGATTACGGCAACAAGTACGGCTTTTACGAGCTATTGGCGCAGGCGGCGTTGGAGCACCTGGCGGTGAACCAACCGGAGCCAGAGGATGCGAAGCCACTCTTAAGGGCCATGTTGACCCGGGCCTTCCTGATGCTGGAAGTTGCCAAGGAGCATCATGTGTGGCCTGATGATGCCATGATGGTTTTGCATTCCGAAGATGATGAGGGTAATCAGCTTCGTGAGAATTTGGAGGGACCAAGCTTTGAGTGAAAATATTTTATACTTCGCTTATGGGTCAAATCTAAATCAGGAAGACTTAAACGATTGGAAGGCAAAAAAGCCAAAATGGCGAAACACTGATTTGAATCTCAATAAAAAGAGTATCGGATTTTTGTCTGGGTACCGTCTAGGTTTTACCCGAATTTCCATAACCAGGGAAAACATGGGCGTAGCCGATATTGTTCCTTCGGACGATCCTATGAGCAGGGTATGGGGGGTGATTTTTTCATTAGCCGATAAACAAGCTAAAGCGATTGAGGCTAAGGAAGGGTTCGTTGGCTTTGGTAATGCGGAGAACAGTTACGATCAAATTAAGGTGCAGGTCACGGACGCGGAAGGGGTGGAGAAACCATGCTTCACCTATCAGGCTGTTGTGCCCGATAATAATAAGCGAAAGAGCCTGTACTTTCGACCATCGAAAAAATATTACGAGGTGGTCCGAAAAGGGGGAGAGGACCACGAGTTACCCAGGGAATTCTTTTATCACCTCAAGATGGTTAGCGAGGCCTCGTGGGTTGTTTAATTTCAAGATCACTCTAAAATCAACTCCAATGAGTGAGTTGATATCAAAGGAGTTCTTTCGAAAGATGGGAAAGAAGGGTGGATCGGTAAAGTCAGCCCGGAAGGCCGTGGCATGTAGAATAAATGGGATGAAAAGATCCGGAGTAAAGCAAAGGCTAAAAGTTGTCTGTTTGGTGAGTGGCGGCATGGACTCGGTCGCGGCCCTATATCATGCAGCACGAAAGTATGAAGTTGTCCATGGACTCAGCTTTGAATACGGATCGAAGCATAACGCAAAAGAGATTCCCTTCGCTAAAAAGCACTGTGAAAACCTCGAAATTCAACACACCACGGTCAATTTAGACTTCATTGCCGAGACATTTAAATCTGATCTCCTTTCCACAGGGGGAGACATCCCAGATGGGCACTATGAAGAGCTGACAATGAAGCAGACGGTCGTTCCGTTAAGAAATGGAATCATGCTCACCATTGCGGCTGGTTTTGCGGAAAGCAGAGGTGCGGAGGGGCTCGTGATTGCAGCTCATTCAGGTGACCACGCGATTTACCCTGATTGCCGAGAGGATTTTATGGCCGATATGGCTGGGGCGATCCGGAACGGTACCTATGCCCAAATTCAATTGCTGCGACCCTTTATAACTTTCACGAAAGCTTTGATCGCTAAACGTGGGCATGAACTGGGCATTGATTTCTCTCAGACCTGGTCATGTTACAAGGGCAAACAGATTCACTGTGGGACCTGTGGCACATGCGTCGAGAGAAGAGAAGCCTTCAAGCTCGCTCGAATCAAGGATCCGACTCGATACCAGAGCCTAGCTCCGCTGCCGCCTAAGCCTTCGCTAGGGAAATAGGATCCTGTGCGAATTTCTGAGATTTTCTACTCGATCCAAGGGGAAGGGGAGTTGGCGGGAGTACCCTCTGTCTTTGTGCGGACATCCGGTTGTAACTTACGCTGTGTTTGGTGTGATACGCCATACGCCTCTTGGAATCCGGAGGGTGAGGATATGAGCATTGATCAAATTATTGCGGAGGTGGAAAAACATCCATGCCACCATGTGGTTTTAACGGGTGGAGAACCCATGATTGCCAAAGAAATACGGGATTTGGCGAAAAGGCTGAAACAGACTGGTAAGCACATTACCATCGAAACAGCTGGCACGGTGGCGCCAGACGGCATTTCTTGTGATCTGGCATCGATAAGTCCGAAACTGGCTAATTCAACACCACCGGAAGCTAAAGCCCATGCCTGGAGGGCAAAACATGATGCCTTACGTCTTCAACCTGAGGTGATCCAGAATTGGCTGGGGAAATACCATACCCAGTTAAAGTTCGTGGTTCAGGGCGAGTCAGATCTAATCGAAATCGATGATCTGTTAAAAAAGCTGTCCAAATTAAAACCCGAGCAGGTCCTTTTAATGCCTGAAGGTATTGATGCCAAGGTACTTAAAGAAAGGGGGCCTTCATTGGCAAATATCTGCAAATCAAGGGGTTTCAGATTTTGCCCTCGACTCCATGTTGAGCTTTATGGCAATAAGAGGGGTACTTAATTATGCCTTTTCGTATCTGTAAAACGATTGAGATTGAGAATGGGCATATGCTTTCCAAACACCCTGATGCTTGTCGATTTCCGCATGGGCACTCCCGTAGGGTAGAGATGATCTTGGAGGCCGACACCTTGGATCAAAACGAAATGGTCTGTGACTTTAAAATCCTAAAAGAGGCGATGCATGACTTCCTTATGTCCTGGGATCATGCGATGGCCGTGAATACGAAAGATCCTAACTTTGATGGCATGCGAAAGATCTACGGAGACAGAATCATCCCTTTCGACAATCAAGATCCCACAACCGAAGTCATGGCTAAAGCAGTTTACGAAAAACTAAAGACTAGCCTTAAGGATTATCAAAAGAATCCACAAGCTCGGTACCCTCTTTCAAAAAGCGTGCTTGTCGCCTCAGTTAAGGTTTGGGAAACAAGCTCCTCCTGGGCTGAATATACTGAGAAATAAAATGCCTAAGGCCTCAAAACAAAAATCAAAGTCAGGCAACACATTGCCTGACATTCAGAAGATTGCTGACACGAGGGGTATTGCGATCGATCAAGTCGGAATATCAAATCTTAAATATCCGATTCAAGTGTTAGATCGCAATGGTAAGCCTTTTTCTGTCGTTGCAGAAATTTCAATGTCTGTGCATTTACCTCATCATTTCAAGGGCACTCATATGAGTCGGTTCTTAGAAGTGCTGACTTCTCATGAAGGTGAGATCACCATGCGGACGCTGCCCGCAATCTTGCGTGATCTTAAGGCCAAACTAGACGCCGAAAGTGCCTATATTGATGTCAAATTCCCCTACTTCATTGAGAAAGAGGCTCCAGTATCGAAGGCCAAGGGCAAGGTTGGATTTGAGTGCACCTTTATTGGTTCATCGAATGGGGTGAAAGATGACTTTGCATTGAGGGTGAAAGTACCCGTCACAACCCTTTGTCCCTGCAGCAAAGAAATAAGCGACCGGGGGGCTCATAACCAGAGGGGATACGTAACTCTTGAAGTGAGAACACGTGAGCTAAGTCCCGGGAAGTGGGACATCATATGGATCGAGGAGCTTGTAGAGGTCGCAGAAAATGCTGCTTCAGCACCGGTTTATTCGGTTCTAAAGAGACCAGATGAAAGACATGTTACGATGCAGGCGTATGACAACCCGGCATTTGTTGAGGATGTAGTTAGGTCTTGTTCCCTATATCTTAAAAAAGATATTAGAATCCATTCGTTTAAAATTACTGTTGTAAATCATGAAAGTATTCATGAACACAACGCATTCGCATCTATTATTAATAATTATCAATGAAAAGTAGTGAGTCGTTTAAAAACAAAATTGCCGAACACCTAATAAAGAGAACGCGTATATTTCCCATAATGCAAAGCATTAAAAATGCATACGATGCGGAGGATGATCTAATTGCTAGCATAAGAAGTTTTTACTTATTGCTGCCAGTAAAAAGTTTAACAAATGAATGGCCGAGTATTAACAAATTTGCGAGAAGAGAGGTCATAAAAGAACATCTAAAAAAAGTGTGTGACAATGATAAAATAAACAAACTACATATCAAAATAATTGATACTTGGATTAATGCTAGGTATGGGTCAAGGGACAATCTTGAAAGATATGGTCGTATACTCGAAGATAAGAATGGAAATGTTTGTTTTTATTGCGGCAAGCGTATTGATACAGATAAAGCGGTTGATCATATTTTCCCGTTTTCTAAAGGGGGGGAAGATAGTATAGAAAACTTCTTTCTTGTTCATGGGGCTTGCAACGCATCAAAGAACTCGCATGTTCCTGGCGAATTTATTCAATGGGCAAGTTCAGAACCCGAAAGTCAACTTAACGAAAACATTAATAGAAGAATTAAGTTTCTTGTTTTCCTGCGAGACAATTTCACCTGTAAAAAAATAGGCTGTAACAATGGATTATTTTCAAATGTTGAAATTAAAATATCAAAAAAATACGTGACTGGAATCTGCACTTACGATAATTTGATAACAGTCTGCGATAAATGTGAGGAGTACTAAATTATGAAAACTTATGATTATCCATGTATTTTCCTGTCAAAAAAAGGATGGGTAAACTCCGAAGGTAAACCCTTTAGCATGGTTTCTTTTTATGCGGAAGCTGGGCAGATGGATATATGGTCGGGGGTATATAGATGCGGGCAGGATGAAAAAGGTTATCAGCGTGTTTTAAAAGAAAAGCATTCTACAGAAATTAAAAAGTTTCTTGAAGTTGAAACTAATGTCATCCCAAATTCAGTTGTAATTGCCTTTAATGGCAAAATAAAAGACAAAGGTAAATTCTACGATTCAGCAGTTTTGATAAAGAAAGCTAGTTCAAAGCATATAGACGAAGATGGTGAAGAAGACTCAGATATTGAAATTGGAACTGGGATATTAAGAGTCAGTGCTCACTCAAACTGTATAGCTGTTGCGAATAAAGAAAAAATACTTAAAGAAGTAGAATTAAACAAATTTAGAAGCGCATCTATAATTGATGGTCAGCATAGAGTTTCAGGTGGAAATTCAGCAGCTTGCAATGTTTTTTTTCCTGTAACAGCCTTTTTAGGGATAACTAAAGAAGATCAAGCTTTTCATTTCATTGTTATTAATCGAAAGTCTGAAAAAGTATCCACTGATGTAATTGAAGCAGTTGTGCCTAAAGTTATTTATAAGAATCTTCAGGATAGATTAGTATCTGCCTCGATAATAGGCTCTGAGGCAGATATTATTTATTCCCTTGATAATTCTAAAGATAGTCCTTTTAAGGATAGTATAATGTGGGGAAATAAGCCAGGAAGAACGATTAAAAAAAGTGCTATCGATAAAATAATTAAGTACTCAAAGCAATTACCAATAGACGCTAAGGATCTGCTTTCAGAAACTGAATTAATTAAAGCTATTTGGAAAGGGATTAAAAAACATACAGATCTCTTTTGGCAAAGTAAGATTGTCAAGGTGAATAGGTTAGAGTACAAAAACCAATTTCTTATTAAAGGAGCAGGTGTATTGCCGACACTTCAACTTGTTGTAAATGCTGCGTGGATGGCGAATTCAATTAAGCCAAGTAGTGACCCAAATATCCCCAATGAAAAGAAAGTTGCAGATAGCGTTTATGATTATATTAAGTACCTGCCTAATGAATTGTTTACGTGCGTATGGAATAAAAAATCCATTACAAATGAAAACTCAATGCAAAATCTTCAGAGATTAATGATGGATATGATTAGGACCAAAAAAGTTTTATATAAGGAATCGGGCAATAACTGGTTTGATGAAGCTAAGGCGCTTAAGAAAAAGAAAACAAAACGAACTAAAGCAAAAAAACGCAATACAAGAATCAGTCGCTAAGTACTTAAGCTTTATATTTAAACTTTGTAAGTAAAAAGTTTGATATTAGTTCTATATCTTTTGAGATATTCTGAACATCATCCCATTTCTTGGTTGAATCACCTCCAAGTCTCCACTCGCCTGAATTCCAGGCGCAATAAGGTTTTAGTGAAGTTAACTCAGCGCAAAAAAGCTCGAAGGGGGGCATTTCAAGTGTTCGAAACTTATCACAAATGGCATCCATTAAATATCCTAAAGAAACGATTCCCACTCCATGTGAAAGTCGTGTTTTATTAGGTCTTAGTCCCCAGGAATCATTAAATACACTCTTTACTGCTGACCAGTATATATTTAATAACTTCGCACTCTGAGTGTTCGACGCATCTGGTTCCTTAAATGTTTTAAACTTATATAAAGCGCCATCATTAAGGCTATTTTCAACCATTTTTAGAAATGAGTTGTCCTTTATGAAGCCTTCAATATTTGTGGGAGTCTGAATTGCTCGATAAAACGGAGAATTCATGTCTGTTATTACCATTTGTAAAAGTGTAGTGGATATTTTCCGTTTTTCATATTTCGAGCTTAAACGAATTGCGGTATCTGGTAGTAATTCAAAGATTAACCCCTGCGGTAGCGGTTTTGTCGAGTTTACAAGAATAAACTGTTCTTTCTGCTCGGCTATGCTGTCGGTGATAAAAGCTGTAACAAAAACGGGAAACTCCTTGATGTCAGCATCACGGATAGCAGCTGACCGTTGTTGACCATCCACAATCCAGCCCGGCCTTTCGACTCCCTCGGAAATGTCTCTTGGCACAGTCAGCATTCCATGCCTGATTGTCTTATTGGCGTCTGCGTACTTAAGGGGCTCAAATGTCACGCTTGTATTAAAAGCAACGACAATAGCGTTCGGTAATATTGCAGATTCTGTTTCAAGATATGCTCGGATCTCCTTAATGTGACTGATTACTTCGGGGCGCTGATACCCAGTAATTTTCGCTTCTTCATTCCTTCCAATCCTTGAGATCTGGGCAATATCTAAGAGCTTCTTTCCATCGATCCCAAAAGAGTAGAGGGGGCGACCTTTTCCTTGGCGAATTTCAATGGCGGGTATCTGCATGGTGTTGTTGCTCATAGTTTGTTCTTCTCCGCTAGTTTTGTTTTAAGGTTATGAAGGTTATGAAATCCACGTCTTCTGTTTCGCTCGGCCCCACGGAAAACTACGACCTGAATGCCGACTGTTTTGCAAATCTCACAGGGACATCTTAGCCAGGGTTTGGCCTCAAGGGTTTCCGCGTAAAGTGCTGAATCATCCTTTTTCCCGTGCCAAAGACGCTCATAGGTGCGAACGCGATTCACAATGTCGGACAAAGAAAGTTGCCCGCGATCAAACTCCTGGATTCCCTGTAGGCAGAGCTTTTCAAGTTCGCTGGCTGTTTCTTGTTTAATCTCTCCGGCTAGAATCTTCTTCTTCAGTCCAGGATTCTCGCCCACCTGGGGGATGCGCACGGCCGTGTAGGTCTTATCTCCGATAAAATAGTTGTCCTTATCGTCCATGAAGGCTTTTTTCAGTGCGCTTGTGCTATCGAAGCTAGCTACTCCATATTTTTTAAATTCCTGAACATGATCGATTCTTGAAATGCCTAAGAGGTGAAGTTTAGTCTCGGGTTTACGCACCTGCTCAACCGCTTCCAGGACGGACATGACCTCGCGATTATTCAGGGGGACTAAGCCCCCAAGAGCTATGTAGCGATACCCAATCTTCTGCATTGCTATTACCGCATCTGAATACGATTTAGGGCTCCAACCTTGGGCAGCTCCAAGCGGAATGAAGGGCACTTTACGGTCGGTGCACTTCTCAAAAAACTCCTCTGCAAGGGCAAGGGTTAAATCAAACCGGCGCTTCCAATCATCCGGGACCTCCATCTCTTCAGGCTTCTTTAGAAATCCCAAAATTACATGATCCAGAGATATGCCATATTGGAATTGGCAATCAGTATAAAACTCTACAAGAGAGTCGACGGTGAAGGGGGGGACATGGGCTTTGACGAAAGAGAAGCTCCCACAATCACCCATGATCTCGACTTTGTCGCCCCCCGGGACTTCATTAAGGCGGAGAAACTCCCTAGCGCCAACACGCTTTAAGCGCTGTACCTGTCCAAAAGTATAGTGGACAGATGTTTTAAGCTTTTCGACAGCCGCACGGGATATAAGCATACCGTCGTAGGGGGGGTACTTAAGAATCTCGTGGGCGTACATCTGGGCGCGTTGCCTGTTGGAGGCAAGCGCACGACTTTCTTTCTGAAAGTCGAATGATGGATCCACGAGATCGTGGGAGTCTGGAAAAAAGAACTTCACAGAATCTAGCTTTGCCCGCGTCGCTCCATGTAAGAACGGATGAGGAAGTTGGAGACCATCGAGTGATGTTTGTGGACGTTTTGTAGTTCGTTCCAGGCAAGACCACCGAGTGAATCCCATTCTCCGTCTGTCCATCGGCAAAGATCGGCAATCATCTCTAATTCTTTTTTCACGAACTTTGGGGCGCCTTTTTCACGTAAGTCTACGGACCCCATAATGCGATCCATCAACTTGCCCATTGAGCGGAGTCCAATACCGTGCATCAAACGGCTGTGGTGGGGCGGTTTGCCCCAGGCGTCTGGAAATGTCTCTTTTACCGCGGTCCAGTAGGTGTGGAGGATGGCCCAAATAGCTGTCTGATCGTACTCCCCGGTAGCGATATTACGGTATGGGAAGAGGCAACCAGAGGGGTTCGTTAAACTATCTTCAATCATCTTCACGATCACCGTATCTGTAACAACGGCTTTCTCGGCTTCGTCCTTGGGTGTAGATGGACGGCGAATTAGACCCCGGAAGGGTGAGTCTTTCTCTGAATTTAAAAGGTCACAAAGGGCGGATGGAACCTTGCGAATGGCAAGCTTAGGGGGAAGGGGAGAGTCAACTTCAGGAAGTAGTTCGGTCACTAGTCCTCGAGGGAGAGGTTTACTATTATTGATCCTCATAAACTGGTCTCTCTGCAACTCCACGTTATCGGCAATGAAGGCGCAAACGGGTACGGCAAACCTCTTGTCTTCGCACATTTCAATGGCCAGAGCGCGCTGTTGACCATCGACAATCCAGGCGGGTTTGTCTTTCTCCCTGCTCGGCACAGGTATGCGAAGAAGTCCGGCCACAGCTAGGCCGTCTGATGTCTTCTGACCACGACTGGACACAAACTTTACATTTGATGAAAAGGAGAGGATTAGCGGGTGGGCCAAAATCATGGCGGGATCTTGGAGGTATTCGGAAATCTCTTTGACGTGCTTCTTAACGCCTTCCCGTTGGTAGCCAATTAGTCTACCGCCATCATTCCGGGAGACCCGAGAGATGCCGGCCAACGATAGAAGCTCGTCCCCCGATAAGGAGAGGAGGTAAATAAAGGAATTGCCCCGCTGTTGTACTTTTAGGGCTTTGCGTTCGATGATCTTATTTTTCATGGCAGTTTAGACTCCTTGTTATTTTGTTTGGGTGATGAAGATTTCTTGGGTTTGTAAAAAAAGGCCTCGAAATCGGCTTTGTTCGCAGGCTTTGCCGCTATCACGGTAAATTCGTAGCAAGCGACCGCTACTCGCGGGTAGTCCATTCTTGAGTGATTCCCGGATAAAGCTAAGGACTTCTTCGTCAGTTGATACCTCGCGGACTGGATAATTGGCTGAAGGTAGGTCTCGTAATAGAGCACTGTACTTTCGCTCTAGATCCACGGCATTGATTTCATTGATGGAATTTGCAGTTAAGACGTGGTGAATGATGCGGGCGTTGAGGGCCATGCGAGAGACGCCGACGATGTGTTCCATTCTGGCGTCACAGGGAAGGAAGTTGTTTTTTAGTGGGCCCTTTTTCCCAGATCCGGAAGAGATAATTACTAGGTGGTTTGGATTATGGAGGAACTCACGGGCCGTATATAGGTCTCGGTAAACTGCGGTAAGATACTCGGGGGATAGAGCAACAATGAGAGGTTCAGAGGGGTAAGCTTTAGCTAAATCGGCAATGCATGAGATCGGATTGCCTTGTTGCTTATGCCATTCGCTAAGTCCTCCCCACCATTCCTCATGGGTAAAGCGACTTGGTTTGTCTGGCAAAACAGAATCAAGTTTGCTGCTGGAAAATGTGGCCGCATAAGAACAGATAGCTCGATCGATCGGGATTAAGCCAAAACCGGCCGAAATTACCCAGAAACGGACATGACTGAAGGCATTGTTCTTTTTGGCCATTCCACGAATAACGCTCCAATAGTTGCCACCATATAAATCAAGAGCGGGGATTCCCTCGGCGGAGTGTGTCATCAACGCTTGAGTCCAGCGTGCAAGTCTTGCAGGAAGATCTTTATCTTTTATCAATCGCAACTGCGTATCCGGATGGGAGTCCCCCTTTTTTCGGTTCGTGCAAGTGACAATTACGTTCAGGGGACCAACCTGCATGACCTAATAAGTACATACACTCACCAAGCAGACAAGTGTAATTAATTGGCTTTTGTTAATAATAGGGCATGTAATTAAAGTGGGTCTCTGGAGTGGTCTCATAGATTAGAACTACCGCGGGGGGTGGGACAAATGCAGGGGTATGCCCAATCGAAGGGCTAGTAATTACTGAGCTAGACGGATGGGGGGTCTGTATATACGCCGAATCAAACCAGTCTCTTTTTCCGTCTTTTCCAATGATCGCTGTCCCAGACCAAATCGTCTTCCTCCAGAAACACAGTAACTTCCTTAGCCCCATCAAGCGTGCTTTTTTCCCAAGGAGGAATAAGAGGATCGTGACCTTTAACACGTAGTTTGATCATGTTGCTAAGTTTAACCCGGCGGCGTGCCTTGTCGAAGTCAGCATCCTTTATATTGGCAATACCTCCGCGGTCAGTGTGATCCCCGATCATTAAAAGAATAGCCCTAGTAAGCTGCGCATTTTCTAGGTCCCCGGCTTTGCCTTCGTTACCCATCAAAGCGATAAAACCGTCTGTGGAGTGAAGGCTTTCCTTTTCCCAAGCATCCTTAAGGCGAGTTACAATCTCTCCCGCAAAAATAAATGAAGCGCGGGCTTTGGCTCGGGATCCATAAGCTACTACCACCCCGTCATGGCCCTGGATCTGATCGATCGTAAGCTCATTAAACCGATAAAAATCAGCGATGATCGAATGCATTCGGGAAGAATGCTCGGGACAGGGGAGCGGTCAATGATTTACGAAAAAAATCCGAATTCAGTAAATCAGATCTATTGAATAGACTGAAGTATAGGTGCTTTACCCTAAATCATGCCCCTAAGTAGATCAGTAGGGCCTTGAGCAGTCCCTGGCCAATCTTGGCCACGCAGACCATGACGGCACCGGTGATAAACCCAGCAAAAAACTGATCCCAAACGCTCACTTGTTCCTTCCCGCAGCTGCCATAAAGACAAAAAGGATGATCAGATTGCAGCAGATGATTTGAGTAACCTTACAACCGATAATGATCAGAAATGAGTAGAGTGAATCCATGAATATATGCTTCCTCTAAAACTGACCGAGACGAAGTGATGCGAATTTCATATGGCCTGAATCATCCCACCTAGGCCCGGACATTTGCTGGGTGGATCGATCGATTTTAAGAAAATGGGGGAAGTGGACCGCGAATGTCCGCGGGGGTGTGACAGGATGACCGACGCGAAAGGATGAAATCTCAGACAAAAATGAAGAAACAAAAAGTAGCTAGAAAACAGCAGGCTCCCGTAGAGGGGATGGTGGATGGAATGGCGAGGGTGGTAATCCAAGGAAAGGACCGACATGAAGACAACACGGACGCGGTGCATGCCGCAGTTTCGGCGGCGCGAACGGCACCCGGGGGATTGATGGTGGTTTTTCGTGGGGAAGGAGTGCTCGGCCCGTTTCCGGTGCTGGAGTTGTGTGACCGATTGCAGGAGCTGCGGCTCGTCGGGAAGAGGGTATTGATGGTGGCGCAGACCTGGTTAGGCGCACCGGACCTGCTCTTGTGGCTGCAGGGAACCGAGCGGTATCTGACGCCCTCCGGCTACGGTCATGTCAAAGTGCCGGCCTGGTCGAAATACAGCTCCCATGTGCCCGAAAAGGCGGTGGTGGAAAATCCGGATCCTATGTGGGCTGAATTTATGGAATCACAAGAAGTACCCCAGATGCGGGCCAACCCGGACGACCCTCGGAACTATGCTTACCAAAAGGTATTGGGAAGGCTGAACGAGTACTTTCCAGTTGAGGAGTATGTAAACAAAGTCATCCCCCGTGAGGATTTGGTGGAACTGGGCCTGATCACAGGCGAGGGGTTGGACCGGGTGCTGGTGGAGGAGTATAAGAAGCCCGCTGAGGAAAAGGCGATAACACCAAGCAAAAAGAGAGAACTAGGTGGCGACTGTTAAGATGTTCTCTTTGAAAGAGCCCAATTCGCAGCGTTCTCTACAGACCTTTTAATTGAGGCCTTTCCACGCCCCGTACATGAAAACCACGGAGTGTTTTCATTGCAGTTCCTACGAAC
Source organism: Minisyncoccota bacterium (assembly GCA_030054195.1). GTDB lineage: Bacteria > Verrucomicrobiota > Verrucomicrobiia > Methylacidiphilales > Verrucolacustridaceae > Verrucolacustris > Verrucolacustris abundans. The sequence continues at coordinate 23,779 of JASGCJ010000021.1, forward strand.
GGTCCGGCCAAACTGGGTGCGAACAAGAGGGCTAAGTACAACAGCCGAAAAAGTAGGGATCTTTGGGCCAATCTTATCCCAATGTGTATTCCAACCAGAGTCCCAACCCGGAAGGTAAAACTCAGCCTGCAAACCAGGCCAACTAGTACGCCAATCTTTTTTAAGCGGTTCAATGTAACGTTCTTGGGTTTCATTGCCGCCAATGTAAAGAATGCGAACTTGCTTCGTTCGTAGGGTAGTTGATGGGAGTGTTGGCGTAGGTTCGGTTCCAAAACTGTTGCGAAGGTCATCTAAAGAGAAGCCATCGGTCGGATTATCTGCAAGGTACTCCTGCATTCTGTGAATGACGTTGCGTGCTTCTATTTGAAAGATGTAATCATCTTCAGCTCTGTAGCGATAGAATCGGCTTCGCAAGGCTTGAAGCACATCGGCGTCTTTGCCTTCTCGTTCCCAGCAGCGCATACGAGCATCCGTGGCGTCGTCATATGACCATGCCGGCGAATAATTCGTCTCCTTCTCAAGCAAAGAAAGAAATCTGCCAGCACATTCCGGGCTTCGATTGGCAAGTCTCTCCATATGATCCAGGACAATGGAAGCAGAAGAAATATCCCCTTCTCTAAGACAAACCGGTAGAAGCTTTTCCAGTTGTTCCCAAATAGCAGGAGGAGCCATTCTGGTTTCAGAAAGATGGGAGAGGAAAGAGGATCTAATCTTTTTTAATCGAGCTGGATCCTGACGTTGCAACCAACCTGCACCGCCGGCAGGAACTTCTTTGAGCATCTGCTCCGCCAATCTTTCGGCCAGTGACGGATCATCGTACATGAGAGCTGCGGACAAAACTCGTTCTCGTAGGTGAAGAGGGAAATTTATTCCGGACGAAAAAGCCTGATCCAACGATAGGTCGGCTAAGGCAAAGCAACCTGGGTCCACCGTCTCCAAAAGGGCCAATCCGTAAAAGAAGCGAGCCCAAGGTAGAACGCCTGCCACAGAATACTCACTTCCACGTTCTGCCATTCCGCCTAAAGCTTGGGTAAGCAACACTACCGCCATACGAGGATCTGGCTTGAGCTGAATTATATTTAGTAGTCCCAGAATGAGAGCTGCATTTGTATGATTCGCAGAATGCTGTTGAAAAGCCTTATCTAAATAATGGCGGGTTGACTGAAGTGAATCACGAAGGGTTGTTTGGCGTTTCTCGTCCTGAAGGGTCAGGAATATAGCTGACAGGGACCGAAACCCAGCCTCAGCAAGGCTTAAATCAGCCAAAATCTCAGAGGAGGATTCAGCAGAATCGTGCAAAAGGTTTTTATAAATACGAATCGCATCCTGCAGTTGTCCTGTTCCTTGGAGACCTTGCGCAAGTTTCCGGGTATTGGCATATTGAAGGCGAAGTAAATCCGTGTCTTTATTAAAGAACTGAAGGTCATTTTGGATAATCCGAAGGACCTGAATTATGTCAGCGGTTGTCTTGCCTTCACGGAGTGCCTCCGCACATAAAACGTGAAGCTTCTCGAGGAAAAGAAAGCGGAAATGGAGAGTCCTGAAAAGAGGCAATTGGTGCTTAAGTAATGGGATTAGTATCTCAAACTTCTGGTGTTCCCAAAGCGGTTTGTATAGTGCGTTTAGAATCATTCGTCCGCCTGACATTGTTCGGTCCTTTGCGAGATCAAGGGCGAGATCTTTATTCTTCTGGATTATATTGAAGCAATCCTGGAAGCGATCCGCCCGAGCAAGACCAAGAATGACGCCTGTAAGATACCACTGCCGCCTCTGAGAGTTTTCGCCAGGAAAATGGAACTGGAGATTCATGTTAAAAAGGGCGTGAAGGTAACCCCGATGGAAATGACACCTCATTCGTTCTCGATTTAAGGAAACTATCTCTTCCACAAGGTCTTCGAGTTGTTCTTTGTTTAAAGCACCTTCCGTCTCTTGAACCGAAGAAATGCATTCCTTGATTAGGACGTTGTCTAGGGTTGTAAATTCCTCTGCGTCCTCAACTATAGAGGGTGATATTTCTTCTGGAGAGTCAGCGTCTTTTACTCCGTTCCAAAAGGACGAGATGCTCTCCTGAATATTCGGGTATCTCTGAAGATTCTGCCAGAAAGTATCTTTCACCAAAAAGAGGTACCCTAAATAAATACCTGAAAACTTTGTCGGATGATCGACTTGCAAGTGCTTGATTCCTTTTTCTAACTGCTTGCCCTCAATCGGAATCGCATCAGGAAAAAACATACCTTTTTCGTGTTTTACGCTCATCGCATCCAAGAAAGAAATGATTAGTGGGCGATGGTCCTTTAATAGAAAAGCACGAATTGCGGTTCCTAAAAATGCACCAAATCTTGCATACCCTAAGTGCTTCGAAAGGTGTTTTGCTATATCTTCTCTTTCCATTTTGCTTCGAACATACTGCGTGCGGAAATTCAATACCTCAGCCAAAAGATCCATGGCTTTTAGTGCTTCTTTCTTTTGGTGTTCCTCATTTGAAAAAACAAGTGCTTGAGCGGCTGACAAACGCTCTTCTACGGTAAGAACCGACCAAAGGGTTTTAAAACTTAAACCGTTATCCGATTGGATGACTGCACTCATGAAGTTCTATTAAAAGGTCAATTATGGGTCCAAAGGTACTAATCTGGCCAACTAAAATGGAGATCTTTTTAGGCAATTCAAACAACCGAAGCCAAACTTAGAGGACACTGAAACAGTCCTTCAAATTTGGGTTGTTTTCAAGATCTAGCTTCCGAGCAACGGCCGCCACCTTGCGATCCTTGATAGCTTCGAGGGGCTCTAGGTGAAAGTCTTTGGCGAGGTTTTTTGCTAGGGTGTCGGGAAGTAAAGACCCGTATCGTCCGCTTCTGGAAACAAAGGCGTGGAGTGCGGCGAAATTAGGCAGGAAAACAGCCCAATCCATGTCAGGATTTTTGGCATTCACCGCACTCATCAGTTCGCCGCGACCAGAAAGTCCGGCCATTCGAACCGTTCCTTTTCGGAAATGGCGGTGCTTGGGGAAAGACTTTGGCACCACCCAGTAGTAGGCAATTTGGGCTAGGACTTTGTATTTTAGCCTCTTGCGATCAGTCTCCGTAAGAAGTTGTAGGGCGGAGAGTCGGATTAGCGCGATATCAACGGTCTTTGCCTGGATTGCCCTTAGTGAATCGCTAGTGTTGTTCATCCCTACTTGAATCTTTAATCCTAACTGATCGCATAGGGTGCTAAGCTTTGGATCAAGATAGTAGGTCAGAAATGTGGCGGGTCCGGTAATGGAAACCCATTTGTTTTCCTGTCGTAAAAGGAGGTCAATCTCGTTCTCCATCCGGAGAGTCTTTTCCGCAAGTTCGCGCCCCAGGGCATTGAGCCTTTGCGGTTTGCCCGATTCAAAAATCTCTCTGCCAAGGTGGTTCTGAAGGTCCCGAAAAGATTTGCTGATGACAGAGGCATGCAATGCCCGAGCATGAGAATCCCCTATGTTTTTGAGAAGGGCGTCTACATTGCCATAATGACGAACGCGGGCCAAATACCCTAATGCCTTAAGGATACGGTCGTTGACATTGTTAAGCAACAAACCCATTTAGATCCTTTACGTAAAATGGTCGACTGTGGCAAGTATGCTGCTACTAAATAGATGAAGAAATGATGCATTAGGGCATTATTACTATCGATATTGGGCAAGACATGTAGACGTGCCCTTACTTAAATAAGTCGTTCAAAGGCAGTTCACGTTCAAGCATTTTCTGATCAACGGCAATCCATTTTCAACTCGATTAGGATCGCCTCCTCAGGTGCTTCGAAAACTGGGACTGGCTATGCAAAATAAAGCAGGATTAAAAAGATTGTTATTGGCAGAAATGACGTTTTTATCAGCGGACCTTAGTTTAAAAATTATCAACCCTGCTATCAGAATGGATATTGGCAACAGTCTTGCCGACAGGGGGGTGGGAAATAAATAAAATCGATGCATCTTGATCTCATGAGAAAGGAACATCTTTTAAAGTGGGATTTAGCGATCACCAGAAAAGTGATCGGGAAGACCGTAATGCTGGCATTTTTGTCCGGGTGGGCATGGGTCGTTAAAGCGGAGGAAGTAGTGATTCGACCCTCGGTCTGGGGCACCGAAAAGTGGCCTGGGGGATATGACCTTTTTGCAGGAGAACTAAAAGCGGGGGAGGTCAAGGCATCCGAATGGGGTCAGACGAAATGGTATGGAGGATATGACCTGAAACTGGATGAGAGCGACAAAAAGGTCCTCGAATCAGTTCTGCGCAACATTCTAAACAAGTAAAAGGAGAAACACTTCTTCCCATGGCAATCGTAAGCAACAAAATCGGCAAAATCCTAGCCATCCTTTCGGTGGTTGGCTTCATACTTCTACTCATCCTGATGAAAATCTGATGAACCCAAACACAAGAAAGGTAGAATAAAATGAGCAAATCAAGATTACTATGGAGAGCAGATAAAGACCATAAACACTACCAACAAGGAGACATTAAATTTGCTAAAGATATTGCCGACTTCGCGTATAAGCAGATAAAGATTCAAGGTAAGGATGTCCAAAAGCTTGGCAAGAAAAGCAAGACCTATTGGATGACCTGGGATGAGTGCAGTGCTTACTACCAAAAGTACTGTAACTATGTCATGCCACACGAGTGTGAGTTTGGCCACGAGAACTGTTCCGATACACCCAAAGGTATCTGTGTTTATTGCACGGCTATGCTTGAGCATATGAGGACCCATGAGTCTTCGTTACTCGCCGCATTCCATGATGAAAGGATCCAGGAGATCCTCGGTCCGGAGGTAATTAACGAATATTACAACCGTATGCTTAACTACGACGCCGAGCTATATCGGGACATCAACAAAAAGCTTCTGGAAAAGAAGTGTCTGATGGATCTTCCATCCAGATATAAAGATCAAGGGCAGCAACTGAAGGAACTATATGATGCTTTCAAGGGTCCAAACCCAATGGTTCGGGCGGACGATCCCCCGGAACCGCCTTGTAAAGTGTTCTAGAATAACCTTCTCGTCGGTGAGCATCGGGATCCATGGCCTTTCGAATTCAAAGTTTCCTTTGCTCCCCATAAAAAGGAGAGACGCCGGACCTGAGAGCCTTTTCTCGAATCTCCGAAATCCCCTTTTATAAACCTATCCATGGCTGCAAAGTTTTCAGTTCTGGTGGGAGACATTACCCAACAGAAAGTGGATGCGGTGGTGAATGCGGCGAATCGGGAGTTAACGGGGGGATCCGGGGTGAACGGGGCGATCCATAAGGCGGGAGGGAAGGAGATTTACCGTTTTTGTGAGGGGCTGAGGGCAACGAAGTATCCTGACGGCCTGCCATCCGGACAATCGGCTATCACCTCAGGGGGTAAACTGACCGCCAAGTGTATCATTCATACCGTCGGACCTATGTATGGTCAGCACGATGGGAAGGAGGCCGAACTACTGGCCTCCTGTTATCGAACGGCCCTAGAGCTGGCGGAATCGCATAAGTTGAAATCAATCGCTTTCCCGGCTATTTCCACCGGAGTTTATGGCTATCCCGCAGAGGAGGCTGCGAAGGTGGCATGGCAGGCAATCCAAGGAATGTTGCCGAAGCTGAAATCTCTAAGAGAGATCAGGATGGTTTTCTTCGATGAGAAGGGCAAGAAGGCGTGGGAAAGCGGAGTAGGATGAAGATTAGGAGGTTATCTCATTCTGTTCCTCGATCTATTTTGGGTACATAGGGGTTGACCCAATCTTTATCGATATGCCCCTTGTAGGCTCCATTCACTCCCCAGACTGAGTAGTAACTCCCATTATCCGTGGTATGGCCGGCATAGGAGCCGTCCGCACTCCAGATTGCATCATCCGCTCTGCCCTTTGCACATCCACCGCTGATGGCAAACCAACTGGCTATGATGATGAATGCCAGTTTGGCTAAGGTCCATATTGCTTCGCGTTCAGTCATATGTTTCTCCTCTCTTAATTTGGTTTCTTCAGGCGTTTGGTGTCATTGGTTCTCAGAAGCCGTGCTCCTTGAGAATGGCAATGGCATCCGCCTCGTCGGTGGCTTTTCCTTCCTCGATCAGGCTTTTGATCAGGCTGGCCCTCGTTTCACTTTCCTGGTGTTCGACGAACTTCTGGAAGACCCACTCGGAGGCGAGCTTGCGGTAATGTTCCGTGAGTTGAGGATAGAGTTCGGACTCCACAGTGGTGAAAAATTCGAGACGATCGCCTAGGTCGCCCTGAGAGTGGTTGCTCACGGTGTAGGTGAGACCGAGTCCGTAACCATCATCGGTGTTATCCTCGACCCGGGTCTGGTCGATCCAATCGACAATCTGGCCCAGGGTGAGGGGATCGCGGGATGGAAGCATGGGTAAAATAAAGATACCCTCGTACTCGTCGACGATGGAGTAGCGCAGGAGACCGGTCTTGGTCCGGCGCGCACGGAGGCTGATCACATCACGGAGGGTGGAATCCAGGACGATGCGGGCGATTTCCGTCTCGGTCGCCTGGTAGTCGGGCAGATATTCCCCCCCGAGAAAGCTGGGGTGGATCCGGCCCAAGGATTCGCGTTCGGGCGTGCTGAGGATGTCTTTGGCTAGGCCCGGTTCGACTTTGTCGAGCTGCTCGAGGGAATGAAAATCACGGATCAACCGACGGCGGTTTTCACCTTTCACATTACGAAGGGTGGCGTGGAGGACCGAGGAGTCGTCCCAATAGGACTGGGGCTGCTGTGTGTAGTCGATCCCTTTAAAACGTTTGGGAGTGAATCCCGGGGTTGAGGTGGGGGTGTTAGAGGTGGATTTGTTTTTATTGCTCATGGTTGTTTGTTTTATTTTCCACCAACTGGGGTGCGAAGGAGGATGACTTGGCTTTGGCCGGTCTGGGATCCCCAGACGGAGGTGCCTGCCTGGGTCCCAAGAGCGTTGAAGTAGCCGTTTTCGTCGACGTCTCCGATATAGACGTTGCCCTGGGAGACGATGAGTACGCTGTCGGTATCCAGCCCCTCCTGATGCTCAATGTTCACGTAGCTGCCGAAGTTGTTGAAGAGCGTGTCGTCGCTACGACAAAATGCGCAACTCAGAAGCAGAAAGGCTGTGAGGCAGGAGGACAGTTTGAGTTTAGTTTGAGGGTTCATGTGGGGTTTCCTTGTTTGTTGTTGTGGGGGTTGTGACGGGGTCGTTGGCAGCAACGGTCTCTGGTTGTGGTTTGGGTTTGCGGATGGAGATGAAGCGGATCCCTTCGGTGAAGATGGGGTCGTCCGCTTTCTTTAGTCCGAGGTCGATGATTTTAGCCATGGTTAGTTACCTCCTGGGAATTGGGGGGTGCGGAGTTCGATGGTTTTGCCATCGGCCAGGCCGCCGGGCTTGAAGAGCTCGTCGACAACGGAATCAACCCAGTCCTCATATTTCTGGCCGGGGGCAGGCCTGGACAGAAAGACCAGCTGGGGTTCGTCTTTTTGGGGATAGTTCTTTTCGCTCATGGTTTTTGTATCTCCTTGCCCTCCTTCGCTCCTAGTCCGCTGAGCGGAGGAGCTACGGAGGGCTGCGCACCATGAGGGGGGATTTCTGTTCGGCCCGAAGTGGTCGGATCGCACATCGGAGGAAACGTTTGGTCTCCTCCAAGCCACCGTGAGTCCCTCCTCCGGTTGGCGTCGGCTCAGCTTTGGGGCTGAACCGAACTCGTGATGCAGTGGTTGATTTGCCATAGGTGCGGAGAAGAGGCAAGGGGTGCGTGTGTCATAAGAAGGGGAAGGGAATTAGGGATTAAGGGATTAGGGGATTAAGGGATTAGGGGATTAAGGGATTAGGGGGTTAAGGGATTTAGGGATTAAGGGGGTGGTCTGCCGCCGTTGCGTAGCCAATGGATAAAGATCACCCAAATGCCAATGTACGAACCGTAAAAGACGAAATAAATCCAGAAGGAGCGTCGTTTGATCTGCTCTTTGGTGTACGGCGAGCCCTTGTTGTAATCGTGGTATTTCATCGTTAGGACATGGATATTTAAAGCCTCGATCTGAGCCAGATGGCGAAAGCGATACCGCTGAATAGTCCGACGATGTAGACGAAGACTTTAAACAAAGTGAGAATGATGAAGGCCCCAATGCTCATGGTGTTAGATTTGTGGAAGGGGGCAGGGGATAGGTGGAAGGTGAATCATCGGGAGCGCCAAGTTGAGGTGTTTCGGCAGTTGGGGCCGACGATGTAGCCGGATTCTCCTTCGCTAAAGTAGGCGCCACCTGCCTGAATCGTCGTAGGGTTATTTCCAAAGAACAGTGTGCCTGTTTGGGTGGTAAAGCTGGCGGGTCCTGCATAGGTGTTCCCAGTTTTGGTATAGATTCCTTTAGGGGTGATGAAGTTGTCCCCACTTCGGAAAACATAACCTTCGGTAGTCACAGCTGAGTTGCGACCTGTGGTGGCACCAAACGTCGCTTTGTAAACTCCTCCGAGAAATTCAGCCATCTCACACTCCTCTCGATCCATCTCGTCATAGATCTCCTGCTGTTTGGCCATCTGGGCACGGCTCTTTTCCTGTTGGGCTTCCTGTTTTTCGAAGCGGCGTTGGGACTCGGCCATTAGCTCCTTTGATTCGCGATCCCGTAGGGCGACCGACTCCTGAACTGAGGGGATACGAATTGAGCTGGCTCGGTCTGCTTCGTACTGCTGTTGAGGTGTGACAAGACGTTTGGGGGCAACGTAGTCGTCATCTTGAGCCAATCGTTTTGGTCCGCCATAATCGATGACTGAAGTTCGGTGGGATGGGTTGGCTTGGTAGGGGTTTTTATAGCCGTAGTCGTTGGCTGAGCTTTGCTGGTTGTAGTTGGAGCGGTGGAAGGGTTTTGAGTCGGTGTCATCGTCGTCCCAGGCATTAGCAGTGAATGAGCAGAGGAGAGACAGGGAGAGAAGGAACAGCAAGGGGGCCCTCCGTCGCTCAGTCTCGGTAAACCTCGCTGAGCTATGGAGGGTTTTGGAGATGAATGTGGAAAGGGATGAAGAATCTTTCATGAAGGTAAGTGGAAGTCGTCCTGGGGTTTGATCCGTTCCTGGTGGCGAAGGAGTTTGATCAGTTCGGGGTAGAGGTGGGTACAGGTCCCCATGAGAGACTTGAAGTAGGGTTCGATCAGAGAAACGAGGTCCTCTGGATAGACGTCGAACCGTGGGAGCCAGCAACGGCTACTGAG
>JASGCJ010000058.1 GCA_030054195.1 Minisyncoccota bacterium
CATAACAGCCGACCCTGCCAAAACCAAAATCTCCTTACTCGCAACAGCCAGATCTTTTCCGCTCCGCAGCGCCGCCAGAGCCGGCACCAAACCCGCCGTTCCCACAATGGCCACTAAAACCATGTCCGCCTCGGTTTCCTCCACCATACGTGCCAATCCCTCAGCCCCAGGATAAAATTGCGTCCCCTGAGGCAAGCGCGACTTCACCTTTTCTGCCGCCTGCGGGTCGGATACCGCCAACGCCTTAACCCCAAACTCCTTTGCCTGCTCCAGCATTCGGTCGGTGCTCTTCGCCACCCCCAATCCAACAAGTTTCATCTTTTCAGGCAGAGCCCGAGCCACTTTGCAGGTGCTCTCCCCAATCGACCCACTGGATCCCAAAAGAATAACCTTTTTCATACTCTCCCCGCTAAAACGATATACCCGTAGAACACGGGAAGACTAAAAAGCAAGCTGTCCACCAAGTCCAATGCCCCACCAATTCCAGGTAGAAAATGACCCGAATCCTTTACTTGGGCATCTCTCTTCACAACCGACTCACCCAAATCCCCAATCACACTCGCTCCCGCTAACCCCAAACCCAAAATCCAAGCATGAATTCCACCCAAGTTACCCAAAGCATCAGGAAAGAGAGCCGGCAGACTTATACTGGTCACCACGGCAAGGATAACTCCTCCCGCCAACCCCTCCCACGTTTTCTTGGGGCTAATCACGGGACTCATCTTGTGCCGACCAAAAAGCTTTCCTGCAATATAAGCTCCCACATCGGTAAATTTAGTCACAGCCACCGCATAGGTGAGAAGCGCGATCCCATTTCCCTGACTTCCAGTGAAGAGAATTTTTGTCGCGTAATTCAAAAGATAGGGAACATAGAAAAAACCGAATAAGGTCAAAGCCATCGCCTCAGTAGCCCCCTCAACCTTCGGGTGGAACACCCGCCGTGTGAGCGCTCCTAGAATCACCAAAAGAACCAGTACCGCCTCCCCAGAGAATGCCGCGGGAAATCCACCCGAGGGCGAAACCACAGAGAAAAATGTCGCGGCATAAAGTAGCCCGCCCGCCAAAAGACCCGTTTTCAAGAAAACCGTTCGGCCTGCGCTTCTTTGGGAAAGATAAAATTCTCTTTGCGCCGCCAATCCGACAATCGCAATCAGAAGAAACACCCCATTGGTGTAACGAAGGGTTACCAAGGCCAAAATGATGCCCCAAAGAAGAAGCGAAGAGAAAAGTCGAGCTCCGAGCATGCTAAATCCCTCCAAATCTCCGCTCACGACCCGCATAATCTTCCAAAGCTTTTGCGAACTCCTCTTTCCCAAAATCGGGCCAAAGAACAGGCGTCACATAAATTTCAGCATACGAAATCTGCCAAAGCATAAAATTACTAATCCGCATCTCTCCACTCGTCCGAATAAGAAAGTCAGGATCAGGAATTCCATGCGTGTAGAGATGAGCAGAGACCGTCTCTTCCCGAATTTTGTCAGGATCCAGCTTTCCGTCTTTTACTTCACGACCTATCGCCTGCATTGCCTCAGTAATCTCAGCCCGTGATCCGTAACTGAGTGCGAGGATTAAATCCAACCGCTGATTCTCCTTCGTCCTTTCTATGGCCGCTTCCAACTCCTCCCGCACTGCATCCGGTAAATCCTGTTTCCGCCCGATCGTTCGCAAACGAATGCCCTCTTTTCCCATCTCATTCAACTCCTCCCGAATTACCCCCCGAAGCAATCCCATCAAACCCTGAACCTCCTCTCGTGGCCTCTGCCAATTTTCCACGGAAAAGGCGTACAACGTCAAATATCGAACCCCATGATGAATCGCTGCCTGGACGACCTGCTTGACCGACTTTCGACCCGCCTCATGCCCGCTCAAGCGAGGCAAGTGATGTTTTTGAGCCCAACGCCCATTCCCGTCCATGATGATGGCAACGTGCTGGGGTACGGCTGAAACTGTCTTTTCCTTAGCCATGTCGGAAGGTCTGATCTCGCCCTGCTCCAACAGAAATGATTCCTAAAGGTGCACCGACCATTTTCGTGATCGCGGATAAATAAACTCTGGCCTTCCGAGGCAAATCTTTCCAGTGCCGGGCCTCTGTCGTGGGCTCGCACCACCCTTCAAATACGCGGTAGATAGGTCGGCACCGAGCCCAATCCGTCGACTCCACAGGGGGCTCTCGCAAAATCTTCCCTTTGAGCCGATACCCCACACAGACAGGAATTTTCTCGAGCCCATCCAAACCATCCAGATTCGTAATCGCCATCTCCGTGACCCCGTTCAGTTGGACCGCTCTGCGAACCAGCACCGCGTCAAACCACCCGCAACGACGTGCACGGCCAGTGGTGGAGCCAAATTCTCTTCCCATTCCATGCAGTAAATGTCCAAGGGTTCCATCCTCAGTGACGAAGGGCCCACCCCCAACTCGAGTCGTATACGCTTTCAAAACCCCCACGACCCGATGAATTGCTGTGGGCGGAACACCCGTGCCCGTGCACGCTCCCCCTGCGGTACAATGGGAACTGGTCACAAAGGGATAGGTTCCGTGATCTACATCCAGAAAGGTTCCTTGTGCACCCTCGATTAAAATTCGTTTCCCCGTCGAAACAGCACGATGAGCTAAAGTCACCCCATCCGCCAGATACGGGCGCAAAAAGCGGGCTGCTTTGCTCATCTCTTGTACAGTCTGCGTAGCCGAAATTTTGTCCCAGCCCTGACTCGCGGCGTGCCGATTGTGGGCTGCCACACGCTCCCGCAACCGTCTACCCAACTCTGCAGGCGGCAAAGCCAACTCACCCGCCCGAAGCCCCACCCGCGTTGCCTTATCGGAGTAAGCTGGGCCAATTCCCCTACCCGTTGTGCCGATCTTTCCATGCCCCCGTTTTTTTTCGGACCCCTGATCCACAGCCCGATGATGCGGCAAAACAAGGTGAGCTTGTTCAGCGAGATGAAGTCTTCCCCGCGTTCTGATTTTTCTTCGAGTCAGCCCCTCAATCTCCTTCACTAATCCAGCGGGATCCACCACTGCCCCGCCTGCGATTAAGCAGGAAACATCCGCACGCAATATTCCAGATGGGACCAGATGCAGAACATATTTTTCTTTTCCGATCTCCACCGTGTGGCCCGCGTTGTTCCCCCCCTGGGCTCGCAAGACCCAATCCGCCTCCGATGCCATCACATCTAAGATTTTCCCCTTCCCTTCATCCCCCCACTGAAGGCCCAGTACGATTGTAACGCGCGACTTCAACGCCCAACGCTCGTGTACTCAAATCCCAAGGACTTCATTTCCGTAGGATTGAGAAGGTTTCGTCCGTCAAAGATTCGTGGGGTACGCATGGATTTTCTAATTTTGTTCCAATCCAGTAAACGATATTCTGGCCACTCTGTCGCCACAATAAGTACATCCGCCCCATCTGCTACCTGATGGGCATCCGAAACAATCTCGACCCCCTTGGGCAAAAGTTCCCGAGCTTTTTCTCCGCCCTTCGGGTCGTGACACCGTAGAATGGCCCCCTCAGACACCATCCGCTTGGCCAATTCAATCGCGACACTGCAGCGGACATCATCCGTGTTCGCCTTGAAGGCGAGGCCCAACTGACCAACCTTTTTGTCCTTCATCACCCAAAGGGAAGTACGCAGTTTTTTCAGGAACCTTTCTGGAATGGATGCATTGATCTTTTCCACTTCCCTCATCAGCCCGAAATCCACCCCTAACTCCTCCGCAATCCGAATAAATGCACTCACATCCTTCGGGAAACAAGATCCTCCATATCCCAAACCAGCATTCAGAAAAGCCCGCCCAATTCTTGCGTCCGACCCCATTCCCTCTGCCACCTGCGTCACGTTGGCCTGACTCGCCTCACATACCGCCGCCACCAGATTGATGTAGGTGATCTTCAACGCCAAAAAGCTATTCGCTGCATGCTTGATCAATTCCGCACTATTCAAGTCGGTGATCATGATAGGCGCCTTAAAGGGCTCGTAGATTGCCTTCATCGCCGCCACGGGCCTGTCCGAAGCCACTCCGATGACAATTCGGTCGGGTTTTTGGAGATCAGCAACGGCACTGCCTTCACGAAGAAACTCGGGATTGCTCACGACGTCAAATTCCACCCCCTTGCGGCAGTAACGTCGGATCGTTTCGGTGACATGTTCACCGGTCTTCACGGGCACCGTGCTTTTGTCGACGATGATTCGATATCCGGGCAGCACTTCAGCAATTTCTCTTGCCACATGCTCCACGTAACTGAGATCGACCGATCCATCCTCTTGGGGAGGCGTAGGGACTGCGATGAAGATAACGTCGGAATCTTCCACTGCCTCTTTCGTTGAGACCGTAAATGAAAGACGCTTGAGTTGGACATTTCTGCGAATCAACTCCTCCAAGCCTGGTTCATAGATAGGAATCCGGCCTGCCTGAAGCTCCTTAACCTTGGCCTGATTGTTGTCCACACAGATGACGGTGTGACCCGCCTCGGCCAAACAAGTTCCCGTCACCAACCCGACGTAGCCAGAACCAATGATGGATAGTTTCATCCGCAGAACCCTAGAGGAACAACACCCCTCTCTGCTAGGGGGAAGTTCCTGCTGTTGGCTGATTCCCCCCTAAACCTACCCCCGAACTGTTGGGGTTTTGATTGAATCCCAAGGGAAGATCAGGAAAAGCCTTGAGAGTCAGCGTGGCTAACGCCACGAACTCGGACGGAGCTCCATTATTCTGTCGATTGCCGATCTGACCCCCCAAAACCCACGCCCCAATATCTCGATAGACTCCCACATTCACCTGTTGAAGAAGAGAGGGGCTGACCGAATAAGTTACGCCCGCGTTGGCAAACCAGCTTTCATTCAAACGATAACTTGCAGAGCCGTTGATCAAACTGGTCTGTGCAGCTCCCGTTGTCGTGACATCCTCGTTGTTCAAGGCGTCCAAATAGTTGAACCCACTCAAATAAGAATACCCCAGACCAAGCTCTAAGGCAGGTACAACTTGCCACCGGCTACCTAGGTTCAAAGAGTTAAACCCATTTCCACTGATCGCTGTAGTCGCTCCTACCGTACCCGTCCACCACGGCACGGGCATGAAATTAAGAACGTTGTACAATTCAGGAATTGAAGATGGGACAGTTTCTGGTGCCTGCACCGTACTAAAGTTCAAACTCGTCAGGTCGGGCCGAATCGGCTGAAAGTCCGTATACACCTTCCAATTCGCCAGTTCATAAGGGGCTCCATCCCTTTTTGTGATCACTCGGTTCATCACTCCAGGCCGCACGATCAACAATTTATCAATCGAGTCGATTGAATTGTAGAGAGTCGAATTCAGGGGGCGGGATTCGGTTGTATTAATGCGGTTATCGTAGCCCGCAAACTCGCTCGGACGCACGTTCGGTTGCGGAATATAACTGGCTTGGATATAAGGCTCGAAAACGTGTCGAATTCCGTCAATTGCCCACGCTTTATTTTTGATATCATTCCATGTCGCATACGCTTTCGTGGATGCATCGAAACCAAAATTAAATACATACCGAAAAAGAGAGGTGTCGGTCAGGGGCGCGTTGTTACCAACATCAAAACCAGTACCTGAGGCTGTATTTTGCGCTACCCCATTTGTAGTTAGGTTGCTGCGAGTATAAACTGTTCCACGGATTCCTGCCCGAGGCGTAAAATTCAGCCAGTTAAAATATTGCCTAGGGTAAAGTAACTGATGGTAAGTGTCGTATCGCAAAGCAGAGTAGTCGGTTTGATTGGCGACCTGATTCCACTGAGTGCCCAAATTATCTACGCTCGATTCGCCCTCGTATGCCAAACCTGGGTTTCCATCTGGATTTTTGAGAAGATCCTCCTTGTCATAGGTTCCTGGGATAAATTGCCGCTTAAACTCGATTTTCGCTGACGGCTTCTGCTGCTGTGTCTGAAATAGATTGTTAATCTGCGTACGTGCATTAGCCGTGACTGTGAAATTGGGATCCTGATACATCACATCCGCAAAGGTATTAGGCTGCTGATCTCGAATATATTCATCCGCAAAAAAGTCCTGCGTTACATAAGCGTCGCTTAGAACATTGACTTTGGATCGCGAACTTAAGGAGGGCGTATCGAAGTCAGGAGCCCGGTCTTTATCGACAGGATTCCCTCCCTTCATAATTGTCGTGTTATGTTTATACGGAAAATAGTATCGCCCTCGAGGAGGTGCAGAGGCCGCAGATCGCTCGGCGTCCCCCTCATTAATTTGGTAGCCGCGATCGTTGATGTACCAACCCCGTAATGCCACCTCGGTGAGCGGATGATCCGAATTTTTCCCAGGCGTCACATAAGAAAGAGCAGCCCCACCAGCCCAACCCCGCCGGCCATAGTAATCCAGATTGACCTCTCCTTTGACTTTATCCGTTACTGCAAATCGATAGGTCCCGAGAGCATACATTCCCAAACGAGATACCGAACCAAAACTAATATCAGGAGACGAACCCATATCCCGCTCGTAAAGGCTGAGCTGTGGAAAGTAGAAAAAGGGCACATCTCCAAAATACCCGACAGAGTTTTCTACAATCGTCTTGTCCCCAGGATAAATTGAAACCGAAGACGCCTTTGTTTTCCATCCAGGGGTCTCGCGGTCATCCGTCGAGTAGTCCCCTCCCGCAATGTCGTAGTGACCCAACTCAGGGCTGTCGATCGACTCCCCCTCCACCATCATCTTTCCATCCAAAAAGCGGAACTTTTCCGA
>JASGCJ010000059.1:0-5218 GCA_030054195.1 Minisyncoccota bacterium
GGATCGGACAACATATCATCAATCTCACTTAATTTTAATTTCCCGCCTTGGGCCTCACTTCGTAAGTAGTCCTTGAACATCTGCCGGTCCTGACCTTCGACGGGATCCAGTAACATCACCCTATCCAGTTCCACTTTTTGGGTTTTCGCCTGACGCCGGATCAAATCCGGTTGCCCCAGCAAAACTACCGGTCCCATCCGCATCTGGGCATATCGGGAAGCCGCCCGCACTACTTGGGCATTGGTTCCTTCAGGAAAAACAATCCGTTTCGGGTGTTTGACTAATTTTTCAGCCAAGGAAAGTAGAAGAGGTCCTTCGCTCACTTCTATATCTTCGACTCCTTCTGAAGTCAGGGCAAGGCGAACATCCCAAAAGAAGGCTCAAAACTCACGATGGTCACATACGCAAAGCGGCCCCGCAGGCCTCCTGCTCTACTGAAGACCGAGTCGAATCAGTAGATTAGAGAAAAAAGAAAGCTCAAGAAGGATGTTGTAAGTAAAAATAGCCCCCGCTACGCCCAAGCATGCCGCGATGGCCCC
The DNA here is from genome assembly GCA_030054195.1 of Minisyncoccota bacterium. Taxonomy (GTDB): domain Bacteria; phylum Verrucomicrobiota; class Verrucomicrobiia; order Methylacidiphilales; family Verrucolacustridaceae; genus Verrucolacustris; species Verrucolacustris abundans. The sequence goes on from JASGCJ010000059.1 coordinate 540, forward strand.
TAAACAGCGGATTACATAAGAAATTTCTTCCGTATCCATACTCTTTTCTACCTCAACCAGCCCTTAGCGCAACGTCACTTTGAACTGAAATTGGCTGTCGTCTGAACCCAATAAAATCTGATTTTCCCCACCCCGCAAATCCTGCGTCAGGCTGTTCTCCGCTAAACCGATCGCCGCATCGTTCACCACCGTTCCCAGCGAACTTCCACGATCTCTCACAAAGAAGTGATCCCCCTCCCGCTCGATGGAGCAGTGATTCCTGGAAATTTGATACGGCTTCTCGTCGGCAATCGGCAAATCATTCGACGCAAATACCGTGGCCCCTTTTCCAGGGGTCTCATGTTTTCGTCCGATCCGAAAAGGAAACTTCTGAATCGTCACAGAGCTTGCGGGCAGACGAGCCATGGCATGATCGTTACAGGCAGTTAAAACAATAGACTGATATCCCCCTTCAGGCGGAGGTGCCACTGGTGTAGTAGACGGAGCTGTAGCCACAGGCGCAGCTGCCGCAACCCGTGTCATCTCGATTGAGGGAGGTGCAATTGGCTTGGCCACAGGGGCAACGACTCGTGCCACAGCAGCCGCAGGGCTGGAGGCCGCAGGCGCAGACGCTCTCTGCTCCGCTTGAGCCCGCAACCTCATCTCCATCCGTAAACGGTCATTGGCTGTTCTCAGCCTCTCAAAGAAGGAGGCCAGATAAGGAATCAGAATTTCGGGCCGCTGCAAAACCGCTTCATTGAAGTTCTCTGCCGTCAAAACCTCACACTCCGTAACATCCAGAGCCTGGGCCGAAGCCGAACGAGGTCTCTCATCCACCATCGCCATCTCTCCAAAAATATCCCCCTCACCCAACTGCGCCAAAATGACCGACTTCCCTTCCCCCGCAATACTGATTTCCACCCGGCCCTTCAGAATTCGATATGCCTCTTGGGTCGTGTCCCCCTCCCGAAAAATCATCTGCCCAGGCTGAAAAAGCGCGGAACTCATCGAAATAAAAACCCGCTTTACCCGAACCTCTACGCCAAGATCTTTTTCACCGCTTCGATCACCCGATCTGCACTGGGCATCACCGCCTGCTCTAAAACACGGGCATACGGCTGGGGAGTGTCCAGCCCTGTCACGCGCTCAATCGGTGCGTCCAGATCGTCAAAAGAGCGGTGCTGAATCTCGTAAGCCACTTGGGCACCCCAACCTGCAAACGGCTTGTTCTCCTCCACGATCACGACCCGGTTCGTTTTGGCAACAGATCCCAAAATCGCCGGCAGGTCCAAAGGTTTGATCGTCCGTAAATCAAGAACCTCGGCAGAGATTCCATCCGCTTCCAACTGTAAAGCCGCCGCAAGTGCCACATGAGTCGATGCACTGTTAGCGATCAGGGTCACCTGGTCCCCTGGGCGGCGGATGCGGGCCTGGCCGATGGTGGTCAGAATCTCCCCTTCGGGCACCTCGTCTTTGAATCCATAAAGTTTCTCATTCTCGATGAAACAAACAGGGTTGTTACTACGGATCGCGCTCTTCAAAAGGCCTTTGGCATCATCTGGGAACGCAGGCGTGATCACCGTCAGGGCAGGCACATTGGCATACCAGTTTTCTGGTGTGTGCGAGTGGGTCGCTCCCACCTGCAATCCCGCACCCGAGGAACCACGAAAAACAATCGGAATCGAGTACTGTCCCCCACTCATGTACCGAATCGCCCCCGCGTTGTTGACGATCTGGTCATACGCAACCATCGAGAAACTCCATGTCATAAACTCCACCACCGGACGTAGCCCCTGCATGGCCGCTCCCACCCCCAGCCCGGCAAAACCAGACTCACTGATCGGAGTATCTAGCACCCGCTTGGAACCAAACTTCTGCAAAAGCCCCGAGCTCACCTTATAAGCTCCTTGGTACTCGGCCACTTCCTCCCCCAATAGGATTACATTCTCGTCCCTCTCCATCTCCTCACTCAACGCCTGGTTGAGCGCCTCCCGCATCGTGATCACAGCCATGATTAACTTCCAATCGGCGGACGGAATTCCGCAATCTGATCCTCAGGCGCAAAAATATCCTCAAACACCGTTGCCACTTCGGGCTCCGGAGAGCTTTCAGCGAAAGCGATCGAATCCTCAGCCTCGGCTACTGCCACCCGCTCAATTTCCTCATACTCCTTCTCCGTCAACGCCTTCTCCTTATAGAGCCTCTCTTTGAAAAAGGAGATCGGTTCCGACTCTTTCTTTCTCTCCGCAATTTCTTCCTTCGTCCGATAATTTCCAGGATCTGACATTGAATGTCCACGGTAACGGTAGGTTTTCACCTCAACCAAGGAAGGCAGGCTTTCCGTCCGAGCCAGCTGAACCGCATCCCACATCTTCTCTCTCACATCATCCACATCATTTCCATTCGCTGTAATTCCGGCCATATCGTACCCATCCGCCCTCTTGACCAGAGGATAGCCCGCCGAGCTACGAGACTGATGCGTGCCCATTGCGTACTCATTGTTCTCGATCACATAAATAACAGGCAATTTCCACAAGGCCGCCAAGTTGAGTGATTCATGAAACGCACCCTGATTCACCGCTCCATCCCCCAAATAACAAACCGTTACTTCCCCTGTGCCCTTATATTTTTGCGCAAAAGCGATTCCTGCCGCTAAAGGTGTCTGACCTCCCACAATTCCGTGTCCACCATGAAAATGTTTTTCCTTGTTGAAGAAGTGCATCGAACCACCCTTCCCCCTCGAACATCCCGTAATCTTTCCAAATAACTCCGCCATGCACTCACGCGAACTCATCCCTCGGGCCAAAGCATGCCCGTGATCCCGATACGCAGTAATGACTGCATCCGTTGGGCTGAGAGTGGAAATGGATCCGACAGCTACTGCCTCTTGACCAATGTACAAGTGACAAAACCCCTTAATCTTCGCCTGCATGAAAGCTTGAGCCGCCTTCTGCTCAAACCTGCGGATTAAAACCATCTTGCGGAGTAGATCCACCCGTTCCGAGGGTGTCAGGGTAGGGAGAACCGCGGGTGATTTACCCGGCTTCTCTTTCGACCTTACCTTTTTTGCTCCTGACGATGCCATGTTCGATTGGCTCCTTTGGTTCACCCAGCACTTCGGTCTCTGGATGTCGGTATAGGTAGACTATGCCACCCTTTTCCCGCCTATCAATTCCAACTTCTTCCAACTAGTAACTACTTGCCGATAAAGAGTTCCGGCATTAGTTCCCTGCCCCACCGCCAGGTGCTCGGCATCGCTTGGTAACCAATATGCCCCTGCCCCACCTCCCGATAGTGCGCTCCTCCCCACCCCTCCGACAAAGCCCTTAACTTAGACGGCGGAGCCACCGAATCGTGCGAACCGCCAACGACCAACACCCGCTTCGATGGAAGTTGTAGTTTTCCGTGGGACGGACAAACCAAGGGCAAAAGTTTCTCCACCCGCTCGCGATCCAACCCACGCTCCTCCATCTGTCTCCGCAAAACCCACCCCCCTTCTGAATCCCAAATCGCCGTTGCCACATCTGGAATCGGTTGCACCAACCAACCGCAGGCCAAGTCCGGCTCATGACACAACGTCAATCCCGCTACCCACCCACCCAAACTCATTCCCCAAAGCCCCACCTCCGGTGCCCCCGACGCCTTCAACATCCTTGTTACCATCCTGACTTCGGTGACCGCCTGCCGAATCGCTTCCGCACTCCGAATCAAGTTCCCCCCAAAAACCAGTTCGCCACTCCATGTCCCCTTAGGCCTTCTGCGAAAATGGTACGGCAAATCATAAAAAACTGCCGTCCATCCCAAACGATTCAATACCCCCGCCCAGTGGGCATACCCCACATCACTGGCCGAAAAGAGGGAATGCAACATCACCATCGCAGGCGACTTCATTCCTTTGGTCCCAGGCCATACTCGCAAATGAAATCGGTTATTTTCGTCCTGATCCCCCATCACTGGAGACGCAAAACTCATTCTCCCCTCATTCAACCCTTCGGGGATTTTGTCCGGAACACGGTAAAACTCTTCGCCACCCCTCGTCAGCCAATTTCGCACATAATCATCCCACTCTTGGGGGCTGTGACTGCCGGCACGGCCCAACAACTGCCACAACCCGATCCCGAAAAAAGCTGCGGAATCCACCACCCGCGACTGCAACGCATGCAATCGCCCAATCATCGGCCCGCCTTCCATCTTTCCTGTGGTGTTTTTGGAAGAACCACATCCTCCAGTCGGTGACTGCGCTTCACCTCCAAATACAGTTTTCGCATCTCGCTTGCCAACTGATCGGTCCACCCTTTCCGATCCTCCTTCCCACGAGGCGCAGAAATCGGTTCTCCTACCGCAATCACAACTCGGGGCCGCCGAATCCAGTTTCGACCGACGTAAAGCTGGTCGCTCCCCACGATCACGGCAGGTCGGACGCAGCAACCCGATTTGGCGGCTAAAAGAGAAATCCCTTCTTTCATCCGTGCTCCCTCCAGCACGGATGTTGCTCCCGCCCGAAGTCCTCCCTCAGGGAAAACCCCAACGATCCGACCACTTTGAAGTCTCTTGAGAACGGTTTTGAAAGCTGCCGTATCCACATCCTCCCGACCTACAGAAATCACGTGACACTTTCTCATCAGAGATCCGAACCAAGCGGGTTGAAACAGCTCCCGCATCGCCAAAAAATCGATCGGACGCGAAAAAGCTCCCGCAAT
>JASGCJ010000059.1:5318-6628 GCA_030054195.1 Minisyncoccota bacterium
TCTTTAGAAGCTGTAGACAACTTCAGCACCAGCGTAGTGGCAAGGTCCGCCACCTGCGCCGCCACCGGGAGAAACATAGCTCTCGGAGTTGGCATTGATGTTGCTACCCCAATCCAAGCGGTACTCCGCACGGAGAAGTAGGTTGTCGATCACGTTGAAACCAGCCGTGAGGGTGTACTCCCACCAGTTGGCTCCAGTGTTGTGATATGTCCCGTTGCCCTGAGTAGTGTTTCCACCTTGAGCACCGAACTTTCCTGAGTTGTTGGAGCCTAGGTATTCACCGCGGCTAGCCAGCGAGAACCAGTCGTTGAACTGATACTTCGCATATGCTCCCGCACCGTACCAAGTGCTGTTCATTCCATAGTTTCCATTTCCAAATGCAGTTCCGGTTTGCACATTGAAAGAACCGGTGCTGTTTCCCAACACCCCTTGGAAAGCGAGCAAGAGTTTGTCATTGGCAAACTTAGGAGCCCAATTTCCCCATGAATTATATACAATCAAGTTTCCGGATTGGGTTACTTGACCGGTTGTACCATCCGCGTTAGCGGTAGTTCCACCAGTATTTTGTGGGGTAACTGAATCCGAAGGTCCAGTCGCGGTGTTGTTATCCATACCAGTGCTGTACTGGAAGTTGTTACTCCAGTTCGCATTGCCGCCAGGCGCAGTGATGTTCAACGCTGCGAGAACTGCACAACCGTCACCCACACTCGGGTTGAGAGTCGTGTTGTTGTCGCTGTTCGAACCGTTGACCACACCCAACTTCGCATCAACGTAGTCGTCAAAGCGGTAGGATGAGAGAACGCCGGTGTAGTAGAGGGGCATCTGCTGAAACAGCAACCCAAAGGTCGTGTTCATGTTGGCAGGACGCTCCATCACCTCGTAACCGAGGATGGAAGCGAACTTTCCAACTTTGAAGTCCCAACCGTTACCCACAGGGGCACGGATCGAAACATAGGCCTGTTCCAAGAACAAAGCGTTAGAATCGCTATCATTGTTGTCCGGACCACCGTTTCCGGATACCGAACCCGTGCCACCGTTCAGGTTGTTGTTCGGGTAGGAACGATCGATGAAGTAGTTTGCATCTTCACCAATCATCACATCGGCGCGGAATCCGGCCTGTGCTTTGTTTTCCGAGGTCATCGCCTTTTCCAGCGCGATTTTCACAGCATAGAGCTGGAAATCACCGCGTTGGGCGGTGTCAGAACCAAAACGGGAATCAACCACAGACTGATTTCCCGTGCCGGTGAAGTTATACGCATAACCGGCATCGACGTATCCGCTGAGCTTGATGCCCTTCTGGGCGGTCTCAA
>JASGCJ010000060.1 GCA_030054195.1 Minisyncoccota bacterium
ATTTCGGTAAGGAGATCTTTTACAATATCGCGGGAGTGAATCTCTTTTGAGGAGAGACGACGTCGCAGTGAGGCTAGAGTTTCGTGGGCGAGGCTCATTCGACGATTTTGGGTACGAGGATGAGATCGTTGCTTTGGGCTGGTGCGTTGGCCAGCGCGGCTTCGACCGAAAGGCTGGGGGTAGGGATGTCTTTGCGAAGGACGGGTTGGGCGGGGGGAACCACTTCAGGAACATCGCCTGTGGGGATTTGACCCAAAGTTTCCATATGGGCCAGGATCTGGCTAAGTTGAGCGGTGAACTTGGTCGTCTCGTCAGGAGTCAGTGACAAGCGGGCCAACCCAGCCACATCGGCAACATTCAGCTTCGGAGCGGACATAAGCCCAAAAGAGTAGGAAGAAAGAAAGCGATTCGGAAGAAAGAAAGAGCGGTCCTGCCAAACTTCAATCACCGATACACTTCATGCGTTCCAATTTCAAAAGACGTTATTTTATATCCATCCATGAGAAATAGGATCCGGAGATCTTTTTCGATCACCACAGAGTAGACTGATTCCCCGGCCCGCGCAGAAAGAATCCGAATCTTGTGAGTGCCCAGGGATGGATCAAATGGGTCGAGCTTAAATTTTCCCCAAGCTCTGCGAACGGAATCTTTTTGCGATGGGGTAAGTGCGTAAAACTTTTTCCAGAATAAATCGGTCGCAAAGAAAAGCCGTTTCAAGCAGGGGGCGTCTTCTGCAGGGCTTCCTCCATCAGGATCGTCCGCCCTTCACGTACCTGTTGCAGGCCTACGAAAAAGTCTTTTGGAATCTGATCCTCAATTTGACCTAAAAGCCACTCTGCGACTTCTCTTTTCTCACGGGCAGGCATCGTCGCCAGTGCCTTTTCCATCTCCGCTACGCTCATGAATTTAAATTAACTGCAGCCTCTATGCCGTCAACACCCCCAAACTGCGTTGGGCCCCAACACCGCAATTACGGCAGGGGATCAATTCTGCTCGGCTTTTTTAGTTCCGATGCGCTCAAAAAAGCAGCTCTTAGTTCGCTCTGATGAAGTTTGGCCCACTCCTCGACCATTGCAGTTGCGCGAGGCGGAAGGTTCCCCTCGATCCAATTTAAATTTTCAATATTGAACTTGGCGCTGCAACTTCCGTACGAGACGTGGAAATGGGGAGGCATGTGATCCCCATAAAACAAGCGGATTACAATCCCGTAAAAACGGGAAATTTCAGGCATGCGCGTACGATTTTGAGAGGCTCGGAAAAAGATCCGAAACCCCCTTGCCTGTCATTTGCATAAAAAGAGCATCGGGACAAAGATCGATCTCGCCAGACCAGTGGGGTGCTCCCTCTGGGGAAAGCTGAACTTGTTCGAAAAAACCAGGCTTGCTCCATGCCGAGAATACTCCGCGACCCACCAGTGGGGTGAGGTCGACTTGACCCGACTCCCCGCTTTCATATCGCAGGTGCAAATGAAATTTAGGTAGAGCAGTGACCTCGACGAGTTTCATAACAATAAATTGGAGCCTAGGCCAACCCTCGTCAATATCCGTCCCCGCTTACCCTTGAATCCAAAATCCAAAATCCAAAATTAAAAATCCAACATCACGGCGGCAAAGCCGCCGTTCTCACTCCCCAGCAATCACCCTCGTCCCAACAGGCCGGCCTTCGGCCGCGGCTCTCAGATTTCCCTCGCGAAACACATCAAACACCACGATCGGGATCTTATTATCCATGCAGAGGGAAAATGCAGTCGAATCCATGATCTGCAATCGGCGACGTAACGCGTCCCCGTAGGTGATGGTTTGGAATCGTTGGGCGCGAGGGTTAGTCCGGGGATCCGAATCGTAGATGCCGTCCACCTTGGTGGCTTTGAGGAGGGCGTCCGCGCCGATTTCGCTGGCTCGAAGGGCGGCTGTGGTGTCGGTGGAGAAGAAGGGATGTCCCGTGCCGGCGGCAAAGATAACGACTCTTCCTTTCTCCAGGTGACGCAGGGCACGACGACGAATGAACGGTTCGGCCACATTCTTCATCTCGATGGCGGTGAGGACTCGGGTCTCGACTCCTGCGTGTTCGAGGGCGTCTTGGAGGGCGAGCGAGTTGATCACGGTGGCCAGCATTCCCATGTAGTCGGCTGTGTTGCGGTCCATCTGACCTTCGTCGGCCGCGGGGGCGCCTCGCCAAATATTGCCCCCTCCGATCACGATACCGAGTTGGAGGGAGGGAGAGAGGATGCCTTTGATCTGGTGGGCGAGGCGTTGGATGATGGGGTGAGAGAGGTGGTTGGAAGAGTCGCCCAATGTTTCGCCGGAAAGTTTGAGGAGGAGACGGCGTGTTTTGTGCGAGTGGGCAGGGGAGAAGGAATCGGACTCTTGTCGGTGGGAAAGATTTTCGGTCGGGCTACGAGGGACGGGAGAGGAGCGGGGGGATTTTGCGGGGGATTTTTTTTGGGTACGACGGGAGGGCACGACCGAGTGTGGCGTGAAATAGGCTCTAAGCGGAAGTAGAATTTTTCTTACGATAGGCCAGCGACTCACGTATCGCTGTGCCACTTTCACCGACTTCTGGCAAAATTAAAAAATTTAACCCTTCGAAGCGCGTCCGCGTAGCGGGTTAAGCGCGAAGTAGGGCCAGCTCTGAAATCCTTTGCGTCCTTTGCGTGAGAAAATCGCCCTTTCGTGATAAAAACAAAAATTTGTTTATGCCGCAAGTCACGCAAATCCATCTTAAGCCAATTTTTGATTATGTAAAATGCTGTAGCACAGTGTATTAAGGCAAATCTAGATATCGCAAAACCAATTATGACAATTTGGTGACAAACAAAAATTCCCCCTTGATTTTGAACAAAACGTGGATTACGTTGTCTGAAGTGAAGGAGATTATGAATATGAAAAAACTCAATGTCACACTCGCAATCCTTGTAGCCGCTGTCATGGCGGGGAACGCTCAAACCGCTACGAGCGATATCGTGGGTTATAGTAAATTGAATATTAATCAAGGGGGTAGATTGATAGCCCCTGTGTTCCATCACCAACCTGTATACGTTGGTTCATCTACGATTGCATCTGGTGTTTTGAGTGTGTCAGGTCTTACTGCCGGTTCGTTAAACCAGACCTCCTTTTCTAATAGGCCAAACTTTCCGACTTATTACGTGAAAATTACGTCTCCGGGAGTTCATCAAGGACTAGTTCTTGATGTTGTCAGCAACACTGCTTCGTCGATAACTGTTGCTGATGCACCTAGTGATTTAACGGGGTCTGTATCGGTTCAAGTTATCCGGCACTACACACTTCAAAATCTCGCTGATCAATCTAAAGACCTAATTCCATTTCAAGATGCTGTTACCTTCTACGATTCTTCCAACGGTAAACGCTCGTACTATTTTGACGGAAGTAGCTTCGTAGGGGACGACTACACCACACCTGCTGGCAACGTAGTTATAGACCCCGGAACTGGAGTTATTTTGAATGCAGGTTCAGCTTCATCTATTACGATGGTAGGCGTTGTAAACACCAAAAAAACCTTGGTCCCAGTTTATGCAGGCGAGAGTATTGTTGCTCCCATCGATCCATCGGGAATTACTAAAGTTTCGGCAATGGGTTTAGGTACCGCTATCGCCCCTTATAGTGACGCGGCGAGTGCAGTACTGCTTGATGGATCTTTAGCTACAACCTCATTTTATACGAATGGAACAGATATGCTTGATGATAGTTATACACCAATAAACCCTTTAACTTCGCCACTTGTGGCCGCTGGGAATGGATTTATCATAAATGCTGCCGCCGATGGTGTATGGATCCAGAACCCAGTAATTACAGGTAATTAAGCTGCTTTACTAAAATAATAATAAAGAAAGAAATAAAATATGAAAAACAAAATAACACTAACGCTTACAACTTTGATTGTTCTGCCAGTTTTTTTACAGGCAGCAACAGTTAATGTCGGAACAGTTGCATCTTCATCTGGGACCGGTCAGTATTTGACGAGCACTGGAGCAATAAATACAGCTGGCTTTGTTCGAGTTGGATTCTTTAATAAAACTTTTGTAGAGCTTCAAACGACCATTAGTGGATGGTCAGGTAGCACTACCGCATTAGCTGCTTACCAGTCTCTTAACAATTCATTCACCGCAATTGGTACCGTAATTAACCCGTCATCACTTGGTGGGACTTTGGGGGGCAGCACAACTGGGCTATACCAAACGGCAGGTACCGGGTGGAACTTTAGTTCAGGGGGCGCGGTTTCAGGGACTGCAAGCTTCGTTGATTTGGCACTAGCTCCACAAGGAACCCAAATTTATGTTTGGGCATTCAACAACTCAGATTTGACCTTTGCATCGGGTGCAGCCCCAACCCAATGGGCTCTTGTCACGGATCGAAATGCTACTGGTGGAACATGGACGATGCCTGGAAGCGGAACTTTATCTACTCTTCTAAGCGCTGTTTCAAGCCAGAGTGATGTTCTTTTGGGAACTGATTCCGGCAACAACGTGTTGATGGCGAATGTCATCCCCGAGCCTTCGTCGGCTTCGCTCTTGGCTCTCGGTGTGGCTGGGTTGGTTGCCTTGCGTGCTCGTCGGAAAAGTTAAGTTAGTTAGTTAATCTTTCTTGTTGGCAAAGGGCGGATCCTTCGGGATCCGCCCTTTGTTTTTTTGTGGGATGATCAAAAGCTTAAAACCACATCGCTCAGGTAGGGCCGCCTCTAAGTAGGCGGCCGCCGTTGTTAGTTTACAGCATCCAGCTCGCAACTGCGGCCGGGTGATAGACCCAGCCCTACCTTGAATCCTCGGCTGGATTAGAGCCCCCTCAAAACAAAATTGATTTTTTAGGGGATAAGAGAAGCATATTCATATGGCTCTGGATCGTATCCTCTTCCGTGCAGGGGCCACCGTGCGTGTTGTGAAGGGAAAAGGCGGACCCATCCCTGAAAAAAATCTTTTGGCAATTTTCATAAAGGAGGTCCGGGTCGATCCTCGCACATTCATCTCCCGCGATCTTGGACCGAATCGGGAGGGCGTAATCGAGCTAACGTTGTCCGGTCAGTCCACCGTGATCCCTTTTAGTGGGGCAGGTCCTGTAAATCAGAAGTATTTGCGCCGAGTTGCTTATCTTGGACGTAACTCTGGAAGTCTCGGAGTCTCGGTCGGGGTAACTGAGTCGGACGAGGAGTCGCGACGTGCCCTGGATAAAGCGGCGGGCGTGACAGAAGCACTCTCGGGCGCAATTCCTGGTCCTGGAACAGTGTGGGGTTTGTTGCTTGGACCAGTTGCACCCGCATTCGGCTTGGTAGCAGCCATTCTGAAGTTTGTTCGAGGAGGCGTGGACGATGACGAGGAGGCTCGCTTTTTCGGAGCGGTGGAGAAGGGGTTATCGCACGGAGACCGGATTATCGTGGAGTTGAAGAGAAAAGGGAAAGTGGTGTTTGCGGTCGAGTTGGAAGCGGAGGATCTGGGCGAACCGACGAATCAGACAGGTGGCTTCAGCGTGAGAGTGTCGCAGCCTGAGATTGTTATCGAGGACGTGGAGATTGGAGTGCGGAAGGGATCGGTTCGCGGGAAGAGGGAGGGGTGGATGAGTCGACCGGATGCGGGGTTGAGCGAGGTGAAGTCGGGCGAATATTTTCGAAGAATGAAGTGGTTCGGGTGCGAGGCGGCGAGTGGGATTGGGAGATTTCGTTATGAGACGAAGGTGGCGGAGTCGGCCCAGGTGGTGACTTGGGATGAGGCGGAGCTTTTTCTGGCGGTGGCCCCGAAGTTGAAGTCGGATCGCCACACCCTGCCGCTGACGCTTTCTTTTTCCATGTCCCCTGGGCGGGTGGAGCTGGGTGGGTTAACAGGGGTGGCCTCGGCGGGGGTGGAACTGGTGGAAGGGTTGCTGGAGGGTGGGGAAGATAAGGAAGGGAAGAAGTTGATTGCGGATGTGGCTCCCTATTTGAGGAAAGCGGTGCCATCAGTCAGCGCGTTGCTGGCGGAGATATCGGAGGGCCGGTTCTCCCTGTTCTCGATGGAGGGATTTCTTGTTCTACTTCCCAAGGGACAAAAAGGGGGTGGGGAGGAGGAGGGGCCCAGGATTCTTCTCGAGTGGCAGGAGAAGGAGCAGGTTTGGAGGGGTAGGATAAAGAGTAAATTAGAGTGGAGAGGGGTAAAGGTGGGGCAGTTTAGCTTCGGGATTGAAGTTCAGCCCATCCGATAATAGACGTAAATTCATGGCTATTAGGGTGCTGCAACTAATAAATCCGCAAAAAACAATGAATTTAGAGGGATATGAAAATAGCCAAACCTATATCAATTAGGCATTTAAACAAAAAACGCAGGCTTTGGCGGCCTGCGTTTCTTGACGAACACCCTCAGAGACATTCGTAATGCAATTGGGATAGACAGATAAGTTATTAAAACGTTCAAAAAATATTTGTTGACCGAATGTATGGGGGGGGTATGTTCAGCAAGTTCACGAGGCACTTTGGCCAACAATCACGGTGTCGTGTGAACATAAACAAACACAAACCAAAGGAGATACTAAATAAAATGATCAAGAATATTACAGCGATTCTTGGCGTGCTTGC
>JASGCJ010000022.1:0-29534 GCA_030054195.1 Minisyncoccota bacterium
CCCCGATGGCGTGATCTGGTGGATGAGTTGGATGATTTAGGGGGGATTTCTTGGGCTCGGGATGAAGTTAATCCCAGCAATCCTTGGAAACAGGTAGAGCATTACAAGAAGGAGTGTGCCGTACGGGGGCGGGATTTAGTGGAGCGCCTTCCTGTTTATAAAAGTCACAGCACGGAGGAGTGGTTGAGTCGCCCATGGATGAGTCGTGTGAGTGATTTTTGGAAAGAAGTACGAAAGTGATGGATTTTTGGAAGATGCCTTTGGAGGATTTGCGACAGGCTGCAGCCGAGGCGACGGCGCAGCGTCATGCGCGAAGAGTGACTTATGTTGTCAATCGGAATGCGAACTTTTCCAGAATCTGCACGGTTGGTTGTGCTTTTTGCGGGTTTGGAAAGAGACCGGGCACGGTCGGAGCAACGGCAGATCGAATTGATGAGGTGGTGGCGCGAGTCGGGCAGACTCCGTGGGTGACTGAGGTTTGTTTGCAGGGGGGGATCGACCCTGGGCTCAAGCCCGAGTACTACTTTGATTTGGTGAGGGCTTTGCGGGAGGCGTTTCCGTGGATGCATCTTCATGCCTTTTCGCCCATGGAAATTGATTCCCTTTGTGAGAAGGCAGGCTGTGAGCCTGAGGAGATGATGAGCAAGTTAAGGGCGGCGGGGGTGGGAACGATCCCAGGGACGGCGGCTGAGATTTTAGTGGATGAGGTAAGGCAAAAGATTTCGCGAAACAAACTACCTGCGGCGCGTTGGGTAGAGATTGTACGGGCGGCTCATCGGGCGGGAGTCCGATCGAGCGCCACGATTCTTTTTGGACATGTCGAGAGGTGGCAGGACATTCGATCTCACTTTGAGGTTCTGCTCAAAGTTCAGGAGGAGACGGGTGGGTTTACTGAGTTTGTGCCCTTGGCATTTGTTCCCTACCAGAACCGATTAGGCGGTATTTTGGCAGGGCGAGCGGGTGGAATGAAGGTGCTTGAAGAGAGGATTCGCAAACGAGCGATGCGGCTTTACCCCTTGGCACGGATGGTTTTAGGACAGGCAATTCCAAATCTTCAAACTAGCTGGGTTAAGTTGGGGGTGGGGGGGGCGGTGGAGTCTTTGTCGTGGGGATGCAACGATTTTGGAGGCACTTTATATGAGGAGGCGATTACGAGATCGAGTGGGGGAAAGCATGGAGAAAGGTTGGAACCTGAGAGGATTGAGGAGGCTATTCGCGAGGCAGGGTATGTACCGTCCGAAAGGTCGACCCTTTATGGTCAAGTGAAAAAGGTATTTCCCCTCGTAAATAAGAGTTGTCAGCCTCTCGTGGAGGAGCATCGTATCCAACGTATCGCAACCATTAACCCAAACTAAGGAGACAAGAAACTATGGCAAAGAAAGCGAATGCAGCGTTTATGAAACCCGTCCAACCGGACGCCATCCTGGCCGCGATCATTGGGAGCAAGCCTGTTCCCCGGACCGAGATGACCAAAAAACTGTGGGCCTACATCAAAAAGAATGGCCTGCAGGACAAAAAGAACCGCCGTAACATTAATGCGGATCATTTGTTCAAGCCCCTTTTCGGTGGAAAAAGCTCGGCGACAATGTTTGAGTTGACGAAGTACGCCAGCAAACACGTTAAATAACGTTTCAAACGGTTGGGGGAATCCCCAGTCGTAAATTGTACCCCGCCGTGGATCAAACCATGGCGGGGTATTTTTTTGTCGGCAATCGTTAGACGTCGTGTTAGTGTTTTAACCATGGATATATCAAAACTAACAACAAAAGAGTTTGGTCGGATCATGAAGCTTCTCCGTAAAAAGGAGTCTCTTGAGAAAAAGTTGGGGCAACTCGAACGCTCGGTGGCCAAGGTAATTGGGGCTGGAGCGTCTGCGGTGGCTCGTGGGGCGAACCGAATTGCGCGTCGGCGGGGGCGTCCACCTGGACGGCGGAGCACGGGAAAAAAGTTCAATCGTCGCGGCGGACTTAAAAAAGTGATCTTGTCGCATTTGAATCAGTCGGGAAAAACCGGTATTAAAATCAAGGAACTGGCCGACAAGATGAATATCCAGCGTCAGCGATTGGATACTTGGTTTTACCAGAATCTGAAGAAGATTCGTGGCCTACGCAAAGTGGGGCCAGGGCACTATCATCTACGCGGATAGTGGGTCCTGCGGACGAGGTAGGATTCGAACCTACGAATGCCTTTCGGCATCTGCGGTTTTCAAGACCGCCGCGTTCAACCGCTCCGCCACTCGTCCCTTCTTAAGATTTAGACGAGAACTGGCTTGAAAGCGAGTCCACCGAGAATCCTCGTGGTCGGGGCTGGCTTTCTTGGTAGGGAGATTGCCGTTAAGGCGATGGCAGGGGGGTGGAGTGCTGTCCCTGTAGTAAGGTCGGAAAGTCGTGCTGAAGCGCTTCGCGAGCTGTTTCCTGAGACCATGGCTGTCGATGCAATCGAATCGGCCTTTTGGGAGAATCTTGGGGGAGAGTGGTCAGGAATGGTCTGGTCGATGGCTCCTTCGCAAAAGTCAGCTGAAGGGGAGTTTGTGAAGATGCATAAGGAGGGTGTGCAGCATGCCACCACCTGGAGTAGCCGATTCGGGGTGCCGATGGTTTACATTTCGTCAACGTCAGTTTATGCGGAGTCGGAAGGGGGTTGGGTGGATGAAACATCGCCTTTAGGGAAAGATGAGAGAGCCACTGTGATGGTCCAGGCTGAAAAGAAAACGATTGCAGCAGGAGGTTCTGTTCTTCGTTGTGCGGGACTTTATGGTCCTGATCGGGAGTTGCGAAATCGAGGGGAGGGGCCTGAGAGATGGCTCAATGTGGTGCATGTAGAGGATGCAGCGAGGGCTGCTGCGATCGCATTACGTGTACGAGGAGAAGTGTTTAATGTAGCCGAGGATGAACCTCTACGAAGGGGGGTCGTGGGAGGAGTTTGGAGTGAGGGAAGTGTTCGGACTCGTCGGAGTAAGAGGGTTAGTAACGCAAAACTAAAAAAGGAGGGATGGGCTCCCATCCACTCCGCAAAACTATAAATTCCAACCGCCTGAAATGATCAGGTTATTTCCTGTAACCTGCGATGCATCGGGGGATAGAAAGTAGCGGACGGCAGAAAAAACTTCAGAAAATGAGACAGGACGACCTGTGGGGAGTTTGTGATGTGGAGGTAGATCGATACTGTTTTCCAGATATCCGGGCGAAATCTGATTCACAGTAATTTTTTTGGAAATAAGTTGGGTGGCGAATGAGCGGGTGAGAAGGGAAACACCTACCTTTCCAGCATGGTATCCAGGGGCCAGCTTACGAGGAGTGATTCGGTCGGAAGCAGAGTCCCCTAGGTTGATGATCCGACCGCCACTTTTGGGGAACAGAGGGATAGCCGATTTTGTTGTTAGAAAAGTTGCGGTTGCGGTGCTTTGAAGACCTGCGAACCAATCTTCAGGTCGTGTGCGGAGAAGTGGGGTTGGGCGATAAGTGCCTGCGTTGTTTATGAGGAGATCGAGTCGCCCAAATCTTCGGCTGATCTGCTTGAAAAGTCGGGTGACTTGGCTGGGGTTGGAAAGATCGCCCTGAGCGCATAACGCGTACGTGCCTAGGGCTTGGATTTCTCGGGCAAGTCGGCGGGCCCGGTCTCCACCACTGCGATAGTGGATGACGACGGCGTAGCCGAGTAGGGCAATTTCTTGGGCAAGATATGAACCGAGACCACGGGAGGCACCTGTGATTAGAGCTACGGGTTGGGAGTTCTGTTTCATGAGAGAATTCCAAGGGTGCGGGCTACGGCACGGACTTTGGGGATCTCGTGAGTGCGGAGGAGATCGGTTTTGCCGAGTAGGGCTAGAACGGCAAAGAGCGACTCGGCGGAACGAACTTCGTCCTGAAAAAACTCGAAAGCGTGGGGGAGGGCGTGGCAGACGGGCCAACCGAGGGTGCGAAGGCGAAACGTGTGGAGAAAAGTTTCGGCCTGGTATCGGATTCGGGCAGTGCTGTCTTGAAGATTCTTATAGTAAAAGCCCAACCCTGGATCGATCCAGATGGCGTGAACCCCTGCATTGACGGCCCGGTCGATTTCGAGACGGAAGTAGTCGAGCAGGGCCGTGGCGTGGTCAGGGGAGTGGACGAAGTCACCCACGGCCCGAACATTTTCACCTTGGACATAGCATAGGATGATTCCAGCGCGGTGCTGGGCGACCGTGTGGTAGAGGTCGTCAGGGGGTCTGGAGCCTGTGAGGTTTAGGACAGCGGCACCTGCCTCAAGGCAACGTCGGGCAACTTCGGGGTGGTAGGTTTCAATCGAGATGAGGGAGCCTTCTTGAGCGAGGGGTTGGATGATGGGGAGGAGAGTTGAGATCTGTTGGGCTGGATCTACACGTGCGGCATGGTGCAGAGAGGATTCGGTTCCGAGATCGACTAGGTGGGCTCCCTCGATGCGTAGGCGGCGAGCGCGGGTAATAGCGGCATCGGTATTGGTGACGACACTTTCGCGATACCAAGACTCGGAGCTGAGATTCACGACTCCCATGAGATGGGGTTTTTCAGTAGAGCGGAAGGTGTGACCCCGAATCTCAAATTCGGCCACTTTTGCGGGCAGTGCGGAGGCGTACTGCTGGGCAAGTTGGGAAATCGATTCGAGGGAGAGCATGATTATCAGAATACCAAAAGTTGTTGTCGTTGCGAGAGTGGGGATGGACGAGGGGGGTGGGAGAATCCAGAGTGTGGGTATGAAGAAAAAGCTCATGACTCAGGCGGAGTTGATGGCTTGGGAAGTGAAGGCAAGGCGATGGTTGGTTTTGGGCTTGGTGGGGGTTGTGACGGGGGTGTTTGGGCTGGGATGGATGACCTTACAGATCAGCTACTCGATGTTAAAAAAGAGCGATGTGATGCAAGTCGCTGTAGAGCGTTTAATTCAGGACGAGCGGGTGAGGAAGGAGTTGGGAGAGCCTGTGGAGTTAGGTTGGGCGGTGACGGGAGAATTGGAGGATGGGCCGGATGGGGGCACGGCTCGGCTAGAGTTTTCGATGAGAGGATCTAGGCGAGTCGCGAAGGTAACTTTACGAGCGGAGAGGCAAGTCGGGGGAGATTGGAAATATCTACTTCTGGAGGTTAAGAGCTCGGGATCCGAGGCGATTTCTTGTGCGGACGGGGCAGGGGTTCCTGCCAAGAGAAGTTAGTGTGCGGATGAGGAGGTAGGGGGTTTGGAGGCGGGGGAGGCGTCTGCAACAGACTCTTGTTTGTCCACGATCTGATCAAGGGCCGCGTCTAAGCGATCCAATCCGTGCTTCTGGATGATGTCTCGAATATGAACGAGGTAGTCGGGATCCGGGCAGTAGCCAGCGGCCAAAATGTTTGAGACAAACTTAACTCCAGATTTTTCTCCAACGTGTTTTCGGTAGCGATCGTTGGAAAGGAGGAATTGGGAGTAGCCTTGGAAACCAGCGGCGAGGGTAGGGTAGGCGCGGAAATCGGCAGTGGTATCTTGGCCACTGTCCCGGGTAGGCATATTGAGGGCACGGGCTCCCGTCCAACTATCAAACGCTTTCATCCCGAAGTAGTTGTTGTACTCCTTCGCGAGCATGCTGTTGCCGTATCCTGATTCGAAGATGGCCATGGCAAGAACGGCTGAGGCGGGGATTTGGGAACTGGTTTGGATGAGCATGGCTTCAGGAATCGCATTTTCCAAAAAGCGACGTTGGCGACCGTTCGTCGAGTCGAGAATTTTTGAGATACGGGTGGCAAGGCCAAGGATGTCCGTTGTGTCTGAGCTTTGAGAGGCGATGAGTCGGGCGATGCGGAGATCCCGCTCTTCGAGTTCTTTCTTTTGGGCGAGACGGTTTTGAAGAGAGCTCCATTTCTCTTCCAGATAACTTTTGGAGAGGGCGGCGGAAAATTGCGTTACACCGATGAGTGATACGACGGCCACGCCAAAGAGAATCAACCAGGCAAAATTTGAGACAATAAGCGTCCCAAACAACCCTAAGCGGAACTTGGGTTTTTTTGCGAAAGTCTTACGAGCAATCGCCTGTGTCAGATCGACAACCTGAGGCATAATTAAAGTGTAGGATGGGTTCCTACTGCGTCAACCAAACGCAAAACTTTATAGATTCTTTAATACAATAAACTATGTAAATATCTATGCTTCAGGTATCTATAGATACTGTCTAGGTATTTTGGCTTTTTAATGGCGGATATAGAATTGATGCGACGATCGAGATTGCGAGTACCCCGATCACGAACCCAAGAGTCCAAGGAATGGGGAGGTGAATGTAGCCAGATATAAGCATTTTTAGTCCAATAAAGGAGAGGATAACTGCGAGGCCAATATTTAGGTAGGCGAAGAGTTTAATGAGTCCTGCGATGGCGAAGTAGAGGGCTCGGAGCCCAAGAACGGCAAAGGCGTTGGAGGTTAGGACAATGAATGGGTCTCGGGTGATTGCTAGGATGGCGGGGATGGAATCGATGGCAAAAACAAGGTCGGTAGTTCCGAGAGCTATGAGGACAAGAAGTAGGGGGGTGCCTGTCCAGCGACCTTTTTCTCGCAAAACGAAGTGGTCGCCCCGAAAATCGGGAGTAATAGGAATGACTTTGCGGGCGAGGCGGATGAGTGGGTTATGGTCGGGTTCGACTTTGGCCTCTCCCCCTCTCAGAAGCTTGATTCCTGTGTACACCAGAAGTGCGCCAAAAATATAGATTAGCCAGTGAAAGCGGTTGATGAGGGCGATGCCTGTGAAGATGAAAAGAGCGCGAAGAAAGAGGGCCCCGATGATTCCCCAGAATAGTGCCGGGAATTGGGATTTTTCTGGCACAGCGAAGTAACGAAGGAGAACTGCGAAAACGAAGACGTTATCAACGCTAAGAGAAAGTTCCACAACGTAGCCTGTTAAAAACTCCATCGCGGGGGTTATGCCGAGGGTGAAGGCGACCAGTCCTGCGAAGGCTAGGGCGAGGGCAACCCAACCGGCGGTCGCTTGAAGGGAGCGTCGAAGATCAACCGGCCTGGGATCCCGATGAAATAGAATGAGGTCTGTGGCAAGAAGAGCTAGGACGAGGGGGCCAAATAAAATCCAACCAAGATGTAGATCGGGTAGCGTCACTAGGTAGATTTGGTAGCAGGAAGAGGAGGTCAGGCCAAGAGGAAGAGACTCAAGGCGTGACAGAGGGGGCCAGATAAGGGCACTTTGGATGGATGAGTAACTTAGCATTAGCAGGAAAAGTGGGTTTGGTGTTTGGTGTGGCGAACAAGCGCAGCATCGCTTGGGGAATCGCCAAGGCCTGGGCCGATGCGGGGGCAAAACTAATTTTCAATTATCAGGGGGATCGTCTGAAGGAAAATGTGGAAGAGTTGGCTGCGACCTTTGGAGCGGATACGCCTGTCGCGCCGTGTGATGTAAGTCGGGATGAGGACATCACAAAGTTTTTTGATTTTGTAAAAACGAAAACTCCTCGCGTGGATCTGCTTTTGCACAGTGTGGCCTTCGCGCCGAAGGAGGCGCTCGAGGGAAACTTTGTCGACACCTCACGGGAGGCTTTTCGAGTGGCGCATGATATCAGTGCTTACTCGCTGGTAGCGGTGAGCCGAGCCGCTATGCCACTCATGACAGCGGGGGGAAGTGTCGTGACAATGAGCTACTACGGAGCGGAAAAAGTGGTGCCCCACTACAATGTGATGGGGGTAGCCAAAGCTGCCTTGGAAGCGAGCGTGCGTTATCTTGCCTACGATCTCGGTCCGAAAAAAATACGGGTGAATGCGATCAGTGCGGGCCCGGTCAATACCTTGGCGGCGCGGGGTATCAGCGGGTTTTCGGCAATGCTTTCTCACTACGAAGCCCACGCCCCCTTAAAGAGAAATATTACGTTGGAGGAGTTAGGTGCGACGGGAGTATTTTTGGCCTCGGACGGTGCGGCTGGAATTACGGGTCAGACGCTTTATGCGGATGCGGGGTATTGCGTGATGGGCATGTGAAGACGGGTCCAGTGTTAGCTCGAAAACTTCTTCTCTGGGATATTGACGGCACGATTCTCCATACGGGGAAAGCGGGGGAGACGGCTCTAGGGCGTGCCATGAAAAAGTTGCACGGGGTCGATCGTGGCCTGGAAGGCTTGGAGATAGCAGGCCGAACCGATAAGTGGATTGTGGAGCAATTGCTCGGAAGAGATGGGAAGCCGAATGGGCCGGAACAGGTGGCCCGATTTCTCGATGTTTATGTGGAACTTTTGGCGGAGGAGTTGCCCCGAAGGAACGGGGGTCTGCACCCGGGAGTTTTAGGTATTTTAGAAGAGGCTCACAAAAGACCTGAATTGGTTCAGGCCCTTTTGACGGGGAACATTGAGAAAGGTGCGAGGTTGAAGTTGACGCGGTATGGGGTGAATCATTTCTTTGGGTTTGGGGCGTTTGCTGATGATTCGGCCATCCGGAATGACCTCGGCCCGCATGCAAAACGCAGGGCCAAGGAACATCATGGGGAGGAGTTTCCGCCCGAAAGAATCTTTGTGATCGGAGACACTCCTCACGATGTGGCCTGCGCTAGAGCGATTGGCGCCAAGGCGATTGCTGTGGCAACGGGCTCCTTCACAGAGAAGCAGTTACAGGATTGTGGAGCAGATGCGGTTTTCCGTGATTTGGAACACCCTAAGGCTTTTTTCGATTTATTAAACTGATCCAACTTTTGAGGCCTGATCGTCCGGGCTTGCGGTCTGTTTGTGGTTTGCAATGAAAGGGGGGTGTTGAAGAGGTGTTTTTTTTATGCATTTTGGTTGTGCCTCATCTTGGCATGGACTTCTAGGTTCGCGCAGGGTGCGGCAACTCCCGAGCAACACCAGAAGCTGGTTGAGACATGTCGCTGGCTTTCTAAGCAAGATTTGAACTATTCGCAGTCATGGCAACCGCCTGGCCATCCGCACGTCATCACAATGGATTGCTCAAACACGGTACGTTATATCGTTTGGAAAGTATTTGGTTTTGATATTCCAAGGACGGCATCGGACCAGTACCTCTTCTTCAAGAAAAAGGGCAAGGTGCGTGCAGTTCCTGTTGAGGCGAGCGGAAAAGTGGATTCTGAGAAACTGATGACTGAGATGAGGAGTGGAGATCTTCTTTTTTGGGAGTGGACGTATGATGTGCCGCGGGACCCTCCCATCAGTCATGTGATGATTTATTTAGGTAGAAAAAAAGATGGAGAGGCCATGGTCGCGGGTTCATCCCAAAGAATGGATGGGGAGAGGGGGGGAGGAGTGGATGTATATGAGTTCAACCCCAACGCGCCGTGTGGAAATGCAAAGAACTTCTTTAACTTTGTGACTCATCGCGGGCGATTGGTCGCTTTTGCGAGGCCCACGGCAAAGGTTGGTTGGGCAGAGCGGGGTGGATTAGAATAGGGTTGGCATTCCTTCGATCAGAAATCGTACGTCAGCCAAACGTCCTGCCTCGCTTGCCGCTTGCATCAGCCGTTGGGGGGGTTCGTGTAGGGGTTCGTAACTGAGGCGGTAGGTGCCAAAGTGCATCGGGATGAGAACCTTGGATTTTAGATCTTCAAAAGCTCGAAGAGACTCTTCCGGATCCATGTGGTTTTCTCCGAATTTAGGACCGTGATAGGCACCGATGGGGAGAAGAGAGATTTCCGGATGTAGTTTCTTACCGATTTCACGGAATCCGTTGAAGTAGCCGGAGTCGCCGGCGTGGTAGATCGTTCGTCCGCCGACATCGAGGACATAGCCGCCATAGCCGCGATGGTGGTCGGTCACCTTTCGGGCGCCCCAATGTTTTGCGGGAACAAAGGTGATGGCCGCTCCTGGGAAACGCAGGCGCTCCCACCATTTCATCTCATAGACCTTCTCAAAACCAAGTCCGTGAACAAGATCTGCAACACCTGATGGGACTACGATGGGTTGGTTGGAGGCAATTTTACGAAGGCTACGACGATGGAGGTGATCGAAGTGGGCGTGAGTGATGAGAACAAGGTCGATGGAAGGAAGATGGTGGTGAAGAAGACCTGCGTGACGAAGGCGCCGAACAACAAGAAGCCAGTTGGCCCAGTTCGGATCGATTAGAATATTCGCTTGGGAGGTTTGGATTAAAAAGGAGGCGTGGCCGATCCAGGTGATGCAAATTTGACCTTTCTTGAGTTTTGGAAATATCGGGGAGACTCCGCTCCGATGACCTCGTTTGCGTGTAAAAAGAGCAGGGAGGAGAACATCGGTGATAAAGCGATGGGTAGGGCGACGAGCGCGAGAATGGGCTCGAGTGCTCAAGGAGAGAAGAATGGTGGGGATTTCGTGGGCAGGCAACCCTGTCGGTAAGGTTGGCGAGAGCGGAAAAATCGGGCATTGTCAGCTTCATGTCTGGGGCAAAAAAGGCAGCACTTCGTGATGAGATACGTCTACGCATGGCGCGATGGAGCGAAGAGGAGCGGCGGGGTGCATCCCAAAAGATCGAAGAGACGGTTTTGGGTCTAATGGAGTGGAGGGAGGCGTCTGTGGTGGGATTTTACCTCTCCCTAACAGATGAGCCCCAAACCCGAGGCTTACTGCAAAAGGCATGGGGGGAAGGCAAGAAAGTATATCTTCCGAAAATCGACATACGGGAGGGGCTGACGTGGTGGGAGATTTCTCCTTGTCACCTTCCTGAAACAGGCACTTTGTGGGAGCCTTCACCTGATTTGTCCGTCCGAAGGTCATTGGGGGACGTTGGGCTTTTTCTTGTGCCAGGGAGGGCTTTTGACTCAAAAGGTACCCGATTGGGTCGCGGCGGGGGACATTATGACCGGGCTTTGTCGCGCCGAGGTCGAAGTTCAAAAGTGGTGGGTATGTTCTTTGGGCAGCAGGAAGTCGAGGATTTGCCTCAAGAACCGCACGATATCCCTCTCCCCTCTGTGGTGACGGAAAACGGTTGGAGAAAGTTCTAATGAAAGACAGCGAGAAGCCGTTTTTAGATCATTTGGAGGACCTGCGGGGGGTAATTCTGAAATGTGCGGCTGCGATTGGGGCAGGATCGATTCTCGGGGTGATGAGCATCGGTCGTGTGATGGAAATCCTTCGCTGGCCTCTAACGCAGGCGCAGGAGGGTTTGGTGCAGCCGGCTCCGAGCACCTTATTGGCGCTCCAGGTGACCGATCCAATGACAGTGACACTGCAGATCGGAATCGGGGCAGGAATTCTTCTGTCCCTCCCACTGGTTCTATTCTTTCTCGGACAATATCTTTTGCCAGCTCTCGATGTACGGGAGCGCGGTTTGTTGCTTCCGGTCTTTTTGGTGGGGACAGGCCTTTTTTTTGGAGGGGCACTTTTCTGTTATTTCTTGGTTCTGCCAAGAGCGTTGCGTTTCTTTCAGGATTTCAACCGCTGGTTGGGGTTGGAGACCAGTTGGACCATGACGAGTTACACCGATTTTGCTCTCCAGATGCTGGTCGGCTTCGGTCTCTCTTTTGAGCTCCCCCTAATCATGGTTATTTTAGCGCGTCTCGGGATTCTCGAGCAAAAGGTGGTTTCGGAGCACCGGCGACATGCAGTGGTGGCCTTGCTGGTGCTGGCGGCCTGCGTCACTCCGACCTCTGATCCTTTTAACCTGGGTCTAATGTTTGTGCCCCTGTACGCACTTTTTGAACTGGGATTAGCGGGGATGGGTTGGGCCGAAAGACACAATCGAAAACAGAGTGATTCCCTGAGTCACTCTTAGATTTTAATTGTTATTGGGCGGATGAGTTTTTAGAAAAGCTCATCCCCATGAATTGGAATAATCGTTCGGAGAGGATTCATCGTCTTAAGGAAAAAGAAAACTTCCGGGCTGTTATTATGCCTTTGAGTTACTGGGGCGCTGGGCTTGGATTTGTTGCCTTATTATGGGAAGGAATTGTAAAAATCGATGGAGGCTTTTGTCATCCTACGGTTCTTGTGCCTGCGGCTTTTTTCTTTGTTCTTCCACTCCCTCTTGCTTTTTACCGGTTTTTGCGCGGACACTTCAATAAACGACTCTTTGCTTAACCCTGTCTTTGGGGATTCTCCTTCGCCTGTAATTGGGGCAGGATCTTAGGGTATGCCTTCCGTTTTCCTAAAAACTTACGGTTGCCAGATGAATGAGCGGGATACCGAGCAGGTGGCACGCCAACTCATGGATCGCGGCTATCAGCGTGCAAAAACCGAGAAGGAAGCGGACGTTATTTTGCTCAACACGTGTAGCGTTCGCGATCTGGCGGAGAAGAAAGCTCTTCGGAAAATGAGCAATCTGAAGGCCCTTCGAAAAAAGAATCCGGGCGTGGTGTTGGGCTTTCTTGGTTGCATGGCTCAAAGAAAAGGGGAGTCCTTGGAAAAGGAGATGAAAGGTCTGGATCTCGTTGTCGGAACCCAAAAATTCCACCGGGTAGCGGATCTGGTGATGGAGGCACGGGAAGCACGTTTGGGGGGGCGACCCAGGTTCTTTGCCGATGTGGGTGAGGAGGAGGGGTCGGAAAAGACGATTCGGGACCACGTTCTGATTCCGAAGCAAGTCACTGCTTTTGTTTCTGTCATGCAGGGGTGCGACATGCACTGCTCCTTCTGCATTGTCCCGACGACGCGAGGGAAGGAGCGGTCCCGTCCGATTGCGGAGATCGTTAGTGAGGTTCGGAACCTTGTGGAAAAGGGGATTCGAGAAGTCACGCTTCTGGGTCAGATCGTGAATATGTACGGACGGAGGGAAATTCCCTCGGTGCGCGGGAAAAGCGCCTTTGTTCAGTTGTTAGAGGAGTTGCAGGGTGTGGATGGTTTGGAGCGCATTCGTTTTACCTCGCCACATCCTCGTGGAATGAAAGAGGATCTGATTGGTTGCTATGGGAGGTTGAGCAAGCTGTGCGAGCATCTTCATCTACCTGTGCAGTCTGGTTCCAATCGTCTTCTGAAAGAAATGGGGCGTGGTTATACCGTCGAGCAGTATAAAGACATTATCGATAAGGTTCGCAAAGCCTGCCCCAGCATTGGAATTACTACCGATGTGATTGTGGGATATCCTGGGGAAACGGAGGAAGAGTTTCAGCAAACCTACCGTTTGATGGAGCAGGTGGAGTTTGATAACGGTTTTATTTTTCGGTATTCTCAGCGGGATGGGACTCGGGCAGCCAAGAGTCGGGAACCCGAAGTTGCTGAGAGCGTAAAAGAGGATTGGAACAGAGCTCTGCTCGATTTACTGGATCGTCAGGTTGCAGTGAGCGCACCTAAGCGTGTGGGAACACTTACGGAGATTTTAGTGGAAGGCCCCAGCAAAACGAACGAGAGTCGCTTGACTGGCCGCTCGAGGCAAAACCGACCCGTAATTTTCGATGGGGGAGCACGCCACTTGGGACAGCTGCTCACTGTGCGAATCGTGGAATCGACAGGATTTACCGATTATGCAGACCCTGCCATTCTGAATTAGGACTTATGATCTACTCTTTTTCACTTTCGCAGGTTTCCGTGTGGGCGGGGTTGGGACTCCTCTTAAGTCACGGATGGGGGTTGTTGGATTATCGGCAGGCCACTCAGTGGATCCGCAGCTTTCCAAGAGGAGATGGGTTTGGAGGGTTACTTTTGGCTTTGGCCACGGGCTGGTCGGCATGGCTAGCGGGGACGATCAACCTGATGGAATATACGCGTTTTCGGCCGCTTTTTGTTTTAGGAGTGATTGGATTAGGGGTCACCAGTTGGCTGTATGTTCGGGAATTTATCGCGGTTCGATCCTTGGGAATTCTGTTTCTCTTGGCTGGTGATGTTTTTCTGGATGCAGCCTTCCTGCGGGATGATATAGGGCGCCTCATCGTTGTGTCCTATGCCTACCTCATCATTGCGGAAGGGATGGTGATGGTGGGAGCGCCTTACCTTTTAAGGGATGCGATTACTTGGGGATTGGCCACGCCAGGAAGAGGGAGATTTTTTATGGCATTGGGAGTCATCTTTGGGGTGGCATTATTGGGTCTGGGCCTTTTTGTGTATTGAATTGAGGGGCCATTAGGTCCTTTTTGAAATGAAGATCCTTGTTCTGCGCGGTGGCGCGTTGGGAGACTTTTTACTCACGCTACCTGCGGTGGCGGGGCTTAGGGAAAAGTGGCCTGATTCTGACATTGAGATGGTCGTCGGAAAAAAATTTGGAGATTTAGTAGTAGGTGAAGGAGCGATACAAGCCGTTCGACCCATCGACCAACCTGGACTGGCTAGTTTCTATGCGAAAGGGGGCAAGCTGGATGCGGAGTGGTCGGACTACTTCACTGAGTTTGATCTGACGATTTCATATCTTTTTGATCCAGATGAGATCTTTTTTACCAATTGGAAGAGGGCAGGTGGCACAGGGGAGTTTATTTCCCACGATCCTAGGAATCCTAAGGAGGCGGCATGGAAACATTTAGCCCAGCCCGTTAGGAAGTTAGGGGCCAGCGCGGGTGATTCCCGTCGATTGTTTGGGGGGAAATTAAAGGGGGGCATGAAAACCCAACGGAAGAAACCTTCATGGGTCATTCATGCAGGCAGTGGAGGGACTAAGAAGAACTGGCCCATCCAGGATTGGGTTAAGGAGCTTGAGGTATTGGCTCGAAAGCATGACTTTGCGGTGACTTGGTTAGCCGGAGAGGCGGAGGTGGGATTGGAGGGGCAGCTTTCTGAAATCTGGAAAAGAGGGGATCACCGCTGGGCTCAAAATCTGACTCTCCCTGAGGTATTTCATCAACTGCAGAGTTCGGATCTGTATTTGGGGCATGACAGTGGAATCAGTCACTTAGCAGGTTGGAGTGGAGCCAAGTGTGGAATTCTTTTTGGCCCGACGGATCCGACCTTGTGGGCGCCCCAAGGGGAAAGGGTTCATTGCTGGAGTGGTGGGGGTAGATGGCCGAGTGAGGGAGAGTGGGCGGAGTGGGTTGATACGATGATTGGAAATTAGGTCGCAACCATCGATTGGCCAGCAATCCAGCCTGTAGTCCAAGCGGATTGAAAATTGTAACCCCCTGTAATGCCGTCGATATCGAGGGCTTCTCCAGCGAAGTAGAGATTCGGCACAACGCGACTTTGCATGGTTTTAGTCTCAATTTCTTTTAAGGGGATGCCACCGCAGGTGACGAACTCTTCCTTATTCATGCTTTTGCCCGTGATCTGGAGTTTGGTGGCGGTGAGGACTTGAACAAGGCGATTTGCGGATTCGCGACTTAACTTCGACCAACGATCTTCCGGAGTGATTCCAGCAAGGAGGGCAAGCTTCTCCCATAGGCGCGAGGGCAGGTTAGCACCTTTGGACTTTAGAACCATTTGGGCTCCGATCGTTTCCCTGCGGTCTTGAATTTCACGGAGAATCTCGTCGGGTGATGAGTGAGGAAGCCAGTTGATCAGTAGCGGAAAATTATAGTTGAGGGAGTGGAGGGGGCGAGCGCCCCATGCGGAAAGACGTAGGATGGCGGGACCGCTTAGGCCTGAGTGAGTGATGAGAAGAGGACCGGACTCACGCAGATCGGTTTTGGGTACAGAAACCTCGACCGAATCGAGTGAGAGACCTGCGAGTTCGTTCAGCCAAGGTTGATCAATGTGAAAAGTAAATAGGGAGGGAACAGGTGGAGAGAGAGTATGGCCGAGGGCAGTACAAGGGTGGGATTCTGGGCGACATCCTCCGGCTGCCCAAAGAAAACGGTCGGACTCCATCGTGGAGCCTGAGGTTAGGCGAAGCGTGAAACCTCCCTCAGGAGATCTCTGAAGTGATTGGACTCCGTGTTCCGTTAGGATCCTTACTTTGGCTTTTTGCGAAGCTTGGGTCAGGCAGTCGATAATGGTTTGGGAGGAGTCGGTGGTGGGGAACATTCGTCCATCTGACTCGGTTTTAAGTTTAACACCGCGGGATTGAAACCAGTTGACCGTCTCAGTTGGGCCGAATCTTGTGAGTGGGCCGATGAGGGCGCGACCACCGCGGGGGTAGCGGGTGGACAGCTCGCGTGGATCAAAACAGGCGTGGGTGACATTGCATCGACCTCCGCCTGAGATACGGACTTTGGAGAGAAGGTGAGGAGTTTTTTCAAGGAGGAGGACTTGTGCACGGGGATTCAACTCTGCCGCCGAGATTGAGGCAAAAAAGCCGGCTGCACCGCCACCTGCAATAATGATGCGAGGGGAGTTCATTTTTGTTCGAGTGCCCAAGAAACGGCTTGGGTCAGGGCGTGTGGGCCGTCACCACCGAGTTCCGAGTCGATCTGCTCTAATCGACGAATGAGATCGAGGACATCTTTGCGATCCATAGGCCCACCTGCGGGTTGGCAGAAGTGAGTTCGGCAACCGAAGGGGCGGGATTCATAAATGAGGCACTTTTGGGTCTTGGGTTGGAGAAAGGGACAGGAGCCGTCGGTAGGTTGGGGTAGCTCTTTCCGGCCGGAAGCACGGAAGCCGTGGGCAGCAAGGAGGGCCTCGCCGCGGGTTAGTTGAGGGGTTTTGCCAGTAAGTTTAAATTGGCAGCATTCGGTTCGACGGATGCAGTCCCGCTGGACGGGTCTCTGGGCAAGATCTGCATAGACGGTACGTATGCTGGCAAGGGTTGCTTTCAATAAAGTTATCCTAGAGGGCAAATGGGGTCGGGGAAAAGGCAGGGCTGGTAGATCGGCGGGGGGATGGCAGGAAGAGAGTATGCAAATTGCGGTCATTGGAGCGGGAATCAGCGGACTCGTGTGTGCCCGGAAACTGGCAGAGGCGGGTCATCGGGTTGTCGTACTAGAGAAGTCGCGAAGTTTGGGGGGTCGGTGTGCCACAAGAAAGTTTGGGGAGCATCTGGTTGATACCGGAGCCCAATATTTCACATTGAGGGATGAAGGAATTCGGAGCGAGGTGGAGCAGTTGGCGGGTGGCCAACTCAAGAAGATAGAAAAACCGATTCTTTCGGAAAAACAGATTTATCGGGTGGGGGAAGAAAGATTTTATTTGGCGAATGGCAACAATCGGCTGGGTTCCCTTTTGGCTGAAGGATTGGATGTGAGGAAGGAGTGCGAAGCTGGACGTGTAGTTCAGGAGGGGAAGAGGTGGAAGGTGTTGGGGGAGGAGTATCATGCGGTCGTCAGTTCCGCTCCATGGCCACAGAGTGCGGCTCTTTTCGGAATGAGAGAGAGTGAGGTTGCCTTTGAGCCTAACCTTACAGCTTGCTTTGAGTATTTGATCCCGTGGGATGGGTCGAAGTATGCGACTTTGGATTCAACGGGCCAGGAGCCTTTGGCTTGGGTGGGCTGTGAGAACGCGAAGGAGGGTCGAATCCAAAGCGGAAAGAGCGTGTATGTGATTCAAGCATCTACAGCCTACAGCCAGCAGTTTTTAGAAAAAGATCCTTCAGAGTGGTCGAGAGATCTTTCGGAACGATTGGAGAGGAGTTGGGGGCTAAGCCCGGATAAAAGAGGTATGACTTTTGGGCATCGCTGGCGTTATGCAAGAAGGGGTCGTGGTACCGAGAAGACCTCTGCTTTGGCTGATGGGCTTTATTTGTGTGGAGACTCGGTCTCAGATTCGAGAGTTGAGTCGGTCTGGAAAAGTGGAATCGAGGTGGCAGAGAAGCTTCTCGCGAAAGGTGGGCTTTAGAAAAGCGAGCCGGAGACGGGGATTGAACCCGTGACCCTCTGTTTACGAAACAGATGCTCTACCACTGAGCTACTCCGGCGAGGGGGTGATTCTATGACAGGAAAAGGGGTGGAGACAAACCCTGCTTGTTGTCGCAAAGGGGTGTTGGAAAAGTTGGAAATTTGATGCATTCTTACTCCTTTATGTCCAACGCACATCCCGTCTACATGGACTGTAATGCAACGACTCCACTGGAGCCGGAAGTGGGGAAGTTGATTCGGCACTTTTTTGAGGAGGAGTATGGGAACGAGGGGAGTCGAACCCATGCATTTGGGGAGCGCGCCAAGACAGCGGTCAACCAAGCCAGGGATCGGATTGCCCGGTTGATGGATTCAAAGAGTGAGGAGGTGATTTTCACAAGTGGGGCGACGGAAAGTAACAACATGGCGATTCTGGGGTTGGCACAGTGGGGGCGGAGTCACGGCAAAACCCACATCGTCAGCAGCCGGATCGAGCACAAGGCTGTTTTGGAGCCGATCGAGATGCTTGCGAAAGACGGGTTTGAGGTGGATTGGGTGACGCCAGAGAAGAGCGGGCGAATCGATGCAGCAAAACTGTTGCAACGCGTCCGGCCTTCGACGCTGCTGGTTTCCCTAATGCACGCAAATAATGAAACAGGGGTGATTCAACCGATTACGGAAGTGGCTGAAGGGTTGGCGGATCATCCGGCCTGGTTTCACGTGGATGCTGCACAAACCTTTGGAAAACTGGTTGAACCCTTGAAGAATCATCGGATCGACCTGATCAGTGCGAGCGGTCACAAGATTTACGGCCCGAAGGGGGTAGGGGTATTGATTGTCCGGCATCGAAAAAAACAGAAGACCCCGCTGATGCCCTTGGTATATGGGGGGGGGCAAGAGCAGGGGCTCAGGCCCGGGACTTTGCCGGTTCCTTTGGTAGCTGGTTTGGGTCTGGCCGCAGAATTGGGGGAGAAGGAGCACGGGGCTCGGGAAAAGAAGTGTCGCGATTTTCGAAAAAGGTTTCTCCAGGCGATCGTTCCGTTGAATCCGAAGATTCATGGTGAGGAGGGGTATATCCTTCCGCATACCGCCAACATTTCCTTTCCTGGGATCAGTGCAGAAGAAGCGATGGTCAGAATCCGCGATCTGGTAGCGGTTTCGAATGGTTCTGCCTGCACATCGGCCAGCTATCAACCGAGTCATGTCTTGAAGGCGATGGGACTCGAAAAGGATGAGATCGTGGGGGCGTTAAGATTCTCATGGTGTCATCTCACCCCGGAACCGAATTGGGAAGGGATGGTAGCGAAGCTGCGGAAGTAGAGAGGGAACGGATCCCTTAAAGAAAGAGGGACAACCGGCCATTTGAAAAAGATAGGGGGGTTGGAGTTGGAGAGACACGGCAGCGCGGATGTCCCTGAAGTTCTTTGGCTAGATCCTCGCTCACAAAAATCTTCTCTAGGTGAAGAGTATTTGGAATGAACATCCAGCGGTTATTTCCAAAACGTTCGCGAATTTTATCGATGAGCTCTTCATCATCCTTGAGGGTGCAGGGAATGGCCATCCGCTGCATGTCGCCGGTGGTGAAGGCGTTGATAAAAGTTTTCTTCTCGTCGATCGAATCGCGGAGTCGGCGTGTAATAAAATCGGAAAGACCAACCCCGAGGGCATTGCCTTGGGCTTGTGCAGAAAGTCCGAGGGTAGCGATGATCTTGATTTTCGGTTGTGTTAGGTCCTCAAATCCGTGAACCCCCCGCCTTCCGATCACATTGGTATCCATGCCAGTACCGCTATACGTTTTTCCAATTTCATCGACGATGAGGACATTCAGATCCTGGCATGGGAGAGCAGGAAAGTAGTAGCGGTGCCGTGCGAGTAAGGTGGGCTCCTTAGTTAGAATCTGATCGCCCGGGAGGGCATGAACTTCGGCCGTGGCATCAAATCCATCCTCCAAGATTGCCAAGCCGGCGAAAATCTTCCCGGACTGGACGAGGAGAGAGCCCATTTCCTCCAAGATGCGAGGCATGCGGTCGGGTCGGGCGGAGTGGAAGGTTTCGGCGGAGCGAATCTTTCCCATCCCTACAACCATCATTTTCGAGAGACCGCTTTGAACAGGTCCCGAGAAGCAGGTGTGAAGTTTGATTCGGTTGAGGACAAGTACTCCTGCGGATTCGTAGCAGTGGCGATCCATCCATACATCCCCTGAATCAACCGTTCCGAGTTTGACGCAATCCATGCTGGAGCGGATTTCGAGTCCGGTGCTAGCAGGGGTAAGACCGAGAGACTCGACCATCTTCTGTTGGCCAGCTGCAGTGGCTCCGTTATGGGATCCCATCGCGGGGACGAGGAAGGGTTTAGCGCCGTGTTCACGGAGCCAGTCGCCTGCGGCCTTGGTAATGGCTACCAGATTGGAAATTCCCCGACTCCCCGCGGTAATGGCTACCTCGCCTTGGGGTGGCTCTTTTCCCATCTTGTCCAGAGCCCGATAGACTTCGTGGGCTATGTTCTGAAGCGGGGCAGAGACGAGCTGTTGGTCTATTTGAAAAACGTCCATTGACCAATTCATAGGCCGATTTTTCTGTGGTACGAGTCGCTTTTAAGAGGGCGAAATAAGGGGACTTTTAAGGTGATCTCTGCCCCGATTAAATCATCGAAGTGAGGAGTTATGTTTCGGATGGGACGCCGACTTCCATGCCAAGATTGCGGGCGAGGCGGATCGCATCTGCGGGTAAGGGGGGGCGGTGGCCTTTGATTTCTTGAAGATCGGTTAGGTTCATCCGATTTCTCAAAAGCCCGACCATCGAACCGTGTTCCCCCTGATTCAGCGCGAGAACAGCGAATTCACCCATTCGGGTCGCGAGAAAGCGGTCTGAAAATGTAGGTGGGGAGCCTCGTTGAAGGTGACCGAGAACCGTAAGACGGACCTCTTGGTCTAACTTGTTTTTTCCTGCAGCTTGAAGGCGATTCATGAAATCCTGGCCTGAACAAGCGCCCTCGGCGACCACCACAACACTGTTGTTGTGTCGGCGGAGGCGGCGGCGGGTGAGATTTTCAATAATCTGATCCATGTCGTATCGGAATTCAGGGATGACGGCGATTTGGGAGCCAGAGGCAATGGCGCTCATGAGGGCGAGGTAGCCGTGATTACGTCCCATCACCTCGATGACGAAGCAGCGGTTGTGGGACGCGGCGGTGGCTTTGATCATATCGATCAGGTGAACGACGGTGTTCAGGCAGGAGTCGACCCCAATCGACATCTCAGTTCCCGATAGGTCGTTATCGATCGAGCAGGGTAGACCCAGAACACGAAACCCGAGTTTGGATAGGGCGGCGGCACCTGCGAGTGACCCGTCCCCCCCGAGAACGAGTAGCGCCTGGATATTTTCTTTTTTCAGGATCTGGATGGCTTCGATCTGGGATCTTTCTTCCTTGAAGTGGAGGCATCGGCTGGTCGAAAGAATTGTTCCAGCGTCGCGAATCCGACCGCTGACCTCAATGACGCCCAAGGGCATGAACTCCTTATCGAAAATGCCTTGGTATCCGTTTTGGATTCCCACTACCTCAATGCCCAGATTGACCCCCGTGCGCACGATGGAGCGGATAGCTGGATTCATTCCAGGGGAGTCGCCTCCCGAGGTGATTACGCCGATTCGCTTTAACATAAGCAAAAGATATTGGGGAGATGGCCTAAAAAAGCCAGATTGGAATCGGTTTTCCAAAAGGGAGTGAATGGACTATATTGTAACGATGTCCACGAATGCCAAATCGGTCGAAGCGCCCAAGCTGATGAACCTCCGTGTTCGGGAGGTAAGGCCTCTGATCTCCCCTGCGCAGTTGCGCCGGGAAATTCCGCTTGGATCGATTTCGGAAAAGACAGTTCGGGAATCTCGTCAAGAGGTGGAGGCTGTGATGGAGGGAAAGGATACGCGTCCTTTGGTGATTTTAGGACCATGTTCCATCCACGATCGAAAAGCGGCTTTGGAGTATGCAGGTCGAATTCATAAGATGAGAGAGGAGTTGGGAGATCGGCTTCTTCTTGTTATGCGGGTTTATTTTGAGAAACCTCGGACGACAGTTGGTTGGAAGGGCTTGATCAATGATCCTGGTTTGGACGGAACGCTAGATCTCGAAGGCGGGTTAAAGGCGGGTCGTAGGCTTTTGTCCGAGATCAATGAAATGGGAGTACCTGCTGGGACCGAGTTTTTAGATCCTGTGGTTCCACAGTATTTGGCAGATCTGGTCACGTGGGCGGCCATTGGAGCGAGGACGACGGAGAGTCAGACGCATCGTGAAATGGCGAGTGGGCTATCGATGCCTGTCGGCTTTAAAAATGGAACGGATGGCAGCCTGCAAGTTGCGGTAGACGCGATGTTGTCGGCTCAAGCCCCACATGCCTTTGTTGGAATCGATGCGGACGGAGCCACGAGTGTGATCCGAACGATTGGAAACCAATCGACGCACCTGGTTCTGCGCGGGGGACGGGATAAGACCAATTACGACCCCTCCAGTTTGGAAACGGCGAGGGTGTCTCTTAAAAAGCATAAGTTGCCTGAAAGGTTAATGGTGGATTGTAGTCATGCGAATTCAGGGAAAGAGGCAACCAAGCAGGAGACGGCGTGGAAAAGTGTGGTCGAGCAAAAGAAAGGGGGCAGTCCCGGGATTTTAGGTTTGATGCTGGAGAGTCATTTGCGTGAGGGTCGACAGGATATTCCAGCGGAGGGGCCAAAAGGACTTCAGTATGGCATTTCGATTACGGATGCGTGCATGGGTTGGGAGCAAACTGAGGCTCTCCTGCGCTGGGCTGCAAAGTAAGCAGGGATTGGCCGAAAAGGCTTTTGGGATTACTATCGGCGTTTGAAGAAAGAGCCAAAAATTGAGTCGGCGACGGTGCGGGCGGAGTACGCCCAGCATGTCGTTCCTTCGTATAAAAGATCGGCCACAGCACCCGTTTTGGTTCGGGGCAAGGGGTCGAGAGTCTGGGATGCAGATGGAAAAGAGTATTTAGACTTTGGAAGTGGTATTGCGGTGAACTGTTTGGGGCATGCGCACCCCAGGTTGGCGGAAGTTATGCGGAGGCAGGGGGAGGAGCTTGTGCATGTTTCGAATATATTTTTCCATCCAAAACAGGCGGAGTTGGCGACTGCTTTGGTCCAGAGGACGGGCCCAGGAAAGATGTTTTTTTGTAACAGCGGGGCTGAGGCGAATGAGGGAATGGTGAAAGCAGCGAGAAAAGCGGGCTCGGGGGAGGGGCGATATGAGGTGATTACCGCTTTGAACTCATTTCATGGGAGAACATTGGGAATGATTGCCGCGTCGGGTCAGGAGAGGTTGCGGGAGGGATTTGGTCCCGTGATGCCCGGGTTTGTCTATGTGCCCTTTAATGATCTGGCTGCTGTGGAAAAGGCGATTGGTCCCAAGACAGCTGCGGTGATGGTCGAGGGGATACAAGGAGAGGGAGGGGTGATTCCTGCCACGGCGGACTACCTGCTGGGATTGCGGAAGTTGACGAAGGAGAAAGGGGTAAGTCTGCTTATGGATTCCGTTCAGTGCGGGCACTATCGGACGGGTCGTTTCCAGAGCTACGAGTTGATCCTTGAGAAAGCGGGCAAGAGGGAAAAATTTTTGCCGGATGCGGTTTCGATGGCCAAGAGCTTAGGGGCAGGATTTCCCATCGGTGCGGTATGGTTTGGCGAAAAACTCAAGGATGTGCTCGGACCCGGAAGCCATGCGACGACGTATGGGGGGACGGCTTTGGCCTGTGCGGTGGCGCTCGAAATCTTGAAAATTATCGAGGAGGAGAAGCTGGCAGAGAATATTGCAGCACGGGGAGAGGAGTTGAAGAGGGGGTTGGCCCAACTCACGGGAAAAGGTTGGGTAGGGGAGGTGAGGGGATATGGAGGAATGGTGGGGGTGACGGTGAGGGGAAGGACGCATGCGGAGGTGGCGGAGGCTTTGGCCCAACAGGGGTTGCTAGTCGTACCTGCAGGTTCAGATGTTCTTCGGTTTTTGGCTCCGTACAATGTAAGTATGGCTGAGATTGAGGAAGCTGTTCGAAAGGTGGAGGCAACCCTATGAGACATCTTTTAAAATTGGCTGGAATGAAAGAGACGGAGGGGCGGGAGATTCTGCGACTTGCTGAGAAGGCAAAAAAAGCCAGGGGAAAGAAAAGTTCATCGAAAGGTCCTTTGGCCGGACAGATCTGGGCCCTAATCTTTACCAAAGCTTCGACGAGGACGCGGGTTTCATTTGAGGTCGCGATACGGGAGTTGGGCGGAGTTCCGAGCTTTCTGAGTGCGGCAGAAATTCAACTGGGGAGGGGGGAGTTGGTTCGGGATACGGCTAGGGTGATGGGCAGGATGGTCCATGGGGCGGTGATTCGGACCTTTGCTCAAGGGGATGTTGAGGAGTTTGCTGAGTTTGCGAAAATTCCAACGATCAACGCCCTCACAGACGACGAGCATCCTTGTCAAATTCTGAGCGATATTTTCACCATTGAGGAGAAGCGGGGATCGATACGGGGTAAGAAAGTTGCTTTCATCGGGGATGCGGCGTGCAACGTGCCTAGATCTTGGGCGGAAGCAGCGAACATATTTGATTTCCAACTGATCTGCGGAGCTCCGAAAGAGTTTCGACCCCCTTCGGTTGGAAAACATGTGAGTTGGACCGAGGATCCGATGGAGGCGGCGAGGGGTGCGGACGTACTATACACGGATGTGTGGGTGTCCATGGGGAAGGAGTCGGAGTCGGCCGAGAGAGAGAGGATTTTTGCGCCATATCAGATCGATCGGAAGTTGGTAGGGTTAGCGAAGAAAAATGCTTTGGTTTTACACTGCTTGCCCGCCTATCGGGGCAAAGAGATCAGTGCGGAAATTTTGGAGGAGCGGGCTGAGGATATCTTTGATCAGGCAGAGAACCGACTCCATACGCAGAAGGGAATTCTAGAATGGATCGTCGCTAAAACATTGAAGGGCAAGAGGTAGTGATTCAAGTGGTCTTGGCTCGACCCCTTGGTTGCCCGCTGTAAGTTAACTTAATGAGCCCAGTTACAGCAGCAACAACACCTCCCACGAAGAAGGTTAATTTACGTACTCCTGAGGTCATGGAGGCGGTGGCGGCTGAGGTTCAGAAGCATTATCGCAGCCTAGCGGTGGAATACGTGAGGGCGACCGGGCGGGCGCTGGAGGCTGCGGATATGACTGTGGTTTTGGCGAAGGCTTTCGGTTTTTGTTATGGGGTGGAGCGGGCGATCGATTTGGCGTACGCAGCAGCAAAAGTTTTTAAAGACAAAAGAATCTTTTTGTTGGGTGAAATTATTCATAATCCCGAGGTCAACGAACAGCTGAGAGAGATGAAGATTCAGTCCTTGAAGCGACACAAGGAGGGTTACGATCTGACCGGATTAACGGCAGAGGACGTGGTGATTGTGCCTGCATTTGGTGCGGAGGTGGGAACAATGGATGAGTTGAAGAGGATTGGATGTCAGACGGTCGACACCACCTGTGGGGACGTGATGAGTGTTTGGAAGCGAGTCCGGCAGTACAACAAGGAGCGAATTACATCGATCATTCACGGTAAATCTTCCCACGAGGAGACGATGGCCACGAGTTCTCGGGCGTTGAGCACGGATGGATTAGGGCACTATCTTGTGGTGTATAATCTGGAAGAGACCGATTACGTTTGTAACTACATCCGAAATGGAGGGGGCAAAGCCGAGTTTTTGAAGAAGTTTGAAGGGGCTCACTCGCCAGGGTTTGATCCGGAGAAGCATTTGCAGGCGGTGGGGGTGGCGAATCAAACGACGATGATGCGTGGTGAGACAGAAGAGGTACAGAGGCGGATCAAGAAGGCGATTGAGGATCGGTTCGGTGAAAAAAAGATGGGGGAACATTTTCGCTTCTTCGACACGATTTGTGGAGCGACGCAGGAAAGGCAAGACGCCTTGCGGGATTTGCTGGTCGAACCGCCCGACTTACTTCTGGTGGTCGGCGGTTACAATAGCAGTAACACCAGCCATTTGGCGGAAATGGGGGAAGCCAAGTTGCCCACCTATTTTATCCGAAACTGCACTAAGATGATTTCAACGGATGAGATTGAGCACTATGACCAACATGCCCAGAAGGAGAAAAGAACGAAGGGGTGGTTGCCTAAAGGAAAGGTAAAGATTGGGGTTACTGCGGGTGCGTCTTGTCCCAATAATGTGATCGAGGAGACCATTGCTAAGCTGTTTCAGTTTCGCGGTGTGGATGTAAAGAGTCTGATTCCAGAAACATCGACTTAATTAGTTGGTCAGTGAGGCGGCAAGTTTAGCTACCAATCCACCGAAGTTGCCATTCGTGAAAACGGCGACTACATCGCCAGATTTTAGGCGGGGGATAAGGTCTTTCAGGATTTCATCCGGACCGGGTAGGTAGAAGGATTCGCGCCCCGCTTTGCGAATGTCGTCGCTGATCTTTTTTGGATCCAATCTCATCTGTGGGTCGATCTGATCCTTGCGGGCAATTTCTGTGATATAGACCCCGTCCGCCGCTGAAAGAGATTGGGCTAACTCGTTCTGAAAAATTCCTCGGCGGGTGGTGTTAGACCGGGGTTCAAAGAGAGCCCATAAGCGACGCCCTGGGTATTTCGCTCGCAGGGCGGCGATCGATTCCCTCAGGGCGGAGGGGTGGTGTCCGAAGTCGTCCACGACTGTGATGCCTTTTGCCTCGGCTCGAACCTCAAGGCGACGGCGAACGCCCCGGAAGGTCGGCAAAATAGAAGCTAATTGATCGAGCGAAAGTCCGAGCGTGTGGGCAGCACAAATAGCCATAGAGGCATTGTGGACGTTGTGACGTCCTGAGAGGTTAAGCTGAAATTCGTGACCGTGGAGTGTGAAGTGGCTGCCCGAGGAGTCCTCCTTGAGAATATGAAAACGTGCAGCGGCCTGGGGGCCAGAACCAACTTCGAGAATCTCGCAAGGAGCGTCCTTAGCTACCGCGAGGGCGTTTGGGTCGTCGGCATTGATGAGGGCTAAACCGTTTTGCGGGACTTGTTGGAGGAGCTGGCGAAAGGATTTCTGAATGGCGGCAAGGTCGGCGTAGATGTCGGCGTGGTCGAATTCCACATTATTGAGAATGACCAATTCGGGAAGGTATTGGAGAAACTTGCTTCGTTTATCGGCGAAGGATGTGTCGTACTCATCCCCCTCCAACACCCAGAAGGGGCCTGTTCCGTGGTGGCATCCTGCAGGAAGGTCGAGGGGAACTCCTCCGATAAACCAGCTCGGGTGAAGGCCCGCTTTTTCGAGCAGAAAGGCCAGCATCGTCGAAGTGGTTGTTTTTCCATGTGTTCCTGAGACCACAAGATTCCGGGTTTTATAAAGAAACCAACCGCGGAGTAGCTCGGGAAGGGAGACAAAGGGAATGCGATGGTTGAGTACGGCTTCCAACTCGGGATTCCCGCGGGAGAGGGCGTTGCCCACAATGGCTAAGTCGGGCTTTGGGGAGAGGTTTTTTTCTGCATACCCTTCATGAAAGATGACTCCTTGATCACGAAGGAAGTCGGACATTGGGGGATACACAGCTTGGTCGGAACCTGTGATTTGGAGGCCCAACTTTTTAAACATGGCTGCGACGGTGCCCATGCCTGTTCCTGCAATGCCGAGGAAGTGTAGGTGTTTAAGGTGAGCACGATCCAACATTGGTACCCCTACTCGGATGGCGCAGAGAAAGTGGGGAGTCGAGAGAAAACCCTAAAATCGCAAGATCAGGTCTGCCCCCTCAGCGGCTTTTTCGACATCTCCATTGGGAAGGTAAGTAACGGGCGGGGTTGTGGGTAGGGGAGTTCCTGATGGAACGAGGATTTGGGTTTGGGCGGAGATGAGGGATTCCCAGGTTCCTGAAGGACCGCCCAGTTCGGGTTGGAGAAGGGCGAGGGCGGTTGCAGAGAGGATGAGATCAATCCGGACTCTACCTGTGGCTGTCAATCCAGCGGCTACACGAATGGCCTCTTCTGCAAGACGGCGTTTTCCCCCAGGGCCTGTTTGGCAAAGAATGGCGACTCTTTTCATGAGGGATTGTAAGCTCGAAGAGAGGCACATCGTTCGATCAACTCTGCGAGGAGACCAGGGCCACCGAGGACAATTTCTGTATTCGATTTGGGAGCAAAGGATTCTACAGCGCGGGGACACGCAAAGAGGCGAAGCCCTTGAGTCACGAGTTTTGGGAGGCGTGGATCAAGCAGAGCGGATGCTCCCTCGTGGAGTAGGTAAACGGAAACAGGCTTCTTTGAAGCCAACTCCTCCTGA
The DNA here is from genome assembly GCA_030054195.1 of Minisyncoccota bacterium. Classification (GTDB taxonomy): domain Bacteria; phylum Verrucomicrobiota; class Verrucomicrobiia; order Methylacidiphilales; family Verrucolacustridaceae; genus Verrucolacustris; species Verrucolacustris abundans. The sequence goes on from JASGCJ010000022.1 coordinate 27,789, forward strand.
ATGGTCTTCCAGAATGCGTTACTGGAGGGAGTACGAGGGGGTGCAGCTAGGAGATGCAGAACACTCAAGCCTGACCTCGCCGCGGATTTCGACCGCGAATTAAACCAGTCCGGCGCGTTTCAGGGTCGAGTAGGCGCCGTTCTTATCGATCGTCTTCATCGCACGGGCGGTGAGTTTCACGGTGATATGGCGTCCAAGCTCGGTGACGTAAATGCGTTTAGTCCGCAAATTTGGACGAAAACGGCGCGCGGTATTGGCGGTAACGTGTGTTCCGATACCTCCCGACTTTTTCGACTTACCGCTTCGGATAATTTTCCTGCCCAACGAAGGCACGGCACCTGTGATTTGGCAACGGCGGCTCATTTGAGGAGGAGGACGTTACGAGCCCTCTTGATCGCGGTGTTGAGTTCGCGGTGGAGGTACGCAGGCATTCCTGTCACCTTACGGGGCAGGATTTTTCCTGTTTCCGTGATAAACTTGCGCAGAAGTTCCACATTTCGGAAATCGATGGCTTGTCCGTTGATGTCGATCCTGCGACGAGGCGCGGACCGATTCATTCGACGTGGGCGACGGGCTTTTTTGACGATCATACGTATTACTCCTTAGACTTTACTTTCTCTTCTTCGTCGGACTCTTCTCCACTCTCTTCATCAGAGGTTTCGTTTGAGTCCATCAAAGGTTGGGCAGGTTCCCAACGATTTTTACCTTTGTTTTCCTGCTCGAAGCGAGTTTGGCATTCCACGGTGAAGCGGGCAAAGGGAATCGCCTCTAACCGGGCCACAGGAATGGGTTGTCCTGACATTTCGCACACCCCATAAACGTGGGCTTGAATCCGTTTCAAGGCAGACTCGATCTCATAAAGAGCGTCCTGCTCTTGGCTAAGAAGGCTAAGGGCAAAATCTTTTTCATAAGCGTCACTGCCTGCATCGGCCTGGTGCATTCCAAAGGCTGACCCACCCCCTTCACCTCGCTCGCGAAGGCTGTCTTTGGTTACCCCTTGCATCTGGTCCACAATATGGTCTCGCAGCTCGGTTAGTTTGACCTTTTGCCGTTCGAGAAAAGCGGGCGAAAATTTAGGCGGTTTGGCAGGTTTGGTGTTTTCCTCGAAGGGACGGAGCATTTTCGCAGGTGTTTTAATAGGGAAAGGGGGGCCCGAGGGCTTCTTGGGGGCAACGACCTTCGTTGGCGTAGTTTTCTTCCTTTTTGAGGAGGAACGAGAGACAACCTTCGTTTTCTTTGAGCTCTTTTTAGGGCTCTTTTTGGATTTTGACTTCTTAGCCATGAAATTCAAAAGCTACCTCAGCCCCAAGGGCTTGCCAATCGTAAAAGGGGGCTAATTTAGGGGGTTTCGAGGCTTAAGTAGGTGGGGTGGGAGAGGCCTTTTTCGTAGTTTTCTAGAAGATCCATACCTTCTGTGGCTTTCATTTTGTCCTGTTTAATCGCTTCGTCCACTTGGCCTTTAATCATGCGGGAAAGCTGGCTTGGTTCGTACTGAACGTTGCCAAGGACGCGCCCAATGGAGAACCCTGGGATGGTTTCCTCAATGTAAAAGCCGTCTGGTTCATCTGGATCGAGATAGACGTGAGCTTCGTTTACAGACCCAAACAGATTATGAAGATCCCCCATCACATCTTGGTAGGCACCGAGAAGAAAAAAGCCGAGGAGGTACGGCTTCCCATTCAGATCGTGTAGGGGAAGGTTGCTCCTCGTGCCGTTGCCATCCACAAACTGATCAATCTTTCCATC
>JASGCJ010000022.1:29634-31337 GCA_030054195.1 Minisyncoccota bacterium
GCTTTTGTCGGAAGATCAAGAAGTCCTAGATCAAACCGAGCTGCAGCCTCTTCTTTGACCGTGAGTCCGTCATGAAGAGATTCACGTCGATTTTTTCGTGTCAGGTTGACGACGAGATCGGAAAGTTGGCGAACAAACTCCGGATCCCCCTCTTTGGCTTCAACAAAAGGGCGGGGCGTTTTCTCAATTGTCCCAAATACCTCAACAAGGAGGACCGAGTGGTGGGCAACGGTGGCACGACCACTTTCACTTACCAAAGTAGGGTGGGGTACTTTTTCTTGCCGGCAAACTTCGGCCACGGAGCGGACTACGTCCCTTGCGTATTCTGCGAGGGTGTAATTCATGGAACTTTCCGAATCGCTTCGGGATCCGTCATAGTCAATGGCCAAACCGCCCCCGACATCGAGATAGGTGGGCTTAAGGCCGAGATGGTGAAGTTGGGCGTAAAAGCGTGTCGCCTCGCGCACGGCTCTGCGGAGCGCAAGGATATCAGGAATTTGCGAGCCTACGTGGAAGTGGAGCATCTGCAGGGCCTCGGGGCATCCCTCTTTGCGCAGATACTCAATGGCCTCAAGTAGCTCGCTGGTTGATAATCCGAATTTGGCATCATCTCCTCCGGAGAGAGCCCACTTTCCGACCCCGCGTGCTGAGAGGCGAACACGAACTCCAACCAGCAGATCGACCTGCATCGAGCGGGCTGTTTCAACGGCGAGTCGAAGCTCTTCGGGTTTTTCGATCACGAGGATCACCTTTTTCCCTAACTTGCGTCCGAGAAGGGCGGTGCGAATGAATTCCGCATCTTTGTAGCCGTTACAGACGAGAAGACTTTCTGGGTTCCTGTGGTGGGCGAGTCCTGCAAAGAGTTCGGGCTTGCTACCCACTTCAAGGCCGAAGTGGAACGGTTCTCCTGCATCGAGGATCTCCTCCACAACTTCCCGCATCTGATTCACTTTGATCGGGAACACCCCACGGTAGCTCCCTTTGTATCGGGCGGATTTGATGGCGTCGGCAAAGGCCTCATTAATGGCCCGGACGCGGTGACGAAGAAGATCATGAAAACGGATGAGCAGGGGATAGTTCAGACCGCGCTCGCGCGCCCGAGTGGCCACTTTCACCAGATCAATTTCAGCGCCCTCCGAAATGAGGGGCCGGACGGTCATATTTCCAGATGCGTTGACTCCAAAATATCCGCCGCCCCAGCGGGCAATTCCGTACGTGTTGAGAGCACGATCCGTCGACCAAGCTTCAGATTGTTCCGGCACAGCATGCTTTATATACGGCGAAAGCGGAAGAATGCAACGATTCCCGCTTCTTTTCAGTAACTTGCGACCGCGGAGGTAGTCGATAAGGTGAGGAAGTGACGGATGCAATCCACGTTCAGATTCTGGGTTTGATGCCTGCGGCAAACGGCATGGCTGTTTTTTTGGGAAACGAGAGCAAAACGTTCAGCATTCACGTAGATCACGGAGTGGGCACATCGATTGCCCTTTTGCTGAAGGGAGAGAAGAGGGAACGCCCTTTAACTCACGACCTGATTCATCTGATTCTGCAGGGTTTTTCGATCACGGTCGATCGGGTGATCATTAACGATCTTAGAAATGACACCTATTTTGCGAGGCTGACGTTGCGGCAGGTTGGGCCTGGGGGTACCTCGATCACGGAGATTGATGCAAGGCCAAGTGATTGTGTTGCGGTGGCGTTGG
>JASGCJ010000023.1:0-8589 GCA_030054195.1 Minisyncoccota bacterium
CCATGCTGCGAATGAAGTTCCGCCAGCATTTCAAGAGACTCAAGTCGCGAGGCCTGATCTTCTCCCCACCCCACCAAGATCCCGCTGGTGAATGGAACCTTGGCCCGTCCGGCAGCCTCGATACCCGCTCGCCTACCCGCCACCTTTTTTTCAGGAGCACACTCCGAATCGTCTTTCACGCTCTCCAGCATCATCCCCATCGATACAAAGTGGGGGCGTATTCTTACCAACTCTTCCTCCGTCATACGCCCAAAGTTGCCATGTGGGAATAAACCCGCCGCCGCACACCGATCCGCCACTTGGCACGCAAAATCCCAGAAATCAGAGTACCCGCGCCCCTCTAACTCACCCCGAATATGAGGCATCGTTCCAGGCCTCTCCCCCGAAATCAAAAGAGCCTCCCTCGCCCCCCCTTGTTTCGCTTCCTGAACAATCCTCTCAACCTCCGCATCCGCGACTAACCCCTCACGATCCTTACGAAAACCACAGTACCGACAGTGCCACGGGCAGTCATGGGTCAAAACAATCGTGATCGAACGAGAATACGTCACGGGCCTGTTTTGGGCAGGCCACTGGGTCTCAATAAAGTTTTCTTCGGTAACAGCTTTCAATAAGAGTAGGTTCTGGCTAAAAATCTAGCATGGCTTTACGCGAAGCAAGACCGTTCCTTATCGGTGCTGCAGTTTTTCTTGGTTTCTCCCTTTGGATGGGCTGGTTCTTCGGCGCTCTGTTCGGCGCTCTTCTTCTCATCGGCCTTCTTCTCTTCTTCCGTGATCCGCACCGCACTCCCCCCAACAACCCCCTCGCCCTTGTCAGCCCAGCGGACGGTAAAGTGATCTGCGTGGATGAGGCAGAGGACCCCTGCTTCGGCCTAGGAAAGTTTCGTCGCGTCGGCATCTTCCTCTCCGTTTTAGACGTACACGTCAACCGCAGCCCCTTCTCAGGCACGATTGAAAAAACCCACTACTGCGCGGGAGAGTTCCTCGATGCCCGCCACCTAGAAGTCGATATTCGTAACGAAAATCAAACCTGGCTCCTCCGCACTTCCCGCGGACCCCTCCTTGTAAGACAGATTGCAGGACTCATCGCCCGAAGAATCGTTGGCTGGAAAAAGCAGGGTGACAGTGTGGCCACAGGAGAAAGAATCGGAATGATTCGCTTCGGCTCTAGGACCGACCTCTACTTCCCCGCGTCCTGCACCCCACAAGTTCAAGTCGGCCAACGTGTCGTTGGTGGACAAACCATTCTTGCCGTATGGCCCGCTTAAAGTCTCGCTCCACCAACCCGCCCCGCAAAGGGGTGGCCTATCTTCTCCCCAGCCTCATGACTGCGGGCAACCTGTTCTGCGGCTTTATGGCTGTTCTACAAATCATCCAAGGCAGCCTTCTTCAGGCAGAGGATAACATCGCATGGACTCAACCATACGAAACCAGCCTACTCTGGATTTTGGGCGCCTTCATCTTCGATATGCTCGATGGTCGTGTCGCAAGACTCGGCGGGCATGAAAGCGCTTTTGGCAGGGAATTCGACTCCTTGGCAGATATCATATCCTTTGGGATCGCACCTGCGCTCCTTGTTTTTAAAATCGTGTTGGCAGAGCTACCTGCGCGAATCGGTTGGATGATCGCCTTTGTCTACCTGGTTTGCGGTGCAATGCGCCTCGCCCGCTTCAACACCCTTGCCCTCGATCCACAAACCCCATCCCGCTCGAAAGACTTTAGCGGTTTCCCCATCCCTGCCGCTGCAGGTCTCGTGGCCTCCGTAACCTTGCTCCTTCTCAAATACTACGAATCAGACCGAGTAATCGGAAATTTTAAATATCTTCTGGCCGCCCTGCTCCTCTTCCTAAGCTTTATGATGTTTAGTCAGGTGAGCTATCCCAGCTTTAAGACTTTGGATTGGCGCTCCCAGCGTCCCATCCCGCGCCTCCTTCTCATCGTTGCCGCACTCGCCCTAATCGTCCAAACCTACCAGTATTCCCTCGCCGTTCTTTTTTGTGGCTACCTCCTTTACGGATTTATTCGCCCCAAACTCAGTCGCCGAATCCGATCCGAAATCGAAGAAGATAAACTCCGCTCGAACCCTTAACCCTTCGATTACCCAACTCCAATTAGATTTGGGTGCGTCTCTTCCGCTTCAAGTTCAATTGAGCGGTGGATCGCTGGATCAAAGCCATCAACTCTGCTGCTTCTGGCCCTGCCTTCTTTTCTAACAGTGCCTGCTTTGCACTTTCCAGCGCCTTCTCTACGGCATGCTCATCGATATCTTCAGGCTTCACCGCCATATCAGTCAAAATGGTCACCCGGTCTCCTGTGATCTCCGCAAAACCTCCACCCACCGCGAGCTCATCCCCTCGGGAACCTGCCTTCAGGTCCAACTCCCCAGGTTGAATGGCAGTCAGCAAGGGAACGTGACCCGGCAAAATGCCGAGCTGGCCCTCCACACCCGGCATGACGACCTGCTCGACATCATCGTCGAAGGTCTTGCCTTCCGGAGTCACCACTACGAGCCGAAGTTTTCCTGCCATACTTTTTAGCTCTTCGCGACCGCCGAGATTCCGCCCTTCATATAGAAGTTTGCCTCAGGAACATCATCATGCTTCCCCTCGAGGATCTCCTTAAAGCCCTTGATCGTCTCCGCAACGGGCACGTACTCGCCCTTCGTTCCGGTAAACACCTCGGCAACGTGAAACGGTTGACTCAAGAAACGCTGGATCTTTCTTGCACGGAAAACGGTCAACTTGTCCTCAGGCGACAACTCATCCATGCCCAGAATCGCAATAATGTCCTGCAGATCTTTGTACTTCTGTAAAACCCGCTGGACTCCACGAGCCACCTCATAGTGCTCTTGTCCCACAATCTCGGGCGCCAACGCTTTCGAGGTCGAAGCCAACGGATCTACTGCTGGATAAATTCCCAACTCCGCAATGGATCGCTCCAAAACAATCGTAGAATCCAAGTGTGCAAACGTGTTCGCAGGGGCCGGATCGGTCAAATCGTCCGCAGGTACATACACCGCTTGGAATGACGTGATCGACCCCTTCTTCGTCGAAGTAATCCGCTCCTGTAGATCCCCCATCTCCGCAGACAGCGTGGGCTGATACCCTACCGCACTGGGAGTTCTTCCCAATAGTGCCGATACCTCAGAACCCGCCTGACTGAACCGGAAGATATTATCGATAAAGAGCAACACATCTTGGTTTTTCTCATCGCGGAAATACTCTGCAATCGCGAGCCCGCTCAAGGCCACTCGCATACGCGCACCCGGAGGTTCGTTCATTTGCCCGTACACCAGTGCCACCTTGGATTTTGAAATGTCCTTTAAATCAATAACGCCCGCCTCAGACATTTCATTATAAAGATCGTTTCCTTCACGGGTTCTCTCTCCTACTCCCGCAAAGACGGAAAATCCACCGTGTCCCTTGGCGATGTTGTTGATCAACTCCATGATCACAACGGTCTTTCCTACCCCTGCTCCTCCGAATGCACCCACCTTCCCCCCCTTGGTGAAGGGGCAGATTAGATCAATGACCTTAATCCCCGTTTCCAACACCTTCGCCTGCGTGTCCTGATCCACCAGCGTTGGAGCCCGACGATGAATCGGATAACGCTTTACTGCTTTCACAGGGCCTCGTTCATCCACAGGCTCGCCCAAAACATTCAACACCCGCCCCAAAACCCCTTCCCCCACGGGAACGGAGATGGGTGCGCCAGTATCTTTCACGGGCATTCCCCGCTTGAGCCCTTCGGTCGAGGACATGGCAACCGCCCGAGCCCAATCGTCCCCCAAGTGCTGCTGCACTTCCAACACCACACTCGTCTTCTGCCCACCCACCTCGTATTCCACCTCCAAAGCGGAAAGCAGCGCAGGCATGCTCGCGTCTCCAGAAAATTCCACGTCCACCACAGGCCCGATCACTTGAACGATCGACCCCACATTGTTTGCTGTTTTGGTTGCCATAACTGCTCTCCTTTTTCCGTCAGGCCATGGCCATTTGTGCCGTGGCAATCTCCAACAGTTCGGTCGTAATGCCGCTCTGTCGGACTTTGTTATATTCCAGGGTTAGGTCCTTGATCATTCCCTTCGCGTTGTCGGTGGCACTCTTCATGGCCACCATCCGCGCGGAATGCTCGGAGGCCTTAGCGTCCAGCACCAGCTGGTACACCTGGAAATGAATATAAGCAGGCAACAAGGCCGATAACACCTCATCCCCGCTCGGTTCATAAATATACTGCAAATTTTCATCGGGCTGGATTGCGCTCTCTGAATGCTCTCCCGTGCCCGCTTGCAACTTCTCCAGCTTACCGATCGGCAATAGATCAGTCCTCTCAGGCTTCTGGACCAGTGTGTTGACGAAGCGGGTGTGAAAAATACTTACACTATCAATCTTACCTTCCAAATACTGTTCAATCAGAAACTGACTGATCTGCTTGATCTTGTAACTCGAGGCATCATCCTTCACGTCGAAATCAGCCAATAACTCTCTCCCCATCCGTGCCACAAACTGCTTCCCCTTCTTTCCTGCAGTCACAAAAACCGTCTCCTTGGGTAAGGCTCCCACTTCCCTCAAAAGATTCGTATTCAACGCCCCGCACAGCCCCTTGTCCGTGCTGATGACCAGAGCACACGGCCTACGAATCTCTCTCTTCTCCAAAAAAGGATGGGAGATGGACCCCACACGATTCGCAAGCGAGGAAAGAACCCGGTTCATCGCCTCCGCGTAGGGTCGACCAGCCAACGCCGCCTGCTGCGCCTTGCGCATTTTCGATGCAGCCACCATCTGCATCGCCTTGGTAATCTGCGCGGTATTTTTTACCGAGCGGATTCGGCGTCGTATGTCCCGTGTACTGGCCATAGATCAATCCTTAGGAGGAAGGCTGACTCGCAACAAAGTCACTCAAGGCACTTTTCAGATCTGCCGCAATGGCATCGTCCACTGCCTTTTTCTGCCGAATCGCCGAGAGGATATTATCCTTACGGGTTGTCAGATATTCAGTCAGACGCGTCTGGAATGCTTTCACTTTGTCCACGGGCACAGAATCAAAGTATCCATTCTGAATTGTCCAAAGAATTGCCACCTGCACCTCAACCAGCAGAGGTTGATACTGAGTCTGTTTAAACACCTCAACAATTCGGGCACCTCGATCCAATTTCGCCTTGGTCGCAGCGTCCAGATCACTTGAGAACTGGGCAAACGCGGCCAATTCGCGGAACTGAGCCAGTTCCAATTTAATCTTCCCTGCTACTTGCTTGATGGCCTTGATCTGCGCGGCCGATCCCACTCGGGAAACCGAAAGACCCACGCTGATCGCAGGACGTACGCCTTGATAGAACAGATCCGTCTCCAGGTAGATCTGCCCGTCCGTGATCGAAATGACGTTCGTCGGGATGTAGGCCGATACGTCTCCCGCCTGCGTCTCGATGATCGGTAGGGCCGTCAACGAGCCCGCCCCTGCTTTCTCGCTCAACCGAGCGCTCCGTTCGAGCAACCTCGAGTGCAGATAAAACACGTCTCCGGGATATGCCTCGCGACCCGAAGGACGCCGCAAAACGAGCGAAACCTGACGATACGCGACCGCGTGCTTCGACAAATCGTCAAAAATAATCAAAGCATCCATACCGTTATCCATGAACCACTCACCCATCGCACATCCGGCAAAGGGAGCTAGGTACTGGGAAGTCGCCGAATCAGAAGCATTTGCCGCAACCACAATGGTGTACTTCAAAGCGCCTGTTTCCTCGAGAACCGCCAGAGTCCGGGCCAAACTAGAATTTTTCTGACCTACTGCCACGTAGATCGAATAGACAGGACGGAAACTTTTATCCCCTAACTTTTCTGCCAGCTGGTTGATGCGGGCCTGATTAATAATCGTATCAATCGCAACCGTGGTCTTTCCGGTCGAACGATCCCCGATGATCAACTCCCGTTGCCCTCTTCCAATCGGGATCATCGCATCGATCGCGAGAATCCCGGTTTGAAGCGGTTGGTTCACCGACTGGCGTTTGATGATTCCTGGCGCAATTTTTTCAACAGGATATGCCTCCTTAGAGGCAATGGGCCCCTTGCCATCCAGCGGCTCCCCCAAAGCATCCACCACTCGCCCTAATAAACCTTTTCCTACGGGAACCTGAAGAAGTTTTCCCGTGGCTTTGACCTCATCCCCCTCTTTCAAGTGGGTAAAGTCGCCAATGATAATGGCCCCTACCTCGGTCTCCTCCAAATTGAGGGCCAACCCCGTCACCCCACCCGGAAACTCGATCATTTCATTCAGAGCAACCCCCGAAAGTCCCTCGATCTTGGCGACTCCGTCACCGATTTCACGGATCCGACCCGTATGCTTCTTGGTCACTTCCGATTTTAGTTTCCCAATCTCGGCTTCGATTTCTGCGACGATTCCACTCATGTTCTAGCTCCTTACTTTCTGGCAGGGGTTAGGCCGACCGAGCAAGCGCCTCCAAGCGCCCGCGAATGGTCGCGTCCCAGACATCACTGCCCACGCGAATTCTTAAGCCGCCCAACACCTCTGGCCGAACCTCGACCTGCTGTGCTAGCGGTTTACCAAAATGTTTTTCTAAAACGGAGAAAACCGATTTTCCTCCGTCCTCCAACTTCACGGCGGACACCACCTCGTGGGTAGCTCGTCCCACCTCCAAGCGAACCAACTGCCCCAACCGCCCCAAAACCTGAAGGTAACCGCGGGGCTTCTTCTGTGCCAAAACTCCAATCACCTTCCGTAACCGCGCCTCATCCAATCCCTGTTCCGAATGGCAGATTCGAAAAAGGGTCTTGGCCTCAGATCTCGCAGCACGATTAATTTTCATTGGAAGAGGTTAGGATTTATCCGGCGACCTGAGCCACGGCTTCTTTTCGCAGACGTTCCTCGTCCTGGGGTGTCAGCACACGGCCGACCACCTTTTCCGTGGTTCGGGCTACCAAACGACCCAACTCTTTACGCATCTCTGCTTCAAGTAGGGCCCGCTCCCGATCCATCGTTTCTTGGGCTTTTTTGACGAGCGTTTCGGCTTGGGCATGAGCCTCGGATAGCCGCTTGGCTCCTTGGATGTCAGCCGCAGCACGAGCCTCCGCCACCATCTTCTCGGAACGCGACTCCGCATCCCGAAGGATTTTTCGTCGTTGTTCTTCAGCTTCAGCCAGGCTTTGACGGCCTTTTTCAGCGCCTGCCAAACCTTCTTCGATCAGACGTTTGCGCTCTGCCAACATCGTGAGCACTGGCCGATAGGCAAAACGCCACAAGATCGCGAGAACGATGAGAAAGTTGATCGTCTGGGCAGTAAATTTTGCCCAATCGATCCCCAACTGCTCAGCGAGCTGGTGACCCGTTTCAACAAGGGAACTAGCCAACATGGCGGTTCTCCCGGTACCGGGTTATTTGTTGACGACGAAATAGACGAGAATCGCGAGACCCTCGGCAAACGCCATCCCTAGGAGACTGATGATCAACACAGGGTTGAAAGCCCCGGGATTCCGTCCGACCGCCTCGGCCGCACGTCCGCCGATCAGGCCGACGCCCAGCGCCGCACCCGCACCGACCAGCGCCACCGCTAACTGCATTCCGTTGAAGGTAACTTGTCCTGCTTCTGCCAGCATCATAGTTCGTGTCCCTTTCGTTGGACCCCCGATTTCCGTCTCCCCGACCCACGCAGGTCGTTAGGAGCGAATTTCTAAAAGGTCCCTCTAGTGCCCGCCCTCTTCTTCAGAGTGCGAACAAAGTGTAGCCGTAAAAGCCACACAAAGCATGGTGAAGACGATCGCCTGCACGAGGCAAACAATCAGCTCCAGAAAATAGAACGGCACCGCCGCGATTCCAAAAGGCAGCATCTTTAACATCAGGGTCAGCACGCTCTCCCCGCCATACACGTTTCCGTACAACCGCATGGATAAAGATACGGGCCGGATTAAAATGGAAATCAACTCCACGATTCCAACCACTGCGAAAATAATCGTCATAGGCAGAAGGAGAAACCCGCTGATTTTTCCCTTCACTCCAAAGATGTGCTTCACCAAGCCGAGCGGTCCATTGTACCAAATAGCCCAAAGGGTGCTCATGATAAAATAGATGACGGCCATCGATACCGTCAGATTCGCATCTGCCGTTGGAGGACGCAGAAAAGGACGCTCCACATGATCCACTGCAAAGGGCAATCCACCCGCCACGGCATGCCCATAACCAATGCTTCCAACTCCAGGCATCAAATCCACTAAATTGGAGATCGCGATAAAAATAAAGTAGGTCGCGATCAAGGGAAACGCCCAACCCACAACTTTCGGTTCCAATAGGCCTGAAATCATTCCCCGAACCGCATCCACCACAGCCTCCACAAAGTTTTGCGAACCCGTGGGGACCAGCGCCATCTTACGCGTGCCGATTCCCACAACCAAAAGGATGCCCAAAGCCACTCCCCATAATGCCACCATGCTACTCGTCACAGGCAGAGGCCCGATCTGAAAAAAGGTTGTCGCAGCTGCAGGCACGGGGGCACCCCCAGCAGCCGACGCGAATGGTAAAATCCAGTACATTGTAAGCCCTTAAATAGAGCCAAATTCACCTCTCCTGCCAAGCCCATCCA
>JASGCJ010000023.1:8689-30559 GCA_030054195.1 Minisyncoccota bacterium
TACATTGTAAGCCCTTAAATAGAGCCAAATTCACCTCTCCTGCCAAGCCCATCCATACCAACGCTCGTATTAGTCGCCAATAAACGCCGTCTGTTAGTTTATCTAATACTAAAAGTCCTTCTAATCGATTGCATATAAAATCCATTGCTTTGCCTACACTATGTGCCTACAATGCATGCATGAAGAAGAATTTAAAAACACAGTACACGATTCGAGACATACCTGAGTTTACGGATAGTCGCCTTCGGGAAACGGCTGCAATGGAAGAAATCAGCCTCAACCAAGCAGCGCTTCAGGCTCTTCAGCGCGGGCTAGGAACAGGCGATCACTCCGTTCGGTACCGATCCCTTCACTCCCTTCTTCATAAAAAAGATGAGGTGGATCACGCCTCTTGGAGATCCACTTTAGCCGAGATGGATCGCGTGAACCCCGAGGATTGGAAGTAGATCGGTGCGACTGCTCATCGATAGCAATCGCTTTATCGATTTCTGCTCAGGTGATCCCGAGGTTGTCAGTCGTCTTGAATCAGCCGTTCAAGTAGTCGTCCCGTTTGTCGTACTCGCAGAAATTCGAGTTGGATCACTACTTTTGAAACGAGGGTTGGATCAGGCCAGGGTGCTGACCGAATTCCTGCAGCAACCGGGGGTTCGCACGGTTCACTCGACGGATGCGACGACCCACCACTGCGCCGCACTCTACGTTTACTTGCGTAAGCAGGGCACACCGATTCCCACCAATGATATCTGGATTGCCGCACTCGCCTTAGAGCACTCCCTCATCGTCTACACGCGGGACACCCACTTCGATCACCTGCCCCAAATTCCGAAGATACGATAAAAAGAAAACCGCCCCGTGACTATTTAAGCCACGGGGCGGTTAAACTCTGGCGACGACCTACTCTCGCGTGCCCTATAGACGCACTACCATCGGCGATGTCGCGTTTCACTTCCGGGTTCGATATGGGACCGGGTGGGACCACGACTCTAAGGCCACCAGACCACTGTTCCTCTCAGGGAAGTCTCCCCTACTGGAAAAGGCCGTCTGTCGGCTTTCGTCACTTTCGTTTTCAAAGAATTCCCGATGGGATTCCCTGATAACTGCGCAAAATAGAATCAACTTCTGCCGAGACGCTTGAAATAAATCAGCGACTCATTGCGAATCAAAAATACTCAGTGAATTGTCCGCCGGCGACCCGCTTCCCGGAGGAAGCGGACCGCATCGCGGAAAATCCTGAGATCAAGCCAATTGGGAAATTAGTATCGCTTAGCTAAACACGTTACCGTGCTTCCACTTGCGACCTATCAACGTGATTATCTACCACGTCCCTAATGGGGAAATGTCATCTTCGGATGAGCTTGGCGCTTAGATGCTTTCAGCGCTTATCTCTTCCGTACTTAGCTACCCGGCGCTGCCGCTGACGCGACAACCGGAACACCAGAGGTACGTCATTCCCGGTCCTCTCGTACTAGGGAATGAACCCGTCACATTTCCTGCGCCCACAGTGGATAAGGACCGAACTGTCTCACGACGTTCTGAACCCAGCTCGCGTACCGCTTTAACCGGCGAACAGCCGGACCCTTGGGACCTTCTCCAGCCCCAGGATGCGATGAGCCGACATCGAGGTGCCAAACCGCGCCGTCGATATGAACTCTTGGGCGCGATCAGCCTGTTATCCCCGGCGTACCTTTTGTCCGATGAGCGATGGCGATTCCACTTTCAACCACCGGATCACTTGGGCCGACTTTCGTCCCTGCTCGACTTGTAGGTCTCGCAGTCAGGCTCTCATGTACCCATACGCTCGACGCATGATTACCAACCATGCTGAGAGAACCATAGCACTCCTCCGTTACTCTTTAGGAGGAAACCGCCCCAGTCAAACTGACCCGCTGCCGTGGTCCCCCACCCGGATGACGGGCAAGGGTTAGAATCTTCATGAAGAAAAGGTGGTGTTTCATTGGCGACTCCCCTTAGGCCGAAACCCAAGGATCAACGTCTCCCACTTACGCTAAGTATTCCGAACGAAAATCCAGCGACAGCTTACAGTAAAGGTGCACGGGGTCTTTCCGTCCTACTGCGGGTAGGCGGCATCTTCACCGCCAATACAACTTCGCCGAGCGCCTCTTCGAGACAGCGGCCCACTCGTTACACGATTCGTGCAGGTCGGAACTTACCCGACAAGGAATTTCGCTACCTTAGGACCGTTATAGTTACGGCCGACATTCACCGGGACTTGGGCTCGGAGCTTCGCCTTGCGGCTGACCCCTTACCGTAATCTTTCGGCATTGGTCACGTGTCACACCCTATACGTCGTCTTCACGACTTAGCAGAGTGCTGTGTTTTTGCTAAACAGTCGGTAGGCCCATTTCTCTGCGACCCCGTCTTACGACGGGGCACCCCTTATCCCTAAGTTACGGGGTTAGATTGCCGAGTTCCTTGAAGAGGGTTCACTCGCGCACCTTAGTATACTCTACTCACCCACCTGTGTCGGTTTACGGTACGGGCGCCTTAGTATTCGCTACGCTTTTTCTCGGCAAAAACTTTAAATGATCCGCTTCGGCCGTAGCCTCCGCGTCCCCTTGCGGGACAAGGACATTCATCACCTTGCCACTCTCCGTTCTTGCGTCCACGTAGGTTAAATTTCGGCGGTGCAGGAATATTGAACCTGCTGCCCATCGTCTACGCCGTGCGGCCTCGACTTAGGACCCGACTAACCCTGGGAGGACGAACCTTCCCCAGGAAACCTTGGGTTTACGGCGTCCCGGAATTTCACCGGGATGATCGCTACTCATGTCTGCATTCTCACTTCCGTACACTCCACGGTCAGTTTCCTTTCCGCTTCGATGCGTACAGAACGCTCCCCTACCACGAAATTCCGGCGAACCGGTATTTCATCCGTAGCTTCGGTCGACCGCTTGATCGCCAATCATTTTCGGCGCGGGATCTCTCGATGAGTCAGCTGTTACGCTTTGTTTAAATGATGGCTGCCTCTAAGCCAACATCCTCACTGTCTAAGAAATCCCACATCCTTTCCACTCAGCGGTCGTTAGGCACCTTAGCTGACGGTCTGGGCTGTTTCCCTCTCGACGACGAAGCTTATCCCCCGCCGTCTGACTCCTGCACTCCACCCTGTAGCATTCGGAGTTTGATTGGATTCGGTACCCGGGTATGGGCCCTCGTCCATCCAGTGCTCTACCTCTACAGGTCAGCATGCAAGGCTAGCCCTCAAGCTATTTCGGGGAGAACCAGCTATCACGGGGTTTGATTAGTCTTTCGCTCCTACCCACAGCTCATCCGAGAGCTTTTCAACGCTCACCAGTTCGGACCTCCATCCCATTTTACTGGGACTTCATCCTGGCCATGGGTAGATCACCTCCGCTTCGGGTCTACTGCCTGCGACTATGTTCGCCCATTTCGGACTCGCTTTCGCTCCGCCTCTGGACCAGAAGCCCTTCGGCACGCCACAGACAATAACTCGCAGACTCATTAAGCAAAAGGCACGCCATCACCCCTTGCGGGGCTCTGACACCTTGTCGGCACACGGTTGCAGGTTCTGTTTCACTCCGCTCACAGCGGTTCTTTTCACCTTTCCCTCGCGGTACTTGTCCACTATCGGTCACCAGATTGTATTTAGCCTTATCCCGTGGTCGGGACGGGTTCACGCGAAGTTTCACGTGCATCGCGTTACTCAGGGTACCACTAGGGCTTCTTCGGTTTTCGGATACGGGTCTCTCACCCTCTTGGGAGCGGCTTTCCATCCGCTTCTCCTAACCGTTAAAGTCCCACATTGTGGCCCTACAACCCCGGGGAGCAAGCTCCCCGGTTTGGGCTTTTCCGTTTTCGCTCGCCACTACTTACGGAATCACGCTCGTTTTCTCTTCCTCCGCTTACTGAGATGTTTCACTTCAGCGGGTGTCGCTCTACTGGCCCTATGTATTCAGGCCAGAGTGATCGGGCATTCCCCCGATCGGGTTACCCCATTAGGAAATTCCCGGGTCCAAGCGCCTGTGTGCGGCTCCCCGGGACTTATCGCAGCTTACCACGTCCTTCATCGCCATCTGGTGCCAAGGCATTCTCCGTGCGCCTTCGGTAGCTTGATCTCGCAATCCGTTAAGGTCGCTTACAATTCATTTCTAATTCTTCAATAGAATCTCGCCTCGACTTGAAGTTGTTTTACCCGAATTTTGTCCGTTGCCCCGTGCGGTTCCCCGCCCGAGACACGGAAAGACTCGTGTGTAAAAACTATCTATTCTGCGCAGTTGTCAAAGAACCCCTAGCCAGCTTACGCCAACTAAGGAAATTTTTCGTTTCCCTCACTCCCTCTCTCGGCGTCCCCTCCACCCATCCTGCCTCTTGGGCCTGACTGGGCTCGAACCAGTGACCCTGCGCTTATCAAGCGCATGCTCTAACCAACTGAGCTACAGGCCCCAGCCAAATTGTATCCCGCCATCCTCACTGGAGGCATGGGGATTCGAACCCCAGACCTATAGCTTGCAAAGCTACCGCTCTACCAACTGAGCTATGCCCCCAAAGCCATCAGGTCCACAGGATCGGACGCCAAAAAAGTTTGTTCGGAAGACTGAATTGTGCGGGCCACTCAGGCGTGGCCGCATTGGGTTTCCCCAACGTGGTCTTAAAATCCCATCGTTCGTTTTACCGAACGTACAGGGATCGACCTATCTCGACTCAATCCAGTCAGGAGACGAATCTCCCGACAGGAATGAGTCGAGGTAAAATACTCCTTAGAAAGGAGGTAATCCAGCCGCAGGTTCCCCTACGGCTACCTTGTTACGACTTCATCCCAATCACCAGCCTTACCTTAGGCACCCGGAGGCGACTTTGGGTAAGACCGGCTTTCATGATGTGACGGGCGGTGTGTACAAGGCCCGGGAACGTATTCACGGCGCCGTAGCTGATGCGCCATTACTAGCGATTCCAACTTCATGGAGGCGAGTTGCAGCCTCCAATCCGAACTGGGCCCAACTTTACGGGATTAGCTCCACCTTGCGGTCTTGCGTCCCTCTGTATTGGGCATTGTAGTACGTGTGCAGCCCTGGCCGTAAGGGCCATACGGACTTGACGTCGTCCCCACCTTCCTCCCCGTTTCACAGGGCAGTCTGGTCAGATTCCGGTTGCCCGGGAATAACTAACCACGAGGGTTGCGCTCGTTGCGGGACTTAACCCAACATCTCACGACACGAGCTGACGACAGCCATGCAGCACCTGTGCAAATCGCCCTTGCGGGCCAGCGTGTTTCCACGCTTGAACTAAGCATGTCAAGGCCAGGTAAGGTTCTTCGCGTTGCATCGAATTAAGCCACATACTCCACCGCTTGTGCGGGCCCCCGTCAATTTCTTTGAGTTTTAATCTTGCGACCGTACTTCCCAGGCGGCTCATTTAATCCGTTAGGTTCGACACAGGCGGGGTCGAATCCGCCTACATCTAATGAGCACCGTTTACTGCCAGGACTACCGGGGTATCTAATCCCGTTTGCTCCCCTGGCCTTCGTGTTTCAGGGTCAGATTTCGTCTTGAGGGCTGCTTTCGCCATCGGCGTTCCTCTCGATATCTACGCATTTCACCGCTACACCGAGAATTCCGCCCTCATCTCCGAACCTCCAGCCGAGCAGTATTCGACGCAGTTCCGTTGTTGAGCAACGGGATTTCACGTCAAACTTACACGACCCCCTACACACCCTTTACGCCCAGTAAATCCGAACAACGCTTGGGGCCTCTGTATCACCGCGGCTGCTGGCACAGAGTTAGCCGCCCCTTCCTCTCCGACTACCATCAAGCATCCGATTTATTAATCCGAATGCCTTGTTCGTCGGTGACAGGAGTTTACGAGCCGAAGCCCTTCATCCTCCACGCGGCGTCGCTCCTTCAGGGTTGCCCCCATTGAGAAAAATCCTCGACTGCTGCCACCCGTAGGTGTCTGGACCGTGTCTCAGTTCCAGTGTGGCTGGTCGTCCTCTCAGACCAGCTACCCGTCTAAGCCTTGGTGAGCCATTACCTCACCAACTAGCTGATAGGGCGCGGGCTCCTCCGATAGCGTGAGGCCTTGCGGTCCCCCACTTTGCCCTTACGGGCATATGCGGTATTAATTTGCCTTTCGGCAAGCTATCCCCCACTTCCGGATAAATTCCCACGTGTTACGCACCCATTCGCCACTCAATTTTCTCAGTTATTGCTAACCGAGAAAATCGCGTTCGACTTGCATGTCTTATCCACGCCGCCAGCGTTCGTTCTGAGCCAGAATCAAACTCTCCAATAGAGAATAGGAGCCGATCTCCCCAGGTTACCCCGAGAGAAACCAGCCTTAAATTCTGGCCAATATATTATTGGCCGACAAAATGTTTGGTCACCACCTCCGCCCTGAGCTTGCACCCAGACCGGCATCCTCGCCTCAGGCTGTCAACCCGATCGAGAACGGTAACCCGCACAATTCAATCTTCCTTCGAACTTCTGCTGTCGATTGTATCCTCCTGTCCGTATCCAGACAAAAGAACACCCCGTTGTAAAAGAACTGATTTCCCCGCAGATCCGAAAAAATCCGAAACTGAAATTAAGGGGATGGAAAAGATACGCCTCCCACAGATTAGGTCAAATGTTTTTTTATATATTTTTTTCATAACCCATTCATCTTATCCATATTCCCAATGAACCACTCCCACGCCCAAACAATACCCTCAAATAGCCACCACTCTTGCCACTCAACCCCTACCCTGCCCCCACCCTACGGAAAATTAGCCCTGCTCTCTCTCCTTCTCTCTATTCCCCTTCACTTCATATCGTCAGGCCACCTTTATATTCCATATAAGTCTATTGTAGAAGTACTTATGTCATCAATAGTCGTTTTTTGGATCGGCCTTCCCCTTATCAAATACTTCATAAAAAGCGTGCAAATACTTAATCTTAATATGTTTACACTGCTAGGATCAGGCACACTTACGGCCTACTTTTATAGCCTTTTTACGCTAATCATTAATGGCAAAACACATACACCACTGTTTTTCGATGCTTCCGCCGCCATCACCACCCTCGTTCTCGCAGGTCAATGGATCGAACAACGCTCCGAATCTAAACTCGCCCAATCTTTAAAAAATCTCCTCACCCTTACCCCGCCAACCGCCCGACTTATCTCCCAAGGCTCCGAAAAAATTATCCCCTGGTCCGAAATCCAAGCCGGGCACCACCTCATCGTCCTCCCAGGAGAAACCATTCCCGCAGATGGAAAAATTCTCGAAGGCCACGCCTCCGTAGAAGAATCCATCCTCACCGGTGAGCCCCTCCCCATCGAAAAGTTTGTCGGCGATTCCGTTCTCGGAGGAACTCTGGTCTCCGGAGGCCGACTCCTCATCCTCGCCGAAAAAGCAGGCAAAGACTCCCTCGTGGCTCGCCTCGCCCGACTCGTCGACGAAGCCCGCGAAAATCCCCCACCCTTCCAACGCGTCGCTGACAAAATCGCGGCCATCTTCACTCCCCTCGTCCTTCTTCTCGCCGTCGCCACCGTCGTCGGATGGATCCTTGCCGATGAAACGACCGCTACCGCAATCAATCGGGCCGTTGCCGTCCTCATCGCCGCCTGCCCCTGCGCCCTCGGCCTCGCCGCCCCCGTCGCCACCGCATGCGGACTCTCCCGCGCCGCACGCCTCGGCGTACTCATCCGAAACCCATCCTCACTCGAAAAACTCTCCAAAGTAAAACTCCTCGTCGTCGACAAAACCGGAACCCTCACCGAAGGCAACCCCGCAGTCACCCATATCATTACCGCCGAAGGGATTTCCGAAACGTCAGCTCTTACCCTCGGAGCCTCCCTGGCCACCTCCAGCCTCCATCCTTTGTCCAAAGCCATCGTCAAAGCCGCCCACACAAAGAATCTCTCTTTAGAAAAAGTTTCCGACATTCAAGACACCCCAGGCCAAGGCATCGCAGGCAAAACCAAAAACCGAGAACTTCTCCTCGGACAGCTCTCTTTTCTCGAACAGAAAAAAGTGAATATTTCCCAAACCCTTCGTACTACAAATTCTGGCGTATCAGGTCCTGCCGTCTGGTTAGCCGATGGAAACCGCTGCCTCGCACGTTTTGATATGGCCGATCCAATACGGTTCACCACCCCTGCCGCAATCCACTCTCTAAAAAATCTCGGTATCGATATTGAACTTCTCACTGGCGATCAGCCCGAACCTGCTCGCGCCGTCGCCTCCCAACTCGGGATCACCCGAGTTCAAGCAGGCGTCAAACCCGAAGGCAAAGCCGCCCGTGTTTCCGCTCTTCTCGGCACCGTCCCCGGTCTCGTCGCCATGGCCGGCGACGGCACGAACGACGCTCCCGCCCTCGCCTCCGCTGATCTGGGGATTTCACTCGGAAACGGAACCGATGCCGCCAAAGAAGCCGCCTCAGTTGTTGTCTTAAAGGGCGACATCGCTGGCATCGCCCGAGCGTTTCTCATAGGACGAGCCACCGTCCGAGTCATCCGTCAGAATCTTTTCCTAGCTTTCGCCTACAATGCCCTCGCGCTCCCCGCTGCCGCCGGCCTCTTCATCTCCTCCACCGGCTGGGCCCTCTCCCCCACTTGGGCCGCCACCTCCATGGGTCTCTCCAGCCTTCTCCTCACTGGAAATGCGCTAAGACTTCTCCGATATAAACCCAGCTCTTAAATAAAAAATCCCGAATCAAAGGATTCGGGATTGGTTGAGAAACTTTTTTTTAGTACGTCCAACCGAACAACTTCCACCCATCATTCGGCCGGCTCGAGCCGTCGGGCGAATCCATCATATTATTGCTGAAGGTCGGTGCCGTGCCCCTCTCCTGAATCACCTGCTGGTAAACGGGTTTGTTTGGACTGGCCGGGTTCACCGAGTCCCAACCTTTGTTTGCCATCACCACAAACATTCCCACGTCAGGACTGTTGTCTTCGGGTTGAATTCTGCTCCTCGCCTGCTCCTCCTCAGGATTGGCGACCGAACTCTGGACCTTCTCCTTATCCTCCGTCTTGCCACTCTCCGAATCACCCGAATTTACGGTACGCGCATTCGCCAAAGGGTTTTTCTTGGCAGGCACAGGTTTTACCGCCCCGCCAGCCGTCGGATCATTCGTCTGGGCATAATTCACCCCCAACAAAGGCACACTCCAAACCAAAAACAGCCAGATCCATCTCATGGTCTTAGAATAACCGTCGTTTTCTAAGGGTCAAACCATGCCCATCGGCTTCCCTCGACAATTTGACCCCGCTTGGCACGCTTTTCCCGTGCGCATTCTGGCTATCGACCCCTCGCTCCGTGGTACCGGTTACGCCATCCTCGAAGGCACGGCCGAAAAACCCGCTGTCCTCGCTTCCGGGACCATTAAAAATCCCGCTTCTCGCACCTCCCAAGATTGCCTGATCGAAATTCACGACCGCCTCTCCGAACTTATCTCGCAACACTCCCCAACTGCTCTCGCCATTGAACTCATCATCTATGTCCAAAACACGCGCACCGCTGTCATCCTGGGTGCCGCCCGGGGTGTGGCTCTGCTTGCCGCTGCCCGAGGCGGTCTGACCATCCACGAATACCCACCCAAACTTGTTAAAAAATCCGCCACAGGAAAAGGCGCTGCAAAAAAAGAGCAGGTCGCCTTCATGACCCGCGCCCTCTTTGGCCTGCGCCACAACCCCCTTCCCGATGAGGCCGACGCTCTCGCTGTTGGCCTTACCCATCTTCGCCGTGTGGCCTTTTCCTCCCGAATGATTCCTGCAATCTCCTAACATGATCTCTTTTCTCGAAGGAACCCTATCTGAAGCTTGGCCCACCCGAGTGGTGATCAACTGCCAAGGAATCGGATACGAACTCCTCATCCCCGTCACGACGTACGATCGTCTTCCCCAACCCAACGAAAAAGTCCGTCTCCTCACTCATCTTGTTGTTCGGGAAGATGCCCACACCCTTTATGGATTCTTTACGCCGAGCGAACGCGATCTCTTTCGGCTCCTCCTCCACCACGTCTCGGGTGTTGGCCCCAAAACTGCCCTCTCGATCCTCGCGGGCACCAGCCCCACGATCGTGCGCGATGCCGTCGCCACGGGTGACACCACCACGTTAGCCAAACTTAAAGGTCTTGGAAAAAAAACAGCCGAGCGGATCGTCTTGGAACTACGCGATAAACTTCCTGCTCTCGACGCTCTCGCTGGTGGTGCTCCCTCCAAAGGCTCCCCTGCCCCACTTGCAGGCCACTCCCAGGACGCCCTCCTGGCCCTTCTCGCCCTTGGCTACAAATCAGCCGAAGCGCAGAAAGCCCTCGACGGCCTCGACTCCTCACTCCCCTCAGGTGACCTCGTCCGCGAAGCACTTCGCCGCCTCGGCTGAAGCCAAGCACAGGCGGTTCTCCGCAACCGCACGTCCACAAGCCCACAAATCCAAAATTAAAAATCAAAAATCTTCCCCACCCCAGCTAAACTGCTCGACTTCATAGAAGCTCTTCGATACCTTTTTGACTCAACTTTAAACAAACTAAGGAAAAACTACTATGCCCCTCGATACCGCTGAACGCACCCAACTCCTCACACCCTCGGCCACTCTCGCGATAGATGCCCGCGCCAAAAGCATGAAGGCAGAAGGGCTGGACGTCGTCGGATTTGGCGCAGGGGAACCTGATTTCGATACTCCCGAGCACATCAAAGCCGCCGCTATGGGCTCCTTGGACGCTGGCTTCACCAAGTACACCCCTTCCTCTGGAATTCCAGAACTCCGAGCCGCAATTTCAGAAAAACTAAAAGCCGAAAACAATCTCTCGTACGACCCCTCTCAGATCATCGTGACCTGTGGAGCGAAACATGCCTGTTTTAATGCCATCCTGGCCACGGTGAATCCTGGAGATGAAGTCCTCATCCCATCCCCCTACTGGCTCAGCTACCCAGAGATGGTTCGCATCGCGGGCGGAGAACCCGTCATGGTTCCTACCAAAGCCGAGAACAGCTACAAATTAACCCCAGAACTCTTTCGCGAGTACATGAGCCCGATGACCAAAATGGTCATCATCAACTCCCCCGGGAATCCCACCGGATCGGTTTATTCCGAGAACGAGCTCGCTGCTTTAGCCGAAGTTGCCCTCGAAGAGGAAATCTTCATCCTCTCCGACGAAATCTACGAAAAGCTTGTCTATGATGGAGTGAAACACTCCTCGATCGCATCCTTTAGCAAGGAACTCTACAACCTCACCCTGACGGTGAACGGTTTTAGCAAACCTTACGCTATGACCGGATGGCGCCTCGGTTACATCGCAGCCCCCGTCATTCTCTCTAAAGTGATCGACTCGATCCAAAGTCACTCCACCTCACACCCGACCTCTTTTGCCCAAAAAGGCGCCCTAGCCGCATA
Source organism: Minisyncoccota bacterium (assembly GCA_030054195.1). Lineage (GTDB taxonomy): Bacteria > Verrucomicrobiota > Verrucomicrobiia > Methylacidiphilales > Verrucolacustridaceae > Verrucolacustris > Verrucolacustris abundans. The sequence continues at coordinate 20,043 of JASGCJ010000023.1, forward strand.
TCGCGGACCACAAGATTGCGTCCAAGAGATGGTCAAAGAGTACGATAAACGCCGTCGTCGCTTCTGCGATCTTCTGGGTCTCATTCCGAAGCTCTCCTTCGTGAAACCCCAAGGAGCTTTCTACATCTTGGTCGATATCTCCCGAACTGGGATGAACTCGACCGAGTTCTCAGAGAAACTCCTCGAGAAAGAGCGCGTTGCAGTCGTCCCCGGAAAAGCCTTCGGACTCGACTCCACCGTTCGCGTCTCCTACGCCACCTCGATCGACCAGATCGAAGAGGGCGTTCGTAGAATCGCTAAGTTCTGCAAATAATTCCCTCCGTGGGAGTGAGTTACAAAGAAGGGTTCACTCCCTCTTGCACTCCTAGGGGAGTCGTTTTACTTTACTACCTCATGAACGGACTCTTTCTTCTCACCTTCATTGGAACGATGGCCCTTTCCCTATGGGCCGCCGCAAAAGTAAAGATCGCCTACGCAAAGGGGAGCCAAGTTCCCGCCTCCTCGGGTTTTACCGGAGCTGAGGCCGCCGCTCGTATCCTCGACGCGGCTGGAATTCGCAATGTGGAGATCGTGGAGCAGGATGGTCTCCTCGGCGATCACTACGACCCCATGCATCGCCGGCTCGTTCTCTCGACTCAAAACTTTCACGGTCACTCCGCCGCCGCTCTGGGCGTCGCCGCTCACGAGTGCGGCCATGCGATCCAACATAAAATTGCTTACGCCCCGCTCCAGTGGCGCATGGCGTCGGTGGGAGCCACTACGTTCGCGAGCCAAATCGTGACATGGCTTCCCCTCTTCGGACTCTTCTCAGGTTTCGGCGGTTTCCAATCCCAAACTTACCTCACCATCATGGTCGCTGGATGGGGCACGATCATGCTTTTTAACTTGGTGACCCTGCCCGTGGAATTCGATGCTTCACGAAGAGCCCTGCAAATCCTACCGAAGATGAAATTTATCTCCCCAGGCGCCGAATCGAAAGCCGTGGATAACGTCCTACGTGCAGCCGCTTGGACCTATGTCGCCGCCTTTATTACCTCCCTCCTCTATTTACTCTGGCATCTTCTCCCTCTTCTCGCAGGCCGAAGAAACGACTAATCCCTTTAATTGCGTCGACTCAAAGCGATCAACCACAACCCCTTGTGGGTCTATCGAATTTCCCCTTGCTTATTCGCAAACACCTTCTTATGTGTAAGACAAGGAGCTCAACCTGACTATTAAGCTTAATTTACCCATCCTCGGCGCTCTTTTGTCATTGGCATCTGTTGCGCCGACCCTCGCCTCTGCCCCCGTATCAGAGACCTACTCGCACCCCCTTCTCAATCAGATTTACGAAATGCACTCCTTGGCCGAGTCCGGCAATAAGGATGCTACCCGACGCCTTGTGGCTTGGCTGGAGGAACTCACAGCGGAACAACCTGACAACGGCATCCTCCTTGTTTATTTGGGCAGTGCTTACACCCTTGCAAGCCGGGACGCCTTTATCGGACCAGGGAAACTTCGGTATCTTATGGCCGGTCGCGACTGCATGGACCGTGCCGTCACCATTCGCCCTACCGACCCAAACGTTCGCTTCATCCGAGCGATCAACAACTATCACCTCCCAACCATGTTCAATCGTCGCAGCATCGCGCGAGAGGATTTCAGAAAACTCGTGGATCAGCTCGCCAAAATCCCGGCTTCCCTAGATGCTCTGACCTCTCAGGCTGTGTACTACTACGCCGGTCTATGCTTCGCCCAACTTGAGGAAGAAAAAAATGCTAGGGACTCATTCCAAAAAGGCCTCGATCTTAAAATTTCAGGCCCCCTCACTGCAAAAATCACGCAAGAGCTGGCTGAGCTAACTCCAACCGCTGCGGGTCAGTGATTCGTCCCCCGGGGCAACCCTACCTCTCGGCTCCGCAAATTCGCCGTCGGGTTCGAACCTTAGCTGCGTCCATCCACAAAACCTACCGCAACCGCCCGCTCACGATCGTCGCCCTACTGAAAGGAAGTGTCTTTTTCGTTGTCGACCTCCTTCGCCATTTGGATCCTGACACCGAGGTCGAGTTTTGGAATATCTCCAGCTATCAAGGCACCCGCTCGACTGGAAAAATCCGGGGTCTTCACCACTGCCGTGGAAACTTTGTAGGCAGGGATATCCTCCTGATTGACGACATTCTGGATTCAGGACTCACTCTCGACCGCACTCGGGCTCATGCCAAGAAATTGGGTGCCCGGACGGTCCAGATCTGCGTTCTTTTGAGCAAGAAAAGAAAACGAGTACATGCCGTAAAGGCGCGTTGGGTGGGTTTCTCAATCAAAGACGAATTCGTCGTGGGCTACGGTCTTGATCTAGACCAGCGATATCGTGCTCTCCCCTCCATCCGCACCCTTCCTAAAGGCGTCTAACACCCGCAGTGGCTACACTGCTTGGATTACTCCGCAATATCCTCGTTCCACAACTCGGGCTTGGCTCGAATAAAATCCCCCATCATTTTCACTAACGAGGGTTGATCTAGAATGACCACCTCGACCCCATGCGATCGCAGAAAATCAGGGGCTCCAGGAAAATTGATCGCCTCCCCAACCACCACTCGCGGGATTTTGAACTGCACAATCGTCCCAGAACACATGTAGCAAGGGCACAAGGTCGAAAAGATTACCGTATCTAGATAACTTCTCTGCCTTCCTGCATTCATCAAACAGTCCATCTCCCCATGCAAAATCGCACTTCCTTTTTGAACCCGTTGATTGTGACCTCGGCCGACAATGGAATTCCCTCGAACCAGAATCGACCCAATCGGAATTCCCCCTTCCAACAACCCTTGGCGGGCCTCCGCCTCAGCTTCCTTCATAAATTGTAGGTCGAGTGAATTGGCTTTCATGAATTAGGCCTTTCCTGTCGAGCTTCGGACAATCAACTCCCCCTTCACAAGCACCGGTTTCATGACTGAATCATCTTCTCGCCCTTTTTTCCAAAGCTCAAATCCTAATCTGCCCAGACTTGGGAAACGGACTGTAGTTAAAGGCACGACCCCGTGCCGAGAAAATTCGCCATCTCCCACCCCACTCACACTCAACCCTTGCGGAACGAGAACTCCTTTCTCTACACAGGCTCGAATGACTCCGCCCGCCAAGATGTCGGTTCCACAAATAACCCCTGTGGGCGGATCCTTTTTTTCCAGAATTTTCATCATCTCCTTAGCCGCATCTTCTGAATCCAACCCCACCATCCTGCCTCCTCCGATTAACGTCATTCCCCTTTTTTCACTACCCTCCACAACAGCTTGCATGTGAATCGCATGACTTCTTGCTGCAGAGTGACCACCCACATAAGCCACTCGCCGATGCCCCAAGTCATAAAAATGATCCAGCACCAGATCTGCCGCCCCCTTCATATCCCGTACAGCCCAACTCACCTTTCCACTCCCTAATCCAACATCCGCTGGATAACGCTTCAAAAAGACAACCGGACAACCCGCTTGATTCACAAGCTCCAAGGCGGCCGAGCGATGCTCCGTACTGATCCTAGGAAGTAAAAAGATAGCCTCTGCCCCCCGCCCAATCATTGCCCGCACCTGCTCCATTTCCTCCTTGGCCGTTCGGGCGATTCCAACCAAAACTGCGATTCCCGACTCCTGAGCCGCCTCCACAAGCCCACCCGACACCATCGGACCCTCCTCCGAAGCCAGATCAGGCAAAACCAACCCCACCCAGCCACTCTGTTTCACCCGCAGACTGCGGGCAGCCTCATTGGGCCAATACCCTTTTCGTTTTGCCTCTGCTTGGACCCGCGCTTTTGTAGCCGCCCCAATATCCGGCGCATCCCGCAAGGCCTTCGACACTGCCATCACCGAAAGCCCCAACCCTTCCGCCAAATCGCGCAGCCGAACTTTCACACCGCTTCTGGGTCCTCCGCCAAGGCAGCCAGAAATTCCTCTGGCGTCTTCACCTGCATCAATTTCTCTCTCACCTCATCTTGCCTCAAAATCCGAGCCATCGCCCCCACCAAAGCCAAATATTCAGTCACCATTCTTCGTGGGGTTCCAATCACAAAAATAAAATGAATGTTCTCTCCGCCATTTTCGAAATTTACCCCCGCTTGGCTCCGCCCCACCGCCAAAACAAGGCGTTTCACATGATCTGTTCGCGCATGGGGAAATGCCACCCCGTTTCCTAAGCTCGTCGCCTCCACACGCTCCCTAGCTAGTAGCTCATCGTAAAATCCCTGAAAATGAGTGACCCCTTCATCCTTTTCTAACAACGATGCAACCTTGTGAATGGCCGTTGTTCGCTTGGTCTCCTGTAAATCCAACAGGATGTGACTCGGCTGTAGCAGTTCGACCAGTTTCATCGTGAGACTCCAGCCGCACCGCTCCACCCTAATTTCTGACGAGCCAATCCGTAGAATCCAAATCCTGCAGGATGCATGAGACGAACCACAGGCCGACCTAGCTCCACCCGCAGAGAACCTCCTCGACTCAGATTTCCAATCTTCTTTCCATCCAGCCTAACAACCGCGCTCGGTTCCCCTTCACTCAAGGATAACTCCACACCCTCCTGCTCCCCGACCACCACAGGTCTCTGTGCCATCGCATGCGCACATACAGGAGTCAGCACCATCGCTCTAGCCTTCGGACTTACCAATGGTCCTCCAGCCGAAAGGGAGTACGCCGTCGATCCAGTCGGACTTGCAACCAAAAGTCCGTCCGCATGATACTCCGTTAAAACTTCTCCCCCTACCTTGACCCGAACTCTCACCATCAACTGCCCCGCCTGCGGTCCTACAGAAACTTCATTCAGCGCACTCCACGACTTATTTCCACCCGATAATTTGACCGAGAGAACGCTCCGCGTGCTCACACCGTACCGCCCGCTTAATATTTCTGGCAAAACCAACCCCACTTCCCCTGCCTTGATCGAAGTCAAAAAACCCAGAGATCCAAGATTGATCCCTAAAAGAGGAATCCCCCACCCCATCGTTGATTGAGCCGCGTGGAGCATCGTCCCATCCCCGCCTCCCACAACCACCGCATCAATTCTTCCCCGCTTGGCTCGGGCTAGGCCACCCTCAGATACCCACCGGGCACTCACCCCAGCTTGACGAAAGATCGATTTTAAAACCATCCCAACTCCCACCGCCCCAGGCTTCCCACGACGCAAGCAGACGAGCACGTGCCGAATTCTTGGGTTCTTGGCATGAGAGAAACGAGCCATACTCCACAATTCCCCCAAAAGCCTTATCCCTCAAGAGGATTCCCACTCTTGCGCCAAACTCTCTCTGAAGTATTGTAAATGCTCCATGCCGCGATTCCCTCTAAACCACGCGATGCCCCCCGCTCAAGGGCTCTATCATCCGTCCCATGAACACGATGCTTGCGGGGTCGGAATTGTCGCAGATATCCAAGGCAGACGCACCCGCTCCATTCTCGAACGTGCCCTTAACTGTGTCTGCCAACTCGCCCACCGGGGCGCTCTTGATGCAGACGCAAAGTCAGGCGACGGGGCTGGAGTCCTGACTCAAATTCCGACAAAACTCTTTCGCCGCGAGGTAGAGAAACTTGGTCACCAACTTTACTCCGAAGGGGATCTTGGAATTGGATTCTTCTTTCTCCCGGCACAAGACAAGTACGCCCAAGCCCACATTCGCCGCATTGCAGAGGAAGTGGTCGTCCGGCGCGGTCTTGTTTTTCTCGGTTGGCGTGTCGTCCCCGTCAATCCTCGCATCCTAGGAGAAAAAGCAGCCCTCTCCGCCCCCAGAATCGAACAACTTCTCGTTGCACGACCAGATGCCAAGAAAATGTCAGATGCCGATTTTGAAATGTCCCTCTTTCTATCCCGTAACGAAATTGAACACCGATGCGCCACGGATCGGACTCCCCCTTTCTACATCCCCTCCTTCAGCTCGCGTGTCATCGTCTACAAGGGAATGCTCACGGGCACCCAACTGAAGAGTTTCTATCTGGATCTTCAGGACCCCGCCTACGAAACCTCTCTCGCTGTTTTTCATCAACGCTACAGCACAAACACTTTCCCCACGTGGCCCCTCGCTCACCCCTTCCGCATGCTGGCTCACAACGGAGAAATCAACACCCTCCGTGGCAACCGGCACTGGGTCCACGCCCGCGAGGCGGATCTCTCGAATCCTGCCCTGAACCCATCCGATCTACCTTTGCTCCACCCCATCATACAACCTGGCGGGAGCGACTCCTCCAGCCTCGATAACGCGTTCGAACTTCTATCCATCTCAGGCCGCGGCCCTCTCCACGCGATGCTCATGCTTGTCCCTTCCGCATTTCGCTCGGAAGAGTCCCTCTCCCCAGAAGTTCGGGCCTTTTACGAGTATCACGAGTGCTTGAACGAACCTTGGGATGGACCTGCCGCTCTCGCCTTTAGCGATGGTCGAATCGTGGCCGCTTGCCTCGACCGAAATGGACTGCGCCCCGCCCGGTACAAAATCACAAAGGATGGCCTCTTTCTCATGGGCTCAGAGGTTGGAATCGGCGACATCCCGGAGAAATCAATTATTGAAAAAGGTCGTCTGGCCCCAGGTGAAATGATCGCCGTCGATACGGTAAACAAAAAACTACTCCGCAACACAGACATCAAAAATTTTGCAGCCTCTGAAAAGCCGTACGGCCAGTGGGTCAAAGATGGCCTTCAAACTCTGCCTAAAGTTTCCCCTCAACTCCCGCCCGTCCCCACTGATCTCACCTCCAAACTCCTCTCCTTTGGTTACAGCGACGAGGAACTCAAAGTCATCCTACTCCCCATGATACAAAAGGGCGAGGAGGCCACAGGCTCGATGGGGGATGATGCCGCCTTGGCCGTTTTCTCACGCCGCGCGCGCCTCTTTTACCAGTACTTTCGCCAACTCTTTGCCCAAGTCACCAACCCCCCGATCGACCCCATCCGCGAAAAGCTGGTCATGTCCACAACGGTCTACCTCGGCACCCGACCCAACTGGCTTACCGACGGCCCGGATCATGTTCGCCTTCTTCGCCTCGACTCCCCTGTTATCTCTCCCGCAGAACTCCCAGAAATTTTAGGCCGAAAGGATCCGGGTCTTCGCTCGAAAACCATCTCTGTTCTATTTCCAATCTCCGGCGGGGTTCAGGCTTTTGAAAAACGCCTTCGCGAAATCAGCGATGAAGCCGCCACAGCTGTCAAAGAAGGCGCCTCCATCCTCTGCCTCTCCGATCGTGGAACGACCGCTGAACAGGCTTCCCTGCCCATGCTTCTGGCTATCTCATCTGTTCATCACAGCTTAATCCGTGCTGGCTTGAGAATGCGCACCTCCCTTATCGCGGATACGGCCGATTGCAGGGATGTCCACCACTTCGCTTGTCTCCTTAGCTTTGGAGCCTCAGCCGTCAGCCCCTATCTCGTTTGGGAACTGGCCGCGCGATGGCAAGCCGAGGGTGCCCTGCCAGATTTGGATGCAGCTAAAATCATCAATGCCTACCGACAGGCCATCGATAAAGGACTGCTCAAAATTATGTCAAAGATGGGAATCTGCATGCTGAGCAGTTACCACGGAAGTCAGCTTTTTGAGGCTGTCGGAATCGGACCTTCCCTCATTCGTAATCACTTCACCGACACCCCTTCTCAAGTCGCAGGAATCGAAGTTCCTGAGTTGGCGGACGAAACCATCCTTCGCCACACGGAAGGTTACGCAGCCGCTGCAAACTCCACAGAGCGTCTACCCGATGCGGGGGTATACCGTTGGCGCCGAGATGGGGAAGTTCATGCCATCACTCCACCGACCATCCAAGCCCTCCAAGCTTTTGTAGGCCTTAAAGGAGCTGATCAGCGGAACTCTCCCGCCCAGTACCAAGCTTATGTGGATTCTTTAAACAAAAATACCCCTATCACAATCCGTCACTTACTCCGCCTCAAATCCGGTCGCACCCCAATCCCTCTTGAGGAGGTGGAGCCGATTGAGGATATTCGTCGTCGCTTCACCACAGCTGGAATGTCCCTCGGAGCCCTATCCCCTGAGGCGCACGAGGTTCTCGCCATCGCGATGAATCGGATCGGGGGGAAATCCAATTCCGGTGAAGGAGGTGAGGACCGTGCCCGCTTTGCCACGATGGAGAATGGGGATTCAAAGAATAGCAGGATTAAACAGGTTGCATCAGGTCGGTTCGGAGTCACCGCAGAGTACCTCGCGAGCGCCACCGAGCTTGAGATTAAAATTGCTCAAGGGGCCAAGCCGGGCGAAGGAGGACAACTACCAGGCCATAAGGTCTCTCCACTCATTGCGACTCTTCGTCGCTCCACCCCTGGAGTGATGCTCATTTCACCTCCGCCTCATCACGATATTTATAGCATCGAGGATCTAGCTCAGCTGATTTACGACCTCAAACAGGTCAATCCTCGCGCAAAGATCTGCGTTAAGCTTGTCGCGGAAGCAGGAGTTGGAACCATCGCCGCGGGAGTGGCTAAAGCTCATGCTGACGTTGTTCTGATTGCTGGCCACGACGGTGGAACAGGCGCATCCCCCCTCTCCTCCATTAAATACGCAGGAAGCCCGTGGGAGTTGGGGGTAGCCGAGACCCAGCAAGTTCTTCTTCTCAACGGCCTCCGGAATCGCATCACGCTACGCACAGACGGAGGTATTCGGACAGGACACGATATCGTTGTCGCCTCTCTCCTGGGTGCGGAAGAGTTTAATTTCGGAACTTCAGCCCTAATTGCCCTGGGATGCGTCTTTGTTCGCCAGTGCCATCTCAACAACTGCCCTACGGGGGTCGCGACTCAAGATGACAAGTTCCGAGCAAAGTTCCGTGGCACACCCGAAGCGGTCGTCGACTTTTTTAACGCCGTGGCCGAGGACGTTCGTAAAATCCTTGCCTCTCTCGGTGTTCGAAAACTAAATGAAATTATTGGACACCCCGAGCTTCTGGAAGCTTTCACACCAGAAAATCATCCCAAAGCCGCGAAGGTAAATCTGCAACCCCTCCTTTCGGTGCCCGATGTCGATCCCCTTGCACCCCGCCACCACACTTGGGAGCGAAACGACAAGCTTGAGGATCAACCCATCGATGCCCGGATCATGCAGGACGCCAAGGATGCCCTCTCCAAAAAGCGTAAAGCCAAACTGTCCTACAAAATCAATAACTCCCACCGCTCCGTGGGCGCCGCACTCAGTGGTGAGATCGCCTATCGGTATGGGGACGAGGGACTCGCGGACGGCAGTATCACTCTCAAATTCGAAGGCTCGAGCGGCCAATCTTTTGGAGTCTTTCTTGTCAACGGCGTGAAAATGACCCTTCACGGGGAAGCGAATGACTACGTCGGAAAATCAATGTCAGGCGGAGAGATCATCCTGATCCCTGCAAAAGGAACGACATTTGATCCCTCGCTAAACTCAATCTGCGGCAACACCTGCCTTTATGGAGCAACAGGCGGGAAGCTTTTTGCTTACGGCCAAGCCGGCGAACGGTTCGCGGTACGGAATAGCGGTGCCACGGCTGTCATCGAGGGCCTGGGGGATCACGGCTGCGAATATATGACGCGAGGCACAGTTGTTGTTTTGGGTCCTACGGGGAAAAACTTTGGCGCGGGAATGTCAGGCGGAATTGCGTATGTTTTTGATGAGGACGGAACTTTCTCCCAACGTTTGAACACTGGAATGGTTGGCTTGGAGAGACTGACAGGCGGCGACGATACAAAATCCTTACAAGCCATCATTTACCAACATCTCGAGGCCACCGAGAGCAAGAAAGCCAAAGAGATCCTGGCTCAGTGGGAAACTGTTTCTAAGAAGTTTTGGAAAGTTGTGCCCCACCCTCCTGTATCCACTCTACCTCCCGCCCAACCCCACGCCGCCCCCGTGGCAACCAAGGCTTAAATCTTTTTTCTTCTCCGATCGTATTCCTTCTTTTGGTAGGATCTAAATATGCTTCGGACTTTTCTTTGCGGTAAGATTCATCGGGCCACAGTGACGGATGGCTCCCCTGATTACGAGGGAAGCCTAGGAGTATCCGTCGACTTGATTGAAGCCGCAGGCCTACATGTGGGGGAAAAGATACTTGTGGGAGTGATCAACTCCGGTGCCCGATTTGAAACCTACCTGATCCCCGCCCCTGCAGGTAAGGGCTCGATCGTTCTGAATGGTGCTACGGCCCATCTCGGAAAAAAGGGGGATCTCCTCACGATTATGGCCTTTGCCCAACTGACTTCCGAGCAGATCAAAACTCATCGGGCCAAAGCGGTACTGCTTGGCCCCGGAAACAAAATCGAGAAGGTCTCCGAAATCACCACTATAAATCATTAATCAACAATCACTTATACGGGGTCAGAGGTCCTGTAAAGTATTGCAGGTCAATAGCTTGCAAGTCGTTTTTTAAATTGTGGGGTCAGAGGTACTAGTAAAAATTAAGGCTCTTTAACGCAACGAAACCCGAGGTGTGAGGTTCCCGTACTCACCTCCCCCTTACTCCTCGTGCCTAAAATGTAACGGGCACAAAACTGATCAGAACAGAGAAACGAACCCCCACGATGCACTCTTTTTTTGGCCTCAGGCTCCTCTG
>JASGCJ010000061.1:0-2042 GCA_030054195.1 Minisyncoccota bacterium
TCGATTCCTATAAGGCATCTGGAAACGTAGCGGCAGGGTATGGGATCCTTTTTGCTTTTTGTGCCGGGGCTTATCTATTTTCTTTGATTCTTCTTCAACTTCTGAATCCGAGGCTTGAACCTTTGCAAATCAAGAAATCCTAAAAAGGAATTGTTTTGGTAAGATAATCTGGAATATTGATCCAAATAAGAAAGGCAACTTCCATGAAAAAACTAACTCTCATATCCCTTCTCACAGTTCTCGCTGGATTCCTTGTGGTCGCCCAAGAAGCCGCCGCCCCTGCTAAGGTCAAAAAGCCTGCTGTTACGAATTCCTCTTCGGAAACTTTGACTGGAAAACTCGGCTACATTTCCGATAAAAAAGTCACTGTTAAGGCAAAAGGCGCAGAGGCTTCAACAGCTTTCCTAGTCGACGCAGAAACAAAAGTCACAATTAACGGCGAGGCTAAGCCCATTTCTGATCTAAAGAAGGGTTCAATTGTTACGGTGACTCCCAAAGCTGGAAGCGTCGCCACCGCATCATTGATCTCAATTAAAGAAGCAGCTGGGACGAATTCTCCAACACCGGGCGTCACGAACCAAGAATAAGCTGTTTTGGTGAATTTGTTCCGCTGACTTGGCGGAACGATGGAATTCCTCAATTGCCTTTCTTTGAAAAGGGTGGATCGGCTAAGTTGTCGAGATGGGAAAGTTGCTGAAAAAGACCAAGAGTAGTCCGGTAAAAAACCCTGTTACCCAGGACGGCTTTCTCCTTCCGACAAAAACGGCTCGTTGGCTTTACGATGTCGCATCGGAAGAGCCAATTTACGATTATCACTGTCACCTTTCCCCCAAGGAGATTGCAGAAGATAAAAAGTGGGCAGATTTGTCCGACATTTGGTTAGGTGGTGATCACTACAAGTGGAGGGCAATGCGGGCCAATGGTGTGCCTGAAAGCCATATTACGGGAAGTGCCAAGCCCTATGAAAAGTTCCTCGCCTTTGCCCGCACGATGCCTCGCCTCCTTAGGAATCCTCTTTGGCACTGGACCCATCTCGAGCTCGACCGAGTTTTCGGCATCAAGGAGATCCTAAACGAAGATACCGCACCGAAAATCTGGGCTAAAGCCAACGACAAGCTGAAGAGCCTTTCGGCTCAAAAGATCCTGAAGCAGTTCCGGGTCAGGGTCGTCGGCACGACGGATGATCCTTGTGACGATCTTGCGGATCATCAGAAAATCGGGAAGAGCGGAATCGGGACTCGGGTCTATCCTACCTTCCGTCCCGACAAATCCCTAGTGGTGGATCAGCCCGAGGTTTTCTTGCCTTGGGTCCAGCGGTTGGAGAAGACATCTGGCGTCGACTGTTCGGCCTTCCATGGATTCCTTAAGGCCTTGGATCAAAGGCATGAGTTTTTCCACCAGCTCGGTAGCCGGATTTCCGATCACGGAATGAACCAAACGTTTGGCCGTGGCGGGAACCGCGAGTTGGCCACCAGAATTTACACGGCCGCCCGGAAAGGAGAAAAGCCCACTCCAGATGAAGCGGAAGCCTACAAGGGCTTTCTGATGGTCTATTTCGGTGAATTGGATGCGAGAAGGGGATGGACGAAGCAGATCCATTTTGGCGCCCTTCGCAATGGCAGTTCAAAGGGGTTCCGTGATTTGGGGCCGGACACCGGCTTTGATTCGATCGGCGATTGGCCTCAGATCGATCGTTTGGCTACGTATATGGACGAGTTGGCGAGTCGGGGAAGTCTTCCGAAGATGGTTCTCTATAACCTAAACCCGGCCGACAACTATGCGGTGGCCACCCTTTGTGGAAGTTTTCAGGGAGAAGGGGCCAGAGGAAAGATTCAGTTCGGCAGCGGTTGGTGGTTTTTGGATCAACTTGAAGGTATGAAGTGGCAGATCAACGCGCTTTCGAGTCTTGGCCTGTTAGCCAACTTTGTCGGGATGCTAACTGACTCACGGAGTTTCCTGTCTTATCCCCGGCATGAGTATTTCCGTAGGTTGCTTTGCCAGATTTTGGGCGAAGAGGTCGAGAATGGGACACTCCCGAAGGA
>JASGCJ010000061.1:2142-6037 GCA_030054195.1 Minisyncoccota bacterium
TATTCCGCCGCCAAAGCAGCGGTGATCAGTTTGACTCAGTTTCTGGCCAGGGAATGGGCTCCGCACGGAATCCGAGTCAACACCATCACACCAGGTTTCTTTCCTGCCGATCAGAATCGAAAACTTCTATTCAAAGAGGACGGCACTCCGACGGATCGAGCCAAATCGATTTTCGGGCATACCCCAATGGGTCGTTTTGGTGAGCCTGCTGAACTAATCGGGGCGGCGGTTTTTCTGGCCAGTCCAAAGGCGAGTGGATTTGTGACAGGTATCGACCTGCGTGTAGATGGTGGCTTCCTTTCTCAGACAATCTGATGGCCGATCAATCACTCTCTTACGGGGAGGTGAAACAGATCCTCCAGGCGGGATTTCCCCAAGCCGAATTCAAAAATCGTAAAGTCCTGTTGATCGTTCCTGATCATACCCGGACGGCTCCGGTCGGGCAGATGTTCAAGGAGATGCACGCCTGGTTAGGCTCGGTGGCGAAACAGATTGATGTGATGGTGGCACTGGGAACCCATCCGCCGATGAGTCAGGAGGCGATTTGTCATCGGTTGGATCTGACGCTGGCCGAAAAGGTGAAGTCGTATCCCAAGGTCCGACTTCTGAACCATGCGTGGGATGATGACCAAACCCTGGTGGAGATTGGGAAAATTAATTCCAGCGAAATCCAGGATCTGACTGGAGGTCTTTTCGAGATGGAGGTGAAGGTTCGGATCAACCGTGCTGCGTTGGAGTACGACGAACTCGTGATCCTCGGACCCACGTTTCCCCATGAGGTCGTCGGCTTTTCTGGTGGCAACAAGTATCTCTTTCCTGGGATCAGCGGGCCCGAGGTTTTGAACTTCTTTCATTGGTTGGGAGCGGTGGTGACGAATCCGGGAATCATCGGGAAGAAGTGGACGCCGGTTCGTAAGGTGGTTGATCGGGCGGCAGCTCTGGTCAAGACCCGGAAATGGTGTGCCTCGATGGTCGTCCGACCGGATGCCTCGTTGGCGGGTCTTTTTGTCGGAACACCCGAGTCGGCTTGGGAAAAGGCAGCAGATCTCTCGGAAAAGCTCCACATCATTCGGAAGAAGGAGCCGTTCCGGCAGATCCTCTCCTGTGCCCCTGAGATGTATGACGAACTTTGGGTGGCGGGGAAGTGCATGTACAAACTGGAGCCTGTGTTGGCAGAAGGTGGGGAGTTGATTATTTACGCACCGCATCTGACCGAAGTTTCCATCACGCACGGCAAGCTAATCCGCAGGATTGGTTACCACTGCCGAGATTATTTTTTGAAACAGTGGGACAAGTTTAAGGATGAATCTTGGGGAGTTTTGGCTCACTCCACCCATGTTTATGGGGGCGGAACTTATGAAAACGGAGTGGAGAAGCCACGGGCGCGAGTGATCTTGGCCACGGGGATTCCTGAGGCGGTTTGTCGGGAGATCAATCTGGGCTATCGGGATCCCAAAACGATCCGGAAAGAGGATTTTGCCAATCGGGAAGAGGAGGGGATTTTGTTCGTACCAAAAGCGGGTGAAAATCTGTATCGTCTTGAGGATTAACATTCTTCTTAACAAAAAGCCGCCAGCCCTCTACTTTGAAAACCATTCATGAGCACAAAAATGAAGATCAAAACTGACGGAGCGTTGGATTTCCTTTCTCTGGGGGCACTTGTTCATCGCTTGGACCCTGGGATCATCCCTTTCCGCAAAGCCACAGAGTGCAAGATTCATGTAAGTGGAGGTGAATTCAATGTTGCGGCTAATTTGGCTGACTGCTTTGGAATGCGAACGGGAATCGCCTCTGCGATGGTGGAGTATCCGATTGGGGATCTGATTGCAGAACGAGTCCGCGCGATGGGGGTGCGACCTTTTTACAAAAAGTTTAAACATGATGGTGTGAACGGGCCGAATATGGCGGCCGTATATAGCGATCAGGGGCATGGGGTGCGTGCGCCTGTGGTATTTTACAATCGGTGCAACGAAGCGGCGGCATTGCTGAAGCCGGGTGATTTCGATTGGAAGAAAATCTTTGGGGAGGGGGTGCGTTGGTTTCATAGTGGGGGAATCTTCTCTGCTCTTTCACAGACCACTCCGGAGCTCATTATTGAGGCAATGCAGGCGGCCAAAGCCGCGGGTGCGACTACATCTTTCGATCTCAACTACCGTGCGAAACTTTGGAACATCCAAGGTGGACACGACCGTGCTGTGGCAATTCTTGATAAGATCGTGAAGAACGTCGATGTGCTGGTGGGGAATGAGGAGGATCTGCAGATGGGATTGGGAATTCCAGGGCCAGATGTGCATTCGAAGTCGAAATTGGATCCTTCCGCCTTCCTCAGCATGATGAAAAATGTCACAAAAAAGCACCCTCACGTTCAAGTGGTGGCCACAACCTTGAGGGAAGTTCACAGCACGAATCATCACAGTTGGAGCGCGGTGGCTTGGGTGAATGGGGAGACGCATCAAGCTCCGACCTGTGAGCTGCAGGTGATTGATCGGGTGGGTGGGGGAGACGGATTTGCGGGAGGATTCTTCTACGGCCTGCTATCGGGGGCAGATGCGGCTGAGTCGGTCAAGTTGGGTTGGGCACACGGGGCGTTGCTCACGACCTTCCCGGGTGACACCACTATGGCGACCGTGGATCAGGTGAAAGCTTTCGCTCAGGGCGGATCCGCCCGGATTCAGCGTTAATTTATGGCAAACGAACCGCAAGGCGATCTGGCCCTGATCGGGCTGGCTGTGATGGGGCAGAACCTCATCCTGAACATGAACGACCATGGGTACACGATTGTGGCGTTTAACCGTACCGTTTCGAAAGTGGACGACTTTTTAGCTAAGGAAGCAAAAGGAACCAAGGTTCAGGGAGCCCACTCGATTGCTGAGATGGTTTCGAAGCTCAAGAAACCACGCCGTGTGATGCTTTTGGTGAAGGCTGGGAAGCCTGTGGACGATTTCATTCAAGAGCTTCTTCCCGTGATGGAGAAGGGGGATATTATTATCGATGGTGGAAACTCGCTTTTCGACGATACCAACCGCCGTCAAAAAGAGGTTGAGGCGAAAGGTCTTCTCTATATTGGAACAGGAGTCTCGGGAGGTGAAGAAGGAGCACGGCGTGGTCCCAGCATCATGCCTGGGGGGTCGCCAGCCGCCTGGCCGTTCGTAAAAAAGATTTTCCAGGATATCTCCGCCAAGGTTGACGGAGGGACTCCTTGTTGTGATTGGGTAGGGGAGCAGGGGGCGGGTCACTACGTGAAGATGGTTCACAACGGCATCGAATACGGGGACATGCAGCTGATCTGTGAGGCGTATAACCTGATGAAGAATGGCCTTGGGATGAGTGCCGATGAGATGCATCAGGTCTTTGCTGAATGGAATAAAGGGGAGTTGGACAGTTACTTGATCGAAATTTCCCGTGATATTCTGGCCAAAAAGGATACGGACGGATCTCCGCTGGTGGACAAGATCCTCGACACTGCCGGACAGAAGGGGACGGGAAAGTGGACCGTGATCAATTCGCAGGATCTCGGCATTCCGATCACTCTGATGGCAGAGGCGGTTTATGCGCGCTGCGTTTCGGCGCTGAAGGATGAGCGGGTCGCGGCGGCGCGGAAGTTGAAGGGTCCAAAACCTCTCCTGCCAGTGGCGAAGGATCCGGAAAAGAAAAAGGCCTTTATCGCAGATATTCGGGATGCCTTGTACGCCTCCAAGATTGTGAGCTACGCCCAGGGGTACATGCTCATGCGGGCAGCGGCGAAGGAGTACAAGTGGAACCTGAACTACGGTGGCATCGCCCTGATGTGGCGTGGGGGTTGCATCATCCGCTCACGTTTCCTTGGAAAGATCAAAGAGGCGTACGACAAGAATCCGAAATTGAACAACCTTCTCTTGGACGACTACTTCCGTGG
>JASGCJ010000003.1:0-36682 GCA_030054195.1 Minisyncoccota bacterium
TAATCAACGGCCCGAAATCCAAAGCAGGCAACGGATCCTCCGCTTTGTCCACGAGGAGAGGATGCCCACACTTCAACCCTTGAACCACGCCAAGGTACATTTCTAAAAATTTTGGAAACATGGAGCGCTGAACGACGTAGCGCGGGTAGGCTGTACACCTCTGCTTGCCAAACTCGAACCCCTTCTTGATCTGGGCCGCCAAGCTCTTCCAGTCCGAATACTCCCAAACCCCGTAACAGTTCACCCCGTCCATCTCCAACATATACCGCTTGGATCGATCGTAGAACGCGGCTGCAATCTCCCGACCATTATTTTTTCCACCCACGAAAGCCAAACAGGCGATCGCTTCGTTTCGGACGAGGGCCTCGCTCAGCTCACCCCCGGATCCGCTGACCAAGCTCACCGGCAATCCACGCCGGCGGGCTAGGGCCATCGCCAAAGTGACAGCGTGAATTCCACCATCCGTAGGTGTTTTTGCGATGACGGAGTTACCCGCCAGACATTGCACCAGAACGGCATGAATGAGCACGGAGAGAGGATAGTTCCAAGAGGCGATGTTCGAGATCAACCCCAGGGGCTTTCGACCCTCCATCATCCTCTCAATCTGACCCACATACCAACGCACTCCTGAAATACATCGCTCAACGCTGACCTTCGACTGCGGGTACGGCTTGCCGATCTCCCAAACCAGTGTCTTCGCCAGCAAGTCGGCATTAGCTTCTAGATCTCCCAAGGTCTCCATCACCATCCGCTTGCGCTCATCTAAATCGGTTTTCGACCAAGCGTGGAATTCCGCCTCAGCCGCAACCACTGCCGCACGGGCGGCATCCAACCGAATCATCGGATATCGACCTAAGGGGGTGGCATCAACAGGAGACAGAAACAGCTTTCCGTGGCCCGGTTGCTGCCACTTGCCGTTGATCAGGTTGAAAAGATTGCCTTCGGGGCCAAACGCCTCAGGCGCCACCTTGCGGTGCTGCTCAATCAGGTTCGGCCAAGAGGCCCATGGAGAGATAAACTTGCTCAAGGAAGAAAAAGAGTACTCCAATTTTCCCATTCGTCACGCTCAGACTCGACGAATGCGATTCTCATCCCTTACCTGCAAAGAATGAAAGAGGTGGAAGCTTTGACCCGAATCATGGCTCGGCTCAGGGGCCCTAAGGGTTGTCCCTGGGATCAAAAGCAAACTCATCGCACTCTTCGACCCATGTTGCTGGAGGAGGTCTATGAACTCCTTGAAGCGATCGATCAGAAAGATGACCATGCCCTGGAGGAAGAGTTGGGGGATGTTCTTCTACACATCATTTTTCATGCTCAGCTAGCCCAGGAGCGGCGAGCCTTTGATTTTCGTAAGGTGGCGTCACATCTCGCCAAGAAACTCATCAGTCGGCACCCCCACGTATTTGGTAAAGAACGTCTTGTCACGACTCAGCAGGTTCTCCACCGGTGGCATCAGCTCAAGCAGGTGGAAAAACCCTCCCGCAAGAGCGCACTGGATGGCATTCCGATGGGTCTTCCATCCCTTCTTCTGGCCCAAAATCTCCAAAAACGCGCAGCGCGGGTTGGATTTGATTGGCCGAATCCAGAGAAAGGCATCCCAGCCAAGATCCGGGAGGAGATAAGAGAGGTTTGCCAAACGAAAGGTCGCGGAACGGCCTTCGCCCGAGAACTTGGAGACCTCCTTTTTACCTTGGTCAACCTCGCCCGACATCGGGGAGTGGATGCAGAGACCGCTTGCCGTGACTCAGCTAACCGTTTTGCTACCCGTGTTCGCCATATTGAATCCGCCCTTTCCAAGAAAGGCAGAAAAACGGGGGAGCTAAGCCCTCGAGAGCTAGACCAAGAGTGGAAAAAAGCTAAGAAAAGGCGATGATTTTACTTAAAATACAGTAGATAATACTCACAACTTGCTCTTGTTGTTGTCTGGTTTTGACTTGCTCGCAAACGCTCTGTCTTTAAGAATCCTCATTCAAGCAAACGCCCCAATAGGGGCAGAAGGAGAAACACACTATGCTAGCAGCTGCAGCAATGAAAACGGGTGACCTTGTCGGGTTCACCTTCTTTATCGGGACCATGGCTATGTTTGCCGCCTCGGTCTTCTTTTACTTCGAGCGGCAGACCGTCTCGGATAAATGGAAGACCTCGCTGTTGATCAGTGCGCTGATCACCACGATCGCGGCCGCCCACTACATGTATATGAGAGAGTACTGGTGCGCGAACTTCAACGGCACAAATGCCGGGGTCGCTTCGCCCACCGAATTCCGCTACATCGATTGGCTCCTAACCGTGCCTCTTATGTGCGTGGAGTTCTATCTCCTCCTCAAATCCGCCGGTGCCAGCGTGAACATGCTCTGGCGCCTCATCGGTTATTCCGTCCTCATGTTGGTGGCCGGATACGTCGGCGAAGTCTCTGCCAAGCTCGGTCAACCCGTGCGTGGCTTTGAGAACTTCGGCTGGGGTGTCATCTCCACCATCGGTTGGGCAGGAATCGTTTATGAGATCTTCTTCGGGGAAGCCAAACAACTGGCCGACGGCAGCAGCGATGCCAACGTCCGCAAGGCGTTCAACCTCCTCCGTGGCTTTGTTCTCATCGGTTGGGCGATCTACCCGATCGGCTATATGACCTTGCCGGGCAACGTGCTCAGCAACTCGGTCGAATTGGCCTCCAAGATGAACGTCATCTATAACATCGGTGACGCCGTCAATAAGATCGGCTTCGGCTTGATCGTCTGGAATCTCGCCAAACGCGCGAAATAATCAGATTTAAATCTTCGGCGCGGGATTTTCTCCCGCGTTAAGTTGGGGGATCTCCGAAAGGGGATCCCCCATTTTTTTCATCCTATCCCTCCCCATTCTGCCCCTACTCTCTCCTATGCCCGTCCTCCTTAGGCAAACCGCCCCTTGGTTTCTCGCGGCCTTCATCACCCTTCTCTCCCTTCTTTTTCCTCAACCTGCCTTCACCCTAGCTCCATGGTTTTTTCTCTCGTCCGCTCTCATCCTCGGCGTGCCCCACGGTGCCTGCGACCCATGGATTCCAGGTTGGATTCTACATCGTCCCTCTCGCCTGTCCTTTCTCATCCCCTTCTTCCTCATCTACCTTGGGATTTCTGCCGCATATCTACTCCTTTGGCGCTCCTACCCGCTTCCCTCCACTATCTTTTTCCTTTTTCTAACCGCTTGGCACTGGGGCACAGCCGACGCCTCTCTCGAATTAACCCCAGGCCTTCGATGGCTTCTCTTTGGAATCGGGCGAGGCTCGCTCGTGATGCTCGCCCCCTTTGTATTTCACTGGGCCGACACCTGGTCGGTCATTCTTCTCATGGCCCCCAATGCCGGCCTACCCCCCTACAGTCTTCCCTTTATCCCAGCACTACTCCTCGCCATCGGCCTCAACCTTTTCTCCCGCCCATCCATCCACCAAACTATCGAAACTCTACTGCTACTTCTCCTTTTCTACCTCACGCCACCACTCCTCTCCGTCGGTACCTACTTTGTTGCCTTTCATGCCTGGCGACACCTTCTCCGGCTCACTGCCTTGCGGGACCACAGAACTTCGATTGATCCCATCAGTTGCTGGACCCACTCCCTCTCCCAACTCCTTCTTCTCTCCATTCCCCTCACTCTCGCTAGCTTGGCCTTTCTTCGCTGGATTCCCCCTTTTCTCACCTCATCGTTCCCAAAAGGAGAAAATTGGGTCGGCCCCTACCTCGTTCTCCTCGCCGTTCTTACCCTACCCCACGCAATTCTTGTTGTTTGGGTCGATAAAAAGACCAAAGCAGCCCTTGTTTACTGATTGTAAATTGTTGTTTTAGAGGATTTTATATCCGAAGCGAAAGCCACCCCTACCATTTTTACGCATTGTGTGATATGGTTAAATGTGAGTTTGTTACCAAAACTTCGCCAAGACTTTCAAAGTGCCGAATCTGCCGTTGGTTACGCAAATCTTGGCATGTACGCCGATGCCCTTGCCGAACTGGAAAAGTTATCGCCTCAAATGGTGGGAGATGACGGCGTACAAGAGTTCAAGCTTCGTCTCCTCGAACGCGCCTGCCGCTGGCAGGACGCTGCAGGCCTCGCCGCCCGCCTAGCCACTTCCCACCCAGACGAGTCCCGCTGGTTTATTGCATGGGCCTTCGCGAAACGTCGAAGCGACTCGATTGAGACCGCCTCAAAAATTCTTACTGATGCCGCCCACCTCCATCCCAAAGATCCCCTCATCCAATTTAACCTCGGTTGCTACGCCGCCCAAAGGGGAGACCTAACCACCGCCCAGACTTATGTCCGGCGCGCGATCGAACTCGATCACGACCTAGAAAAACTTGCCCACCAAGATCCCGACCTTGAGCCCCTCCGCCAAGCGCACCTCATCGACTAATCTCTCCCTCCCTTTCCACTCAGGCTTTTCTCCTCCGCCTCCAACTCGATCAAATACCGCCTCACTTCCCCCACCCGCTCGTCCGGCAAATCGCCGTAACTACACCCGAACCTCTCCTTCACACATCCCGCGACATGCGCATATGGATTGCGACCCCGCGGATGTCGAACATCACTTTGTAAGACCCCCTGCAGACGATCCCCCACCGCCCGCATCTCCGCCCAAACCTCCCTCTTTAAATCTGGACTCAACTATTTTCGCCGCTGAATCGCTAGCAATGTGATGTCGTCTGACCTCTCCGCTTCCAAAACAAAGCCCTCTACTTGCTCAATCACCCGCTCTGCAATTTTCTCCGGAGAAAGACTCGCTACCCCCGTGACTGCCTTTTCGAGACGATCTTCTCCAAACAGATCTTTTGCCTCATTCATCGCTTCTGTCACCCCGTCCGTATAGACCAGAAGGGTTTCTCCGGGCTTCAACTGCAACTCCCGCTCACCAAACTTCGCATCCTCAAAAACTCCCAGAGGCATCCCGCCCGCCGGCTCATAAGTCGGCTTCCCCTGTGCAGGCACAAGAATGGGCGGATTGTGCCCACCCTGCCCGTACACCATCCGGCCTGTAGTCGTATCCACAATTCCCAAAATCATCGTCACAAATAAACTCGCCTGATTCTCCTTCGCCAATTGCGCGTTCACCCGATTCATAATTTCTAAAGGGCTTCTACCTGGCACGGTCGTGGCTCGAATCAAGGTTCTCGTCACCGCCATAAATATTCCTGCCGCAATACCCTTGCCCGACACATCTCCCACCACAAAACACATCTTACCCGGCTCGATCGTGAAAAAATCATAAAGATCCCCACTCACCTCCTTGGCCGGTTCTAGTCTCGCAAAGAGTTCAATCCCCGGTGCTTCCTCCCTTGTCGGAAACACCTTGGGCAGAAGCCCCCCCTGCAACTCCCTCGCCAAATCCAAATCCCGCTGGACCGCCGCCCGCTCCAAAGCCGCCTTGTGAGCCCGAATACGGACCAGCGCAGCCGCCACCAAACCCGCAAAATACTCCACCATTGTCTCATCACTGCTCGTGAAGGCCGATCGCCCAATCGGATTCAGAAACTCAATCACCCCAACGCACTCCCCCCCGTCCAAAAGAGGGGAAGCAAGTAACGCCTTCGTCTTCCAACCAGTCTTCTCATCCGCCTTTGAATAAAATCGCGGATCCTTGCTCACGTCATCCACTCGAATCGTTTTCTTCTCCTCCATGGCCGACCCCACGATCCCCTTACCCTTGGGAACGCGTAATGTTCCCAACTGCGGTGCGCTATCCCCTTGGGCCGAGTGAATCGCTAACTCCCCCGTTTCCTCGTCCGGCAGGAAAATCGAACAGGCTTCGGCCTGAATCCAAGGCCGGCTCTTATTCAAAATCATCAGCAACAAACCGCTCAGATCTGTCTCCCTCCCAATCTCACCCGCCAACTTAAACAAAGGCCCATAATCGATCGGTTGTTCTACACTTTTGATCATTTCACTATCCTACCGAAGAGCAAAGGGTTGTCAGATGGATTCTCGTCCGCCAAGTTCGAATCATGTTCCCAACCATTCGCCTTCCCAACACAACTATGTGGGAGCCCGGCCCTTATCCTGGGGTTGAGTTTGCCCACCTTTCACACGACTCAGGAAACGGTGCTAGGTTTCTCCTTCGTAAATTTGCCCCTGGAACCACCATCCCTGCTCATCGCCACCCCCAAGCGTCCGAGTCGGTCGTTGTCCTCAAAGGAAAGTGGATCGAAGGAAATGTCGAATACGGTCCAGGCTCATTTTTGCATGCCCCTAAAAATACTGTCCATGGACCTCACCGCGCAGACAAAGAAGTGATCAGCGTTACGTGGTATGACGGCCCTCTGAGCATTGAGACGGCCGATGCTGCAGATCCTGCCGCAGGGGCAGTTCCACCGATCCCCTAAGGCTTGGGAATCGGCTTAAAAACAATCTCCACCCGCCTGTTCTTTGCCCGGCCTTCGGGTGTATCGTTCGTAGCAACAGGATGACTGTCCCCATACCCAACAGCCGCTAACCGATCCGCTGGAACCATTCCTGTCGCTTGGAGTGTCCTGACTGCCACTGCCGCGCGCGCAGTGGATAGCTCCCAATTACTCGGATAATATTGCGCTAGCACAGGGGCGATTGGATCACTATCCGTATGCCCCTCCACGCGCACCTCATCCTGAGACTGATTCGCCGCCGCCGCGACTTTCCGCAAAACATCTGCTCCCGCAGGTGCCAGTTCGGCCGATCCGCTCGGAAAGAGAATCTCACTCGCTACCGTAACCTTAAGCTGATCCTTTAACCGCGAAATCACCACATCTTGATCTGCCAACTTTTTCTTAAGTTCTTCTTCCAGCTTCTGCTCCTGATCGGTTGGAACAGTCGTCGCCTTTAACTTTTCCAAGGCTAACTGCTGATCTGCCAACTTCTTTTCTAAAACCTTTCTCTCCGAGGCGGAAATATCCTTCCACTTAGCCAACTCCGATTTGGCCTGCTCCAACTCCAACGAGGAAACCGAGAGCTTCTTCATCTCCTCCTTGGACTGCTCCAACTGCGCTTGCAGAGCTTCCTTCGCTAAATCCGCTTTTTTCGCCCGATCCTCTAACGCGCCCGCTTGCTGCTCCATCTCCGTAAGCTGCGACCGAGCCTTCGTATCCCGATGAAGATAATACCCTCCACCGCCCAAACCCAACGCCGCCGCCGTCGCCAACGAAATGGTGTGCCACGCCGCAACCTTCGCCACCCCCCCCGCCGCCGCTTTGGCTGCCCCCGTCGCCACCGCCTTGCCTGCCGTGCTTCCCCCTGCAATCGGGGAAAGATCAGGTTTTACTGGGTCTGCCATAAATTTTCCTTAGCTGGTTCCCTTTTTCTTGTTCTCTTGGGATGGTGTCTTTCCCTTAATTGCCGGTTTCTTATCCAACTCTTCCAATGCTTTCCATAACCGGTGAACCGCTTCCGGAGTTTTCTTCACTTTGCCATCCAAAATCTCCCGAGGATTCAAACGTTCCCCGTAAAAGTTTTCATTCGTATCATCAGCCGATGCAAATCCCAATCCCGACAACGAAACTCCACCAAACAGTCCCTTGCTAAAGCTGTAGGTATAAACAGGGGCGTTCACGGTTGCTACGCCGGCCGACAACTCTCGTCCTACGGGACCCGCTGTGCCTTCCACCCCTGCACTGCTCGTATAATTTCCCTTCTGCATGAACTGCTTCACCGCTTCCTCCGTATTCAGCAAAAGCACGTAATTCTGCACTGAACCACCCGCCTGAAATCCAACCCCCGCGCCCGCGGCCGAAATCCCCGAAGGAGGCGACCACTTGTTCCCCTTTCGAATCACCACCAGACCTTCTCCTCCCTCAGCTCCGATAATAAAGGCCGCTTTGTAGATCGAGAGAATCACCAATCCTTTGCACTCATGAAATACAT
Organism: Minisyncoccota bacterium; assembly: GCA_030054195.1. GTDB lineage: Bacteria > Verrucomicrobiota > Verrucomicrobiia > Methylacidiphilales > Verrucolacustridaceae > Verrucolacustris > Verrucolacustris abundans. Next base: position 7,849 of record JASGCJ010000003.1, read on the forward strand.
TGCGAGGAATCGAGTCCCCCTGAGCCCTTCCATACTCCTCCAAAATATCGACCGTCTTATCAATCGACTCTCCCAGCGTACTTCCTGCAAAACTTGCGTTTAGGGTGATTCCAAGCAGGGCAACGAATGTGAGGATAGGATTCTTCATAGACAAACTGTGTCGCCTTCAAGGAGCTTTGGCAATCCGATCCCTCACCACGATCTCCCCTCATCCGCGTCAATATAGTCGAAAAATGTTTCAATCTCATCCCTCGCCTCCCACCCTGCCTCTTTCTTTCGAAAAATCAGCCGATCCGACATCTCATCTCGCCAACCCCTTTTCGCAAGATAAGCCCCCCAGATTCTCTTTTCCTCCTGATCCCGTGCCCGGCCCACCTTCCCACACCAATCCAAGATCTCTTCATCCGTCCCTCCCTCCCGAACTCTCGTTCTGAGCTTTTCGTACGATACCCCCAAGAAATCACAACACGCCTTGTCAAAGCCCTCCCCCAAGTTCGCCCGATAATCCTCAGGCAATTTTCCTGACTGTTCCAACCTCACTTTGTCCACCATCCGCCCAAAATAAACTAATCCTCCCACACCCACCCGCGGACTTCGTAAGCCCTCGATAGGCTTTCGCTCTCCACTCATCGGCCCATCGCCTCCCGCAAACTCCGAATCTCGTCCTCCAACTCCTCTACCCTCGCCGCCAGATCCAAAACCAGCCCTGCCCCCGACGAAGAAACCCCAAACTCAATCCGCAACTGCTCAATTCGCCTGACCAGAAATAGAGATCCCTCCCCAAATCGAATCTCGGGCCCCACCTCCCGCATCTCATCCCCTAAAAGCCCCATCTCACAATACTCCCACACCAACTCTTTCGTTGTCTCCGCCAAACGAGCCAACTCCTCCAAAGCCAAACTTCTCTCCATTTCCTCCCGCACCTTCTGAGCCAGTTGAAATCGTTTGTCTTTCATACTCTATTCTCTGCCCTTAGGTCTCCAGCGACTCATCTTAGCCAAATCCTCCCAAGCTTTTTTCTCCTCTGTGCCCACCTCGGATGGAACCCCCACCTCCAGAACTGCATACAGATCCCCACGCCCGCCATCTTCCCGCGGAAGCCCCTGACCCCGCAATCTCAGTTTCTGATCACCCACCGCTCCCGCCGGCACTTTCAACATCACGACACCTTCCAACGTTCGAACTGGAACGCTTCCTCCCAAAACCATCTCCCAAGGTGCCATCTCCACATCCGTAACCAAATCTGAACCTTCCACCCGCAAATCTGGATGCCGGGCCAACCGAACTCGTAAATAAAGATCCCCCGACTCTCCCCCACTCGCACCCGCTTCTCCCCTGCCTGCCAGACGAATTCGTTGCCCCTCCCGCACCCCCGCCGGCACCTTCACACGATACGTCTCCACCTTTCCTCCGCCTCTCTGCAATGTCACCTCCCTCATGGATCCACGCATCACCTCCTCCAGCGTTACCAACAAATCCCCCTCCACATCCGAACCCCTCCGTGCCATTCGCCTCCCCCCACCACTCCTCATCCCCTCCACTCCACCCATTCCCCCAAACATGCTTTCAAAAAAATCGCTGAAACCCGTCCCGCCAAAATGCACTTCCTCCATCCCAGGCCCAGCCTCACCTCTCCCTCCTCCTCCAGACCAACCATATCCACCCCCCGGCACCTCTTGCCCCATCTGGTCGTACTTCGCCCGCTTCGCCGGATCGCTCAACACCTCATACGCCTCATTCACCTCCTTAAACTTCTCGGCTCCCTTCACCTTGTCCTTCGCCACATCGGGATGATGCTCCCGCGCTTTTTTTCGGAACGCAGAACGAATCTCCTCCGGCGTAGCCGTCTTACTCACCCCCAAAACTTTATAGTAGTCCTGATACTCCATACTTTCTCCCTACTCCCAGTTTCCGCCTGTTGCTCCCTCAGGCCCCAATTCGACCTCTCCCTGTTCCGACACCGCCGCTAATCCGTCGGTAAAAGCACGAGCCTTCGTATATTTCGGCTCCAATCCCCAACTTCCGTCTGGCTTCAGATACCCCCACTTTCCCCCAGGCTCTTTTGCCGCAGCCAACCCACCGTGGAAAACCAGCGCCCGCTCAAACTTGGGCGGAATCGCCCACTTTCCCTCAGAATCCAAATATCCCCACTTGCCCCCCGGCTCTTTCGCCGGTGCCCGTTCATCCCCAAATGGCCCTACCGCCTCCAACACGTCCTGCCCCACGCCCTCCCCATCCTGATTTTTTAATCCCGGACGAATCTCCATCACCCGCTCCTGTAAATCCATCAAACCCCACCCTCCACTCTGTTTCCACGCTACCCGCTTTGCTCCCAACGGAACCAACCCCCCATAATTTTTCGTAGTTCGAGTCTTAATCTTACTATCAATCAAAACCCACGGCATTCCCTCACCCAACGCCTGTACGGCCGCGCGACCATCCAAAAAATCTCCCGCCACGGCAAAGTCCAACCTCCCCCACAATTTTCCACTCGGCAAAATATAACCCCACGCCGCTGGCCCCGCAGGCTTCTTTGCCTCCGCTTCGCTCTTGTCCTCCACGACCTCATCTCCCTCTCCGACCGGAGCATCCTCACTCTCCTCTACCGCCGCTAAGCCCTCCGAAAAATCCTTCGCCTGCAAAAACCTAGGCGCAATCGCCGTTCGAATTCCCCCATCTTGATACGCCACGTATCCCCACCGATCCATGACCTTGACTGCCGCTAATCCCCCCCGCACTTTCCGCGCTGCATCAAACTCTGCCTTCTCTGACATCCCCAGCGAAAAACCTTTCGCCTTTTTCCCGTCCGTCGCCTTGGAAATCAAACGACCCTCTCCATCCACAAACGCCCACTTCTCCCCCACTCGCACAGGCGCCATTCCCCCCAACATCGAACCCACCTCCATATAACGATCCTGCGTCACTCTCGTTCCCCTCTCATCCGCATAAAACCACTCGCCACCCAGCTTCACCGGCACTCGACCGATCCCCATCTTTGCGACCGCCTGCCCAACCTTTACCTCCTCCCCATCTTTGACCTCAATCTTAACCAAAGTTCCACTCCCAGGTGCCTGCAACATCGCCATCGCTTCTTTGGGGCGAACCTCCGCAATCTTCTCCCCCTTTCCCACCGCATCCCCCTCAAGCTTGAGCCACCGCACCATCGTGGCTGACCCAGGATTCGGGCCATACCCAGGGCAAATCACATCAAACTGCTTTTTTTCAAACATTCCCACATGGGCTAAATTTCTCACTGAACCAAGGACCGACCCAGGAATCGCCGCCCCACCCGCTGGCACCCCTATTTTCACCAACATCCCGGAAATCGGCGACTCAACGGGAAGAACAGGCTCCACCATCTCCATCTGCGCGAGCGGCTCCCCTGCTTTCACCTCATCCCCCTCCGCTTTGAGCCACTTCTTGACCTTCGCCCCTTTAACGCCTGGTAAAAATTCTGGAAGGGTAAACGATCTTTTTAAATCCCCGCGAAATTCCCCCACCTCCTCATACTTCTCGGCTAACCGCCACGTCCCCGTGGTATCCACCATTCCCCACTTACCCGCACCCCAACTGACCCCCATCCCCAAACCCCAAAGAAAAACCAGAGAAAGCTTCACCCCACAAATTCTGCTTCCCCCACCCCCAAATCTCAACCCCTTTGCCGTCTCCCCGCCCATCACAGATACTCGATCTTCCTCATCACCACCCCACTCCTCTTGGCAAACTCTGCCATCCCCTCCTTCTCCTCCCATTCCCCCAAACATGCTTTCAAAAAAATCGCTGAAACCCGTCCCGCCAAAATGCACTTCCTCCATCCCAGGCCCAGCCTCACCTCTCCCTCCTCCTCCAGACCAACCATATCCACCCCCCGGCACCTCTTGCCCCATCTGGTCGTACTTCGCCCGCTTCGCCGGATCGCTCAACACCTCATACGCCTCATTCACCTCCTTAAACTTCTCGGCTCCCTTCACCTTGTCCTTCGCCACATCGGGATGATGCTCCCGCGCTTTTTTTCGGAACGCAGAACGAATCTCCTCCGGCGTAGCCGTCTTACTCACCCCCAAAACTTTATAGTAGTCCTGATACTCCATACTTTCTCCCTACTCCCAGTTTCCGCCTGTTGCTCCCTCAGGCCCCAATTCGACCTCTCCCTGTTCCGACACCGCCGCTAATCCGTCGGTAAAAGCACGAGCCTTCGTATATTTCGGCTCCAATCCCCAACTTCCGTCTGGCTTCAGATACCCCCACTTTCCCCCAGGCTCTTTTGCCGCAGCCAACCCACCGTGGAAAACCAGCGCCCGCTCAAACTTGGGCGGAATCGCCCACTTTCCCTCAGAATCCAAATATCCCCACTTGCCCCCCGGCTCTTTCGCCGGTGCCCGTTCATCCCCAAATGGCCCTACCGCCTCCAACACGTCCTGCCCCACGCCCTCCCCATCCTGATTTTTTAATCCCGGACGAATCTCCATCACCCGCTCCTGTAAATCCATCAAACCCCACCCTCCACTCTGTTTCCACGCTACCCGCTTTGCTCCCAACGGAACCAACCCCCCATAATTTTTCGTAGTTCGAGTCTTAATCTTACTATCAATCAAAACCCACGGCATTCCCTCACCCAACGCCTGTACGGCCGCGCGACCATCCAAAAAATCTCCCGCCACGGCAAAGTCCAACCTCCCCCACAATTTTCCACTCGGCAAAATATAACCCCACGCCGCTGGCCCCGCAGGCTTCTTTGCCTCCGCTTCGCTCTTGTCCTCCACGACCTCATCTCCCTCTCCGACCGGAGCATCCTCACTCTCCTCTACCGCCGCTAAGCCCTCCGAAAAATCCTTCGCCTGCAAAAACCTAGGCGCAATCGCCGTTCGAATTCCCCCATCTTGATACGCCACGTATCCCCACCGATCCATGACCTTGACTGCCGCTAATCCCCCCCGCACTTTCCGCGCTGCATCAAACTCTGCCTTCTCTGACATCCCCAGCGAAAAACCTTTCGCCTTTTTCCCGTCCGTCGCCTTGGAAATCAAACGACCCTCTCCATCCACAAACGCCCACTTCTCCCCCACTCGCACAGGCGCCATTCCCCCCAACATCGAACCCACCTCCATATAACGATCCTGCGTCACTCTCGTTCCCCTCTCATCCGCATAAAACCACTCGCCACCCAGCTTCACCGGCACTCGACCGATCCCCATCTTTGCGACCGCCTGCCCAACCTTTACCTCCTCCCCATCTTTGACCTCAATCTTAACCAAAGTTCCACTCCCAGGTGCCTGCAACATCGCCATCGCTTCTTTGGGGCGAACCTCCGCAATCTTCTCCCCCTTTCCCACCGCATCCCCCTCAAGCTTGAGCCACCGCACCATCGTGGCTGACCCAGGATTCGGGCCATACCCAGGGCAAATCACATCAAACTGCTTTTTTTCAAACATTCCCACATGGGCTAAATTTCTCACTGAACCAAGGACCGACCCAGGAATCGCCGCCCCACCCGCTGGCACCCCTATTTTCACCAACATCCCGGAAATCGGCGACTCAACGGGAAGAACAGGCTCCACCATCTCCATCTGCGCGAGCGGCTCCCCTGCTTTCACCTCATCCCCCTCCGCTTTGAGCCACTTCTTGACCTTCGCCCCTTTAACGCCTGGTAAAAATTCTGGAAGGGTAAACGATCTTTTTAAATCCCCGCGAAATTCCCCCACCTCCTCATACTTCTCGGCTAACCGCCACGTCCCCGTGGTATCCACCATTCCCCACTTACCCGCACCCCAACTGACCCCCATCCCCAAACCCCAAAGAAAAACCAGAGAAAGCTTCACCCCACAAATTCTGCTTCCCCCACCCCCAAATCTCAACCCCTTTGCCGTCTCCCCGCCCATCACAGATACTCGATCTTCCTCATCACCACCCCACTCCTCTTGGCAAACTCTGCCATCCCCTCCTTCTCCTCCCGACCTAACTCGTACCGAATGCACTTCGTCAGATACTCCTTTTCCATCTCCCCTTCTGCTAGTTCTGCCCGCTTTGCGATTCCTGCCAAACACTCCTTACGAAACTTTTTCACCTCTCCCTCATTCGGTCGAAAGCCCTCCCGCATCGCCCATACGGCGAAAACAAACGGCTTTCCCGTCCAATCCCACCAAGCTTTTCCCAAATCGGTCACTCCCCTTCCCTTCCTTTCCGTCCACTCCCGAAGCGCCTCATCCCCAATACGCAACCGCGCTTCCCCATCCTCTCTCTCCTCCAACTTCAGCCCCCACGCCCCTTTCGAAACTACCCTCCACAACTGAACCGAACTCATCGAATGAGGAGTCAGTGAAATCCCCCCACACTCCACCAACGGTTTGTCATGAAATACCGCAACACTTCTAACCTCCCCCCGCGATCCAACCGCCAAACCATCCACCACCCGATAGCTGGGTCCAGTCAAAATCTCCCATACTGGCACCAACGCCAAATCCACCTCCCCACGCTTCAACCTCCCGACTAAATCCTTTGGATGATCCCAAACTACTTCTCCTACCTTCCAACTCACTCCAAAAGGTTTTGCATGATCATAGGGAACACATCCAATTCTCATTCCACAACTCTACCATACTCAAACCAACAGCTAGGCCACTTTTGACACAAGTGGCCGACTCTCTTCTCCTATTTCCTTAGAACCACGCAACAAACCTACTCAGTGCCCGATGCAGTGGAAATTTGCCCCATCTTTTGAGACGTATACGAGTAGCGCTCCACCCTCTTCATCCAAATCCAACTACCAAATCCCACAAGTAGTGTAATGAGCAAGATAGCGATCGCCCGATACTCCAAAAGTTGACCCGTTGGCACTCCTGCACCCTGATGTCTTACCTTTCTTGCCCCAAAAAGTAGCTTTAAGAGTGACATTGTTATAATAATACGCCTGCCACTCGAAATTCGCAAACCCTATTTTAGGCTTCGCTTCTTCAAACTATCTCGTAGAACGTATTCCTCTGCACCGGCTCCCTCCCCGCTTCCCGAATCGCACTCTCCAGATTTCCACGAGTCTGCCCCACCGGCGTTTGCGCTCCCGCCATATGAAAGATTTTCTCTTCCCCAATCGTCCCATGCAAATCATCCGCCCCATAACTCAACGCGATCTGAGCTAAAGGCAGTCCCGTGCTGATCCAGTACGCCGTCACATGATCAAAGTTATCCAGAATCAACCGACTCGCCGCAATGACCCTTAACTCCTCCAGAGCACTCGCTCTCCGAATCTTTCCTAACTCCGCCAATCGCGTCTGCGATGGCTCGAACGCAAATGGAATAAAGCCGGTAAACCCACCCGTCTCATCCTGCAACCCTCTCAACTTTTCCAAATGATCCACTCTCTGCTCCGCTGTCTCCACATGCCCATACAACATCGTGGCCGTGCTCCTGCCGCCCATCTCGTGCCAGATCCGATGCACCTCCAACCACTCCTCTGCCGACTCCTTTCCCTTGCAAATTCGCTCTCTCACTTCAGGAGCAAAAATCTCTGCCCCTCCGCCCGTTAACGAATCCAAACCCGCATCCCGTAAATCCATCAATACCTCTCGAATCGACTTCTTGGCAACTCGCTCAGCCAAATGGCGAATCTCAATTGCCGTAAAAATCTTGAGCATCGGCTTGGGCTGAATCCCCGCTAACGCCTTCAACATCTCCAAGTAGAACGAGTAGGGCAAACTGGGATGTAACCCACCCACAATATGAATTTCCGTCGCCCCTGCAGCGACCGCCTTGCTTGCCTCGCACACCATCTCCTCAACCGAAAGCTCAAATGTCCCCGGCTCGCGCTTCCTCCTGGCAAAGGCACAGAACTGACAGCTCAAAATACAAACATTCGAATAGTTCAGATACCTGTTCAGGACATAACTAGCCCGTTTACCCACCTTCCTCTCCCGCACTCGGTCGGCCAACTGTCCCAGCTGGTGAAAATCCCCATCCCGAAACAGATAAACTCCCTCCTCAAACGAAAGCCGTTTCCCCGCCTCCACCTTCTCTTCAATTTTTTCCCACATGCTCATTTCCAGAAAATCTCCCATAGGAATCCAAACAAGACGAGCAGACTCACCGCCGCATTCGCTTGAAAAAATGCCCTGCCCCTTGTCTCTCTCTTTTGGGCCCAAAAGGTTTCCATTCCTAAAACTGCCACCATCAGCCCACACACTACCCCATAACGCCACCCAAAACCCGCCATCCAACCCGCTACTCCCAAGCCCAGCACCGCTAGCCCATGCAACCCTGTCGCCATCTTCAATGCTGCGGTTTCTCCAAACCGGGCGGGAAAACTCTTCAACTCATGCTCCCGGTCGAACTCCCGATCCTGCAACGCATAGATCAGATCGAATCCCGCCACCCACAACCCCACCGCCGTCCCCAACACGATCGGCACCCACGAATCAAACTGACCCCTCACCGCCAGCCACGCCCCCACAGGAGCCGTCCCCAATGCCAACCCCAGAAACCCATGCGACCCCCACGTGAATCTCTTTGTCAGGGAATAAAAAAAGACAATCCCCACCGCGACCGGGCTCAACATCAGGCAAAGCGGATTCAAAATCCACGCTCCACCCACCAAAGCCAACACGCCTCCCACCATCGTCGCATACGCGGTCGTTTTGGAAACAAGGGTCGACCGCACCGCCGTCCGCGAATTCTTTTGATCAATCGACCAGTCTGCTAATCGGTTGAACGCCATCGCTGCCGTTCTCGCTCCGACCAGGCAAACCACCACTCCCCCCACCACTCTTACCGATGGAACTCCTCGCGCAGCCAGAAACATCGCCGCCAATCCAAACGGCATCGCAAACACGGTGTGCTCAAACTTGATAAACTCAGCCCACCTGTAGATCGCTGAAGACATTCCCTGATCTTACCACACTCTGCTGTTACAAGTTTAGGATAAGGTTTAGTTTATCCGTGAGGTCATGAAAATCTCCTTCAAACCCAATCAAAGACCCAAGCTCTTTTCGATGCGCGCTTGCCTCCTCATCACTCTCCTCCTTCTCCCCTTTCACAGCCGTGCCCTTGCCCAAGCCGAAGTGGGTCTTATCATCAATGCCATCCTTCAAGGCCTGCAAACAGCAGAAGCCATTCGGCGTTCGGTAGATCAATCCAACCAATTTCCCAATCCACCCAAACAGCCTGCGGGAGATCCGATCTGGAATTATGACGAAGCCTCCCTCATCCCCTCTCAGATTCTAAAAACAGGCCCCTATCGCAATCTTCAAGGCCAAATTGTGCTGAGTGCACGCAAATCCAAACCCAGTGAGATCGAACTTCTCTTCTACCGCTCAGACGAATCCATCTATCGTCGCGAATTCTGCCAGTCGGACCAGCGGGATGGTCGACGCATCGACCTTGATGAAAAAGGAAAGAGAACAGCCGAGGGTCCGATTCGGAAAGGACTGCCCGAAGGCGACTGGCTCTTCTACTCAGCAGATGGAAAGCTTAAGGCCGAAACCCGAATGCTAGCTGGCCAAATGACAGGCCCTCAGGTCCTTTTCGGAGACGATGGAAAAACTCGCGCCTCCAATACCCTCCTTCAAGGGAAACGCCAAGGCCCCTCCACTCTCTTTCATCCCGACGGCTCCGTTTCCGATAATCTTTTCTACTCAGCCGATAAGCTCAACGGCCCTGCCACCGGTTGGTGGCCCGATGGTCTTCCCCGTTACACGGCAAACTGGAGGGACGGTCAGTTGGACGGCCCCAGCATTGAAAACTTCCCATCTGGAATGAAAAAGTCGGAGACCTTCTATCGATTTGGAAAGAAAGAAGGAGTCGCGCGTCAGTGGGATGAGAGGGGCACACTTCTGACTGAGGAGAACTGGCAAAGCGATCGTCTGGACGGACAGGTACGCGAATTTTACTCGGACGGCAAACCCCGCAGCCTCACTCCCTACCTTGCTGGAAAGAAAAATGGCCGATATGAAAGCTTCAATCCCGATGGAACCCTCGCAACATCGGGAGAGTTTCTAGACGGAAAACTTCAAGGCCCGATCACTCTTCACTACCCCACAGGCCAACCGTTTGCCGTATGTGACTACCAAGCAGATCTCCTGACAGGTGGACGTTTGCTGTATCCGGACGGAAAAGAATTGGGCCAGTTTGGCCCTATTTCAGGCAAGGAAGGGAAAGTCAGCTTTCTCCTTCTCCAGTATCCCGATGGGAAACCCCTCTCCACCGCCCGCTTCGAGGCCGCCACCGGAAAAACCCAATGGAAGGGCTGGAACTCCGATGGCTCTCTTCTTGGGCAAATGGATCATCCTTACACCTCTCGCCTACCAACTCCCGCAGACAACTCTTCCAACCCCCAGCTCTCCTATTGGAAAGCACAGCAAGAATCTTTGGAACAACAGATTGGCTTGAGTTTTCCGGCTGAATTTAATCTTCTGCCTAGATAACCCTGCCCTTTAGACCTTTTTAGCCGCCGAAACCGCATAGTCCCGATTCATTCGCCCAATCCAGTCTGCCGAGATTTCCTTCGGACAAACCGCCTCACACGCATACTGATTCGAACAGTTTCCAAAACCGGCCGCATCCATCGCCGCAACCATTTTACGCACCCGCTCCGCCCGCTCGGGTTGACCTTGTGGCAAAAGACCCAAATGCGAAACCTTCGCCGCCACAAACAGCATCGCCGACCCATTCCGACACGCCGCTACACAAGCCCCGCACCCAATACAGTGTGCCGCATCGAAAGCCTGCTCGGCCACTTCCTTGCCGATTGGAATCGCGTTCGCATCCGGAGCCTGACCCGTATTCACCGATACGAATCCCCCTGCCTGAATAATCGAATCGAATCCCGACCGATCTGCCACCAAGTCTTTGATCACAGGAAACGCCCGTGCCCGCCACGGCTCCACCGTCAAGGTCTCCCCATCCTGAAACGACCGCAAATAAACCTGGCACGTGGTCGCACCCTGATTCGGTCCGTGCGGTTCTCCGTTGATCGCCATAGCACACGAACCACAAATCCCCTCACGACAATCGTGCTCAAATGCAACTGGCTCCTTACCCTCTTTCGTCAACCGATCATTCACCACATCTAGCATCTCTAAAAACGACATGTCCGGCGTCAAACCATCCGCCTCATACGTCTCAAACTGGCCCTCACTGTCCTTGGACTTTTGTCTCCAAATTCTAAGGTTCAGCTTCATTTGTAACTCCTCGTGGCCAACTGCACTTCCTCAAAGGACAAAGGCTCGGCATGTCTCACCTCCGCCTTGCCCTCACCCTGATACTCCCACGCTGAAACATGCGAAAACTCCTTGTCCTTACGCTCACACTCTCCATCCGAAGTCTGGTGCTCCTCCCGAAAATGACAACCACACGACTCGTCCCGCTCCAATGCGTCCCGACACATCAACTCGCCCAACTCCAGAAAATCCGATACCCGCCCCGCCTTCTCCAGCGACTGATTCAAATCCTCTCCCGATCCAGGAACATTCACATTTTCCCAGAACTCTTTCCTCAACTCACGCACCGCATCGATTCCCTTCTGCAATCCCTGCTTGGTTCGGCTCATTCCACACTGATCCCAAAGAATTTTTCCAAGCCTTCGATGAAAATCACTCACAGGCCTGCTTCCCTTCACGCTAAGCAGTTTTTTTGTCCGAGCTTGAACCGACTCCGTCGCTTCCCAGAAAGCCTCTGCTTGCCGACCACTCTTTGCGCCCCCTGGTTTCTTTTGGGAGAGATAATCCCCAATCGTATACGGCAAAACAAAATATCCATCCGCGAGACCTTGCATCAACGCACTTGCTCCTAGCCGGTTGGCTCCGTGATCGGAAAAATTCGCCTCCCCCAACACAAACAACCCGGGAATGTTGCTCATCAAATGATAATCCACCCACAACCCACCCATCGTGTAGTGCACTGCTGGAAAAATTCTCATCGGGGACTCATACGCACTCTCTCCCGTTATCTCGTGATACATCGAGAAAAGATTCGCATACCGTTCACGCACCGTGCTCTCCCCCAATCGCTCGATCGCTTCTGCGAAATCAAGATACACCCCCAATCCTGAAGGCCCCACCCCCCGACCTTCGTCGCATACCCGCTTCGCTGCCCGGGACGCAATATCCCGTGGTGCCAAATTTCCATAACTCGGATACAACCTCTCCAAAAAGTAGTCCCTCTCCCCTTCGGGAATCTGAGACGCCGATCGCTTATCGCCCGAAACTTTAGGAACCCAGCAACGCCCATCATTCCGGAGCGACTCCGACATTAAGGTCAATTTCGACTGATAATCTCCAGACACAGGAATGCAGGTCGGATGAATCTGCGTAAAACAGGGATTCGAAAAAAGAGCCCCACGCCGATGCGCCCGCCACGTCGCGGTTACGTTCGAACCCCGTGCGTAGGTCGAGAGATAGTAGGCATTCCCGTACCCGCCCGTGCACAGAAGCACCGCATCGGCCTCATGTGCCTTCAGCTCTCCCGTTACAAGATTTCGCGTGATGATGCCCTGAGCTCTTCCCTCATCCACCACAAGATCCAACATCTCATGCCGCGGAAACATCCTGACTCGCCCCAATCCAATCTGCCGACTCAACGCCGAGTAAGCCCCCAAAAGGAGCTGCTGCCCCGTCGCTCCCCGCGCATAGAAAGTTCGCGATACTTGCGCCCCGCCGAACGACCGGTTCGCCAACATTCCCCCATACTCCCGCGCAAAAGGCACCCCTTGTGCCACGCACTGGTCGATGATGTTGACGCTTACCTCTGCCAACCGATGTACATTCGCCTCCCGAGAACGAAAATCTCCTCCCTTGATCGTGTCGTGAAACAACCTGTGCACCGAATCACCGTCATTTTGATAATTCTTGGCCGCATTAATTCCACCTTGGGCCGCAATCGAGTGCGCCCTACGCGGGCTATCCTGGAAACAGAAGGATTTTACCCGATACCCCAGCTCCGCCAAACTTGCGGCAGCAGAGGCCCCTGCCAGACCCGTCCCCACCACAATCACTTCGTACTTCCTCTTGTTGGAGGGATTCACCAAACGCGCATTCGCCTTAAACCTTGTCCACTTGTCGGCTAACGGACCCCCAGGAATTCTCGGATCCAGCTTCATGGCCGTATCCAACCCAGCATCACCCCGACAGGAATGGAGCTAAACCCTACAAAAAGCGCCAAGGCCAAAATCCATGCCCCCGCCTGAATGACCTGAACCAACTGCCTGTCTCGTAACCCAAACGTCTGAAAAACACTCGCTGCTCCATGCTTCAAATGGGAAAAAAGCAGGGCCATCGCAATCAGATAGAAACCGCTGATCCAAGGATTTGAAAAACCTTTGATCACCATCCGATACACATCGTGCATCGCCACACCACCTACGGCCGTTTCCATACTCGCATACGATTTGTCCACCACTTGGGCGGTAAAATGGAGGAGATGGAACACCACAAAACCTAAAATCACTGTCCCGCTAATCACCATCGTCACGCTCGTCCATGTCACCTTCAGTCGCGATTTTCTTCCCGCGACCGCATAGTCGACAGGCTTTGCCCTTCGATTTTCCCGTGCCAAGGAGAGTGTTCCCCAGATGTGGAGGCCTGTCACCGCGATTAAGCCCAAACGAAAACCCCAAAGCACCAGCGGATAGGAGTGCAAAAGGTGGGCGTACAAATTGATTTTATCCGGCGTTCCCGCAAACATTTGCAGATTTCCCGTCATGTGAACGAAGATAAAACCGATCATCAAAATCCCTGTGATGGCCACAATCCACTTCCTTCCAATCGAGGATTGAATCATAGACGTAATTTGTGTGCTCATGGTTTGGGCATTTGCAGGGCAAATGTTTACTCAGTAGAAAATGCGCCCTTCTTGCCCTTCTGTCAAAATCCCTCCACCCCTATAAGAACCCAAAAATTAAACTCTCAGATCCTCTAATGCCTCCCAAAGACCCCTTTTGGGCCTATCGACCAAAGAACAGAACCACCCCGCTCCTTCCGCACCCGCGCGATCACTTTTCGGGTCGTCCCCGATCAAGGCACACTCATGCGAACGAATTCCCACCACCTCCTCCGCCTTTCGGAAAAATCCAGCACCAGGCTTCTCCACTCCCCACTCCTCTGAAATTAAAATAGGATCCAGCTCCTTGGCCCAAGAAAAGCCCGACAAAACAGTGCGTAAACGCGGATCCCAGTTGGACAACAGCCCGACTCGGACTCCCTTCCTCCGAACCGCTTCAATCACTTCGCCCGTCTCAGGAAAATCCCGCCACGCTTGCGGCCGGGCAAAGGCCTCATACACCTCCTCAAAATATTCGGAAAAAGAAAAATCCAAGGGCATTTGGGCAATCTGCACACTTTCGTAAACAATTCGTTTCCATCCCTCCTTCCCTAAAGTTCCATCGGCACCGGCTCCCTCTTCTCGTCTTTTTTTCCAAGCCATCCGAAATCCTTTTTCAAACTCCTCCTCATCGCCTCTCCATCCATGGGAGGCCGCAATTCGCGCATAGGTTTTTCCGACAGGCTCCGCAGGGTGAAGCAGGGTTCCCCCCGCATCGAAAAATAGCACGCGAATCACTCCAAATCCTCTCCCACCTCCCGTAGCACCTCACCCACAAGCACCAAAGAGCCCAACAGGAGCGTTCCTCCTCGGGTTGGATTTCGCTCATCCTCCATCACCGCCTGCGCAACAGTACGCCATAAACGATCAGGATGGACTTCCCACTCTAACGGACTCGACCCTCGTTTGCTCTGCAACTCTACCCCCCACAATTCCGCGCCTGTCTTTCGAAGTTGCGCCAAGATTTCATTGGCTGGCTTATCTTCCAAACACCCAAAAATTACCCGCCCCGGCATCCCAAGAAACAGCTCATGCCAAGTCTGCAGGGCCGCGCGTACTCCTTCCAAATTGTGCGCTCCATCCAACACTCGCCGACTGCGCCCCTTCAGCCGCATAAATCTTCCCGGCCAAACAGTTCGCTCCAATCCCCTCGCTAAAATCGAATCCGGAAACCCCAAATACCTTCCAACGGCAATCGCAAGCGCCATGTTTTGCCTTTGGTGACCTCCCTCTAAAGGCAGTCGATCCTTTCCCTGAACCAACGGCTTCACCACCCTCCATGGACACCTCAACCTCCTCGCTCGAGAGGCCAAGATCTTTTGCGCCTCTTTCGGCCATGGAGCTGAAAATACAGGCACTTCCCGCTTTAAAATCCCCGCTTTCTCCATTCCGATATTTTTCCAACCCACTCCCAATACCGATTCATGATCCCGCCCCAGCGAGGTCAACACACAGCACTCAGGCACGATCACATTGGTCGCGTCAAGACGTCCTCCCAGACCCGTTTCCCAAACCACAAAATCCACTTTAGCTTCGCGAAAAATCAGCAAAGCCAAAACGGTTGTCGCCTCAAAGAAAGTTGGCCTACCTGCTGCTGGCCATTGCCGAATCTTTCGAATCAATACTTCCAGATGCTTTTGGAGTACACTTTTTTCCACTTTTCTACCTCCACACCGAAATCGCTCGCGAAAATCGACCAAGTGCGGGGATGTGTAGAGCCCAGAGAAAAATCCTGCGGCCCGTAGAATCGAGTCGATCGCAGCAGCCGTGGATCCTTTCCCATTTGTCCCAGCCAAATGAATGAAATTGAGCCCCTTCTCTGGATGCCCGACCTGGGCAAGTAACTTTTTGGTGCGACCCAAGCCAGGTTGTATGCCTGCTGCACACACCTGCTCCAGTCGAGCTACGGAGTCGGGCTGCTTCAGAGGTAGTGGAGGAGACGCGCCAAGGCCCCCTTCATCTCGGAGCGTGAAACAATCATATCGATTAACCCGCGCTCATGCAGAAATTCTGATGTTTGGAACTCCTTCGGAAGCTCCTGCTGGGTCGTCTCCCGAATCACACGGGCTCCAGCAAATCCAATCATCGCCTTCGGCTCCGCCACAATGATGTCACCCAAAGAAGCAAAACTCGCCATCACTCCTGCCATCGTGGGGTTGGTGAGAACTGAAATAAACGGCAAACCCGCCGCCGCCAACTTTGCCAACGCCCCGCTCGTCTTCGCCATCTGCATCAGACTGAACATCCCCTCATACATCCTCGCACCCCCTGAGGCAGAAAAAATGATCACAGGCATTTTCTTTTCCAATCCCCTCTCAATCGTTCTCGTTACCTTTTCCCCCACCACCACTCCCATACTTCCGCCCAAGAAAGCAAACTCCATCGCTCCCAATGAAACCTCTCGCCCACCGATTTTCCCTACTCCACTAATCAGGGCATCAGGCATTCCGGTTTTCTTTCGGTTCGCCTTCAGCTTGCTCGCGTAACTCGCGACACCTTTGAACTGCAAGACATCCACCGCCTCCATCTTCGCATCGTGTTCGTGAAACTTTCCACCGTCACACACCATAATCAGACGCTCCCTAGCTCCATAAGGAAAGTGATGCTCGCACTTGGGGCAAATCTGATGATTTTTTTTAAGGACCTGATTGTATACTACCTCCCCACAACTCGGACACTTCGTCCATAGCCCTCTGGGCACACCCCGAGAGCGAGGTTTTGCCTCTTTCCTAGGCTCATATTTCCTGCGCTCAAATACCGCCATAAATTGTGGTTTATCCTCGGGCCACGGCCAGAGCCGCAACCTCCTCGGCTCCTGCTTGCTTCAGGACCCGCGCACATGCGTCCGCAGTAGCTCCTGTTGTGAACACGTCATCACAGAGTAGCAATCGCCGTCCCCGGGGGTCAAACCCAGGAGCAAGGGCCAATGCCCCCCTCAAATTCCGCAACCGTTCCGCCCTACGCAATCGTGCCTGCGGAGGTGTGGCCTTAACCCGAACCAACCCCTCCTCCACCTTCACCCCCACCTTGGCTCCTAGCCAGCTCGCGATTTCCGAGCTCTGATTAAATCCTCGCTCTTTACGGCGCTCGGGATGAATCGGCACAGGAATCAGAGCATCCCACCTCTCTTCTGCATAGTATCGCCGGAATCCATCCCTCATCCATCGGCCCAACCACGGCCGAAGGAAATACTCCCGCTGATATTTAAATCGAAGCACCACCTCCCGAACTGTACCCACCGCACGATACGCCGCCCGTACACGAGCCAAAGCCCATCGTCGCCCCTCACAATTGCTACAAAGAAACTCTCCGGGCGCATGCCGCGCGTAAGGCTCCGCACACCTCGAACAAAATGGCTCCTTTAATTGCACCCATGGCCGAGGGGGTCGCCCTACGGGAAATATCAAACCTCGAAAAGCTTCAAGCCAAACGCGCACGAATGGGCCGCCCCCAAAGCCAAAATGCTACAACGAGAAGAAGTAGAAAAGGCAGCGGCCCCTCGGCCAAGGAAGGTCCCCACCATCCCGCTACCGCCGCAGGCACTACAGGCCACCCACTCTCCGCCCAACGCAGACCCGCCACCCAACCCGCATGCAATCCGATTGCCCCCGCTAACGTTTTCTCATTCAAAACCACTCGAGCCAAAATCAACCCCATCAAAACAAGCCCTGCCAATTTCCAAAGATGCGAACTTCCCGACCACAGCTCCAACCTCCCCCACGCCAAAAACCCCTCCGCCCAGCCCATCTCCCCACCCTGCCCAGGCCCAGGCCGAATAAAATGCGCCGCTGCAAAAATTATCGCCCCCACAAAAATCGCCACCCCCACCCCCCGTTCTCCCACAGCTCTCCACCATGCCAACCCCAATACCCCACGGAAAAAAAACTCCTCCAAAATTCCCACTCCCAACCCCGTGCCGACCGCTCCTGCCCAAACTTCCACCCCAGGCCACCCCCCCCAACTCCTCACCCCTAACACCCACTGTACCGCTACCACCACACCCACCATGATAAACCCAACACACGCCCACATTCCCAAACGACCCAACTCTGTCCTCCACCTACCCACATCCAGCCACTTCCTCGGATTCTCACCCCACCACCTCATCAATCCCACGGCAAAGACCAGCGCCACCCCCAACTCCACCCGGCCGAAAATCCTCGAAAAAGGGAATACCCCTGGTGCGACCGCTTCCACAGCTCGCGCCACAGGCCACGCCAAAACCGAAGTCGTGAGCCACCACAGCCCGAAATATCCCAAAATCCCTGCTACCCCGCGGTTCATACACCTATCTTGCGCTCCTTTCTCTGCCCACCGCCAACTTTTTTCCTCTCCCCAAGCGTTGCCCCCTTCCGATGCATCGTTTAATCTTCTATACCTATGGCCGAAGCCAAGCCCATCGCCCCACTTGAGTTCGAAAAGCCTCTTGCGGATCTGGAAAAACGGATCGAGGAACTTCGCAAACTTTCGGGCAAACAAAAACTCGGTGCCGAAGCCGAAATCACCTCTCTCCAGAAAAAATGGGCAGACGCGCGTCGAGAAGTCTATGGCAACCTAACCCCTTGGCAGCGCATTCAAATCGTTCGCCACCCTCAACGCCCTTACCTACTCGACTACCTGCGCCATGGCGCCACCGAGCTCTTCGAACTCGGAGGCGACCGCGCCTTTGGCGAAGATCGCGCGTTGATCGGCGGGTTGGCCACCTTGGACGGGCAACGCGTTGTCTTCCTCGGCCACCAAAAAGGTAGGGATACAAAAGAAAATCTCCTCCGCAATTTCGGATGTGCCCATCCCGAAGGATATCGAAAAGCCCTTCGCCTGATGCGTTTGGCAGATCGATTCCGTCTTCCCATCATCACCTTCATCGATACTCCTGGTGCATTTCCTGGCGTAGCCAGCGAGGAACGGCACGTCGCTGAAGCCATTGCGGTGAACATCCGCGAAATGTTTAACTTCCGCGTTCCCATCATCGCCGTGGTCATCGGGGAAGGCGGAAGCGGGGGCGCTCTTGGAATCGGCGTCGCCAACCGAGTCCTGATCCTCGAAAATGCCTACTACTCCGTAATCTCC
This sequence comes from Minisyncoccota bacterium, assembly GCA_030054195.1. GTDB lineage: Bacteria > Verrucomicrobiota > Verrucomicrobiia > Methylacidiphilales > Verrucolacustridaceae > Verrucolacustris > Verrucolacustris abundans. Next base: position 26,719 of record JASGCJ010000003.1, read on the forward strand.
CCTGAGGGCTGCGCTAGTATTCTCTGGAAAGATCGAGCTTTCGCTCCCCAAGCTGCGGAAGCTCTTCGCATCTCTTCAAAAGACCTGCTCCATCTTGGCCTCGTGGATGAAGTGATTCCTGAGCCGATAGGAGGCGCACACCGAGATTGGAAAACCACTATCTCAAGCACAATGGACAGGATTCGCCACCACCTTGCGGAGCTAAATCAACTCCCCCAATCCCGTCTCATTGAAACCCGCCACGCTCGCTTTCGTGCCATTGGCACAATCCAAGAACCTTAGTTTTCTACCCTTCCTCCCCAATTTTTCCTAACTCATCCCGAATCCGGGCCGCCTCCTCAAACTGCTCTTTCCCCACCGCCGTGCTCAGGTCCTCTTGCAGACGCTTCTTGCTCGGCTTTCGCAAGCTCTTGGGCACTTTGCCTGCATGACGCGTCCCTTTCTGACAATCATTCAAAACATCCTGTAACAGGGACGAAAATATCCCATAGCAATCCCCACAACCCAATCGTCCCGTTTTTCGAACATCCTCAGAAGTGAAACCACAACTCGGACACTTGTTAGAAGCCGTAGGGGTCGGAGTAGGAATAAGAAGCGATTTGGCTGAAATCTCCTTAATCTCATTTTCCACCGCAGCCGCAGGATCCTCTTTTCCCTTGCTGGATGCTAACTTTGAAACAGCTCCCCATATGTCGAAATCCACCAGATCTTTTTGCGCCAACTGGGGAATGCACTTCTCACACACGTGTACGTCGATCGACTTCGCATTCACCAGCTTGCTCAAATGGCATGTCGCTTGGTTGCCCGGACAGAAGGTGCACTCCATAACTAGAAATTAACCATGCCCAACCCTCTAGGCAAATCTCCCGCCCAAGACCTTCAGTGGCTTTCTGCGAAAGTTTGGGAACAGATTCTTGCCTCAAACACGACCGCTTTTCTTGCCGCTTACGGCGCCGGCATCCGTGCAGAACGATGGGGCAGCGCCCTTCGCTGGATCAGCTCTGCACCCCTCGTCACGCCTCCCCCCTCACCTCCCCCTTCTCTCTCATGGCAACCAACCACAATCCTCTTTCAGGAGGATTTGAATCCCACTGCCACATTTTTACTTGGCGAAACCTTTCAACAGGAAGTCAACGAACTTGGCTTACACTATGCGATCGATCTTTCCCCAAATATCTCCCCTGGCCTTTTCCCGGATCAACGGGAAAACCGTCTTCACCTTAAATCCCTTCGCCCTGCCCGCCTTTTGAACCTCTTTGCTCACACCTGCGCTTTCGGTGTCCTCGCCGCTTCCGTCGGAGCCGAAACTCTGAATATCGACTCCTCCTCTCGCTCCCTCGCTCGCGGAAAAGCAAACTACCAACTCAACCACCTCGGCGGATCTACCCACCGCTTCTGGACAGAAGATGTTCGCCGTGTTCTTCCCCGATTAGCCCGGCGGGGCGAGACCTTTGATGCCATCATCCTCGATCCCCCCACCTTTTCTCACGGGGGACGAGGACGCGCTTTTCGAATCCACCGCGAGCTCGAACCTCTTCTTCTTGCCTGCTTACCCCTTCTCACAGCACGTGGCTCCCTCCTCCTCTCCATCAATCAAGCCGAAACCACTCCAACGAATCTTCACTCTATGGTTCGAGAGATTCTCCAACGCGAAGCTTTTCCCGCACAGATCCTACCCGGTCATCGCCCTGAAGATATTCCCCCCGAGCGAATGCCCTCCACCCTTTGGATCGTTCGGCAGGATTGACACCCCGCCTCGACGATCGAATTGTATCTCTTGTGCACGGACTCCTCTCCTTGGCCTCAGTCGCGCTAAACCTATTTCGCGAGTTCATCCCAGGACATCCAGATGCCGCACGCTTCTGGCTCGAAATCGGCGCAGGCTCCATTTCCCTCCTCGTCGTACTTGGACTTCTTCTCCGTTTTTTTGGATCGGAAAACGCCCGCCCTGGACTTCTGACAGTAGGGGCCACTCTAGGCCTCCTACTCCTTGCCGCAGGCCCAGCCGCAGTCGAACTCTATCTTATCCCCTCCATCCCTGCCTCAACCTTGGCCCATATCGATACCTTCTCCAATTGGGTAGGGCAGCGCATCCATCAACCCCCTTGGCCCGCCCGAACCGCTCTCCTTTCCCTCGGCCTCGTTCTCAGCCTGATGTTTGTTGTGATTCCCCTGACCAAGTGGACATTTCGTGTTCCCCACTTTCTCTCTCTTCTCGCATGGCTCGTTGCATTAACGACTGCAGGCACCATCTCCTCACTCATCCGCGTGAAACTCCCTCCCGTGCCTAATGCGCACGTGGAAAAGAGTAAGCTTCCCTCCCCTTAATCTCCTAGAGCTTCCTCCAACTGGCGCCGTGCTTCTTCAAACGTATTGGGGTCAGGGGATGGAGGCGGAAGTATATTTGGGCCAATCACCAGACGACAGATCGATCCGGGTAAAGGAATTTGGAATCGATCCCACGAGGGCAGTTCCCACTTCCAACTGTAGTGAACGGTTGCGGGAATAATCGAAACTCCGCTCGCCGCAGCCACGGCTAACACCCCATCCTGCACTTTTCCACGCGGCCCCCTCGGGCCATCCGGCGTAATGACAATATCCCGTGCATTTTTTTGTCCTAACTCTCGCACCATCTCCAACATCGCCCCCACCCCACCCTTCGAAGTGGATCCTCGTGCCGTCTCAAGCCCAAATCGCCGCGCGACTTGGGAAATAAACTCTCCATCGCGACTCCGACTGATCAGGACCAAACACTTCCGACGTGCACAGAAACGCTCGTAAATATACGACATCAGGAGAATCCGATTATGCCAAAACACAAAGATTCGCGGGTCTCTCTCCTCCTGCTGAAGAATTCGATCCGGATCCTCAACACGAAAACGAATCGTCCACGCCAAAGCACGGATCAATCCCGCCACCAAAGGAGGACTGGTTTGAGCTAAAAACCTCTTCATGCGAAGGGCCTTCGGTTCCACCAGCGGGTGATCGAGCGCCACGGGCTCTCCAAAACAAGCTCCCTCAAAAGCTCCTCTGTGGTGCTCGCCCTTTCCTCATGAATTCTTCGCAACGCTACCATGGCAGGGATCAGAATGAGAGTGATCGTCACGTAGAGAATCACGAATTGGTTCACTTGGAAAACTGTCCCAAATTTCACCGTCTGCAGGGCATCCGTCAACAATCCCCAGCCCAGCGGAGCTAACCCCGCCACCAAACTGGCAGCCACACTAAAGAGGGCAAAAAAATGACTGCGCCCCATCGCAGGTACCGTCGCCATCAAAAGTCTCATATGAGCGCTATTGTAAAGCGCCAGCCCAATCCCCGCCGTGGCCTGTTGAAATAAGATCGGTCCCCACTGAAAAGGCACAAGATGAGCCGCCACCGCCCCCCATCCCAACCAGTGAATTCCAAAGATAAAAGCCGCCAGACCAAGCACAGGACGGCTTCCGACCCGATCCAACATTTTTCCCGTCGCTAACGAGGTGAGCACAAAAACCGCACCCCAGATCAGATGCAGAATCATAAACTTCGAGTCGGAAATTCCCAACTGATCCCTCGCGAAGGGAATAAAGATCAATCCACCCCCCGACAAAGCCAACATCATGATCGCATGAAAGATCACCAGCCTGAGGAAAGGCCCGTGCTGGATCATCGCTTTCCAAGGAACCTCCTCTCCCCCCTCCCGTGCCGCTGGAGAAATAGGTGCGTCAGGAATCTTTTTTAGGTAAAACAAAGACAGTCCCGCCAAAACAAGACTCACGGCAAAGAGAGCGCCAAATGCAGCGGGTGAGTCTACTGCCTGCAGATAAACCGCGCTGAGAGCGACCGTGAGAAGAAGTGCTGCCTGCGAGGCCGCTTGATCCATGGTTAGAAAACGGCCTCGGACCGATTCGGGCACAATGGCACTGATCCAAGGCAGATACCCACTTAGCGAGATTCCCCTGGCAATATTGAAAAGAAAAAGAAGAAATAAGACGAGAATTTGCCGGGTTGCCTGGTCTACACGCAAAGGAAGGCTCACGACCAAGGCCACCCCGGCTATCATCAAGCTTCGGCTCATCCAACCGCGAAGAACAAATTTTCGATATCCGATTCGCTCTACAAACCGTGCGGCAGGTATTTGAAAGATATTCATCAAGGCCCCCAAAGCCGCAACCACCCCCAAAACTGTTGCCGACGCCCCCATTTTTTTAAAGTAGAGCATCATGGGTAGCCCCATGATCAGGTAAAAGGAGCTGGTGTTGAAAACCTGAAATAGGAATGCGTTGAGCAATGGCCCTCGGGCCAGCCCAAATCCGCTCTCCTTCACGCCGAAGTCTCTCGAGGGCGAAGCAACGGAAATAAGATTACCTCGCGGATCGAATCCGAGCCCGACAGAAGCATCGCCAATCGATCTACCCCCAAACCCATTCCCCCAGCGGGTGGCATTCCACTTTGCAAGGCTTCCAAAAAGTCTTCATCAACTTTTTGCGTATGCTCTCCGACCTGCTTGCGAAAACGCTCCGCCTGGAGAAGTGGATCATTCAACTCCGAATACCCAGGAGAAACCTCCTGTCGCCCCAGAAGCAGCTCAAAAACATCCACCACCGTCGGATCCTCACGGTTTAATTTCGCCAACGGCACTAACTCCGCAGGCAAATGAGTAATAAAGATTGGGTTAACCGCTTGGCCTTCGACTTTTTTCTCAAACACCTTTTGCGTGATCTCCGCTGCTGCCAGTTTCGGCTCCAAATCCAGCCCCAGACCCTTCGCCTTTTTCTCCATCTCCTCGAGGGAAAGCTGAAACCAATCCGCTCCTGCAACCTCAACGACAGCATCCCAATACCGCTTTCTTGGCCAAGGACGAGTGAAATCAATGACCGACCCATCGCTTTGTTGAACTTGAAGCCCTCCCGTCAGCTCCTGAGCCGCTCCTGAAATCATCTCCTCCACAAGGCCGGCCATACCCTCGAAATCGGAGTAGGCCCAGTATGCTTCCAGCATGGTGAATTCAGGATTATGTTTTCGTGAAATCCCTTCGTTGCGGAAATTTCGGTTAATCTCAAAAACCTTCTCCATTCCTCCGACCAAAAGCCGTTTGAGATAGAGTTCGGGGGCGATTCGCAAAAAAAGATCCATCCCCATCGCGTTGTGTCTGGTTTGAAAAGGTTCTGCCGCCGCACCTCCCGCCACCGTTTGCATCATGGGCGTCTCCACTTCCGTAAATTCCCGTGCGTGCAGAAAGTCTCTCAAGTACCGGACCAAGCGAATCCGCAAATCCAAAGCCTTGCGGGATCCCTCATTTGAAATTAGATCCAGATGCCTTTGTCGGTGCCGTGTCTCCACATCCACCAACCCGTGCCACTTGTCAGGCAACGGAACCAGTGACTTGCTAAGGAGCGTCAAGCTCTCGACCCGAACAGAGGGCTCCCCCGCCTTGGTCATAAAGAGTGTTCCCTCAACTCCCACAATATCCCCCAAATCGAGTAGTTGAAACACCGCCAACTCCTTTTCGGCTAACGCAGGTTTCTGAACATAAATCTGTAGACGTCCTGCTCGATCCTGCAGATGCAAAAACTGGCTTTTCCCCATGTCCCGATGCGAAACAATCCGCCCCGCCAATCTCACTCGCCGCCCCTCTTCCCATCGACCCCGGATCTCCCCTGTCGACTCCGTTCCCGAATAGGCCGCACCATAGGGATCTACCCCGAGTAAGCGGACCTTCTCTAACTTTTCTCGGCGTGCGGCTAACAGGGGGGCCAAATCTTCACTCATGAACTCTCTTTCTACCCCAATCCGCCTATTCTTGAAAGAGTTAGCCTTGCCCCTTCCAACCCGATCCAAAACGCAAAGTCTTTAGCCAACCAACTCGGGATAAACCCGCTGCGCCATATCGACGAGGATCTTACGACACTCCTCTCCAGAATCCATTTTTAGCACTTTCTTTGCCAAGGCTTGACACTCCCCATAGTGCAAACTTTGCACCGCTTTTTTGACCCGCGGAATGGCCACCGAGCCCATGCTCATCTCATCCACCCCCAAGCCCAATAAAATCGGCGTCATGACAACGTCCCCCGCCATCTCTCCACATACCCCCACCCAGATCCCATTCGCATGCGCTGCCTCCACAACCCTATCAATCAAAGTTAGCACGGCAGGATGGGTCGGCTGATAAAGCGATGCGACTCGCTCATTCGTGCGATCCGCAGCCAACGTATATTGAGTCAAATCGTTCGTTCCGATGCTGAAAAACTGCACCAAGGGAGCCAGTCGATCGACAATCAAAGCCGCGGACGGAACCTCAATCATCGCTCCCGCTTCAACCTCTGCCGCAGCGGGAATATCCGCCGCTTTCAGTTCGTCCCTCGCCTCCCCTAGCAAAGCCAACGCCGCGACCAGCTCCTCTTTTGTCGCGATCATCGGGAACATCACCCTGACCTTTCCTCCTGGATTCGACCGGCAGATCGCCCGGAGCTGAGTCTTGAATAAATCAGGCTTCTCCAAGCAGTACCGGATCGCTCGCCACCCCAAAAATGGATTCGCCTCAGGATCGAATCCTTGATGCGAAGGCAACTTATCTCCACCCAAATCTAAAGTTCGAATAATTGCCAAATGAGGCCGCGACGCCTGCACCACCTGCTGATAAATATTTGCCTGCTCCTCCTCCCCTGGAAACTGGACACGATTCAGGAAAAGAAACTCGGTGCGATATAACCCAATCCCCTCTGCTCCACTCTCCGCAATGAGAGGCAAATCCTCAGGAAGCTCCACATTGGCCGAAAGCACCAATCGTCTTCCATCCTTGGTAGTCGCAGGCGTATCCCGCAGAACTTCCAGGCTCTGCTCGACCGCCAAACGCCGTTTCTCAATCTGCCCGTACTCATATCGCGTCTGCTCCGTTGGGTTGACGATGAGCAACCCCGCGTATCCATCCAAAATAACAGGCGAACCAGATTCACACTTCGCCAAAACACTGTGCAAGCCCACCACCGCTGGAATATTCAGCGAGCGCGCCATGATCGCCGTGTGAGACGTTGTGCTCCCCACCTCCGTTGTAAAACCAAGAACGAGCTGGCGATTTAGAAGAGCCGTGTCAGACGGTGTCAAATCATGCGCTAAAATCACACTCGGAGAATCTAAGGAGTAGAGGTCTGCCAGCTTACGTCCGAGCAAGTTATAAATTACCCTTCGTCCCACATCTGAAATATCTGCAGCTCTCTCCCGCAGATATGGATCCTCCATCTCCTTCATGCTTTGCGCATACGCATGAATCACGTGTTGATAGACGTGCTCTACACACACTTTCCGCAGCTCCAACTGTCTCCGCACCGCCCCAGCAATCGTACTGTCGGCCGCCACTAAAAGATGCGCCTCAAAAATCTCCGTCTGCCCTTCCCCAAGCGAACGGGCAAGGTGATCCTTAATCCCCTGAATCTGCTCCCGTGTTTTAAGGAGTGCCGCCTCTAATCTCCGCAACTCATCCGGAATCTGGGACTCCTCGATCGGCGTAGGACGCACCCGAACCTCCTCATGAGAAAAAATGGCCAACCGGCCGCTTACCACCCCAGGGGAAGCAGGAATACCGGCGAGACGGAGCTCCGTGCCGGGAACAGAAGAGGGCTTATCGGAAGCAATCACGGGAGAAACTATCTCCCTTCCACCTACTCCTCGTCGAACTTTCTTTCTATTAATTCAAGTAACGATTGGATGGCAGTCTCCGCTCCGGGCCCTGCCGCCCGCAGGCTGATTTTCGAGCCCATCCCTGCCGCCAACATCATCAACCCCATAATACTCTTCCCGTTAATTGTCTCCCCGTCCTTTTCCACTAAAATCTCGCACGCGTGCCGGTTTGCCTCCCGGACAAACATTGCGGCAGGACGCGCATGCAGTCCCAGCCGATTTTTGATCGCAACCTCTTTCGAGGCTTTTTCCTCTGGTCCTTTACCCATACTTAGCCCTCCTTCAGCTTCAGCCGGCTCATCAATTTTTCATTAAACTCAAGCGCTGAGAATTGCCCCATCGTCTTCATCTTCTGATCCAGAGCCGCCACCTGTACCAATCCCGCTAAATCTCGCCCAGGCCGGATCGGAAGTTTCACATGGGGAATCTTCAGCCCCAAGATTTCATAGAACTGTTGATCTAAACCTGTTCTTTCGATCTCCTCCACCTTGTCCCACTCCTCCAGCGTCACTACCAGATCCAATCTTTTCTCCGTTCGAATCGCCCGCCCCCCAAAGATCGCCGCCACATTGATGATTCCAATACCCCTCACCTCCATAAACGTCCTCGTCACCTCCGCCGAGGTGGCCATCAACTCTCTACCTTCAAGAAGCCTCAATCGCGTGATGTCATCCGCCACGAGAGAATATCCCCGCTCCACCAACCCCAAAGCACACTCACTTTTTCCCACTCCGCTCTCCCCTCGAATCAGCACCCCAACCCCCATGATATCCACCATACTCCCGTGCTCGCTGGTCGTGGGGGCGAAATCCTCCTCCAGACACAGAGTGATCAGATTCACCAACCGGGGTGTTGGAATCGGGGAAATAAAAACTGGAATCTTGGCCTTCTGCGCCTCTTTTAAAATGATCGCCGGAGGCCGATTGTCCCGACTAAAAACAATGCATGGGATTTTCCGATCCAAAATTGCGCGAATCCGAGCCTGCCTCGTTTCCGAATCCAGCGACTGAAAGTAGCTGATCTCGCTTTTGCCTATCAGTTGAACGCGGCGAAACGCAAAATATTTAATAAATCCCGTTAGCGCCATCCCCAAGCGATTCACCGCACCTTCCCGGATCAATCGCCCCATCCCTTCCTGTCCTGCGACGAGCTTCAACTGCAACCGTGCCGCGTGTTGCGTGTAGAAATGTTCCACGGAAACTGTTAAAGGCTTTTTCATTCGGAAGATCTCCTAGTCAGCATACCCTTGAGGGTGGGCCCGATGCCAATTCCAGGCACTCGTTAAAATCTCCTCCAGCCCCGAATGCTTTGCTTTCCAGCCTAGTTCCCTCTGCAACTTATGGGAGCCCGCCACCAAGGCCGGAGGATCCCCCGCCCGAGCAGGTTGCGCCCGGGTCGGAATCGGTCGCTGCGTTACTTTTTTTGCCGTTTCAATCACCTGCTTTACAGAATAGCCATTCCCAGTGCCCACATTGAAAAACCCAGGCTTATCCCGATCCAATGCTAGAATGTGTGCGGATGCCAAATCCTTGACGTGAATATAGTCCCGAATGCAGGTCCCATCGGGGGTCGCATGGCTCTCTCCAAACACATCCACCACCTCCCGTTGACCCAAAGCAGCTAAAAGGACATTTGGAATCAGATGCGTTTCGATCCGATGATGTTCTCCCCGCTCCTGCGAAGCTCCAGATGCATTGAAATATCGGAGTGCCGTGGGAATCAACCCATGCACATGCGCATACCAAGTCAAAATCTGTTCAAAAACCAATTTTGAGTGCCCGTAGGGATTGATCGGTTTTTGCGGGGTCTGCTCATCCATCGGCACCTTTTCAGGCAGCCCATACGTTGCACAAGTGGAGGAAAAAATGATTTTTTTACATCCAGACGCAACCATCGCATCCAGAAGATTGACCCCCCCAGAAACATTTACCCGATAGTATAGCGAGGGATCCTTCATGCTTTCGGGAACGAGCGCCTTGCCGGCAAAATGAATTACCGCATCGGGTTTATGATCCGCGAGAGCCCGATGCAAAAGATCCCTGTCCGCTAAATCTCCCTGCAGAAAATGAGCCTGCGGATGAACAGCCGCGCGATGGCCCTCGCTTAAATTATCCCAAACCACCACGCCGTGGCCTGCGCCGATCAACTCCTCGACGCAAACTGAACCGATATAGCCGGCTCCGCCCGTGACCAGGACTTTCATCTTCCAGAAAAAGGAGGCCTACTCCTTTAGGTTCATCGCCAACAGGAATTCCACATTGTTTTTTGTCTTCTTGAGTCGGCCCAAGAGCAACTCCATCGCCTCCAC
>JASGCJ010000003.1:36782-96352 GCA_030054195.1 Minisyncoccota bacterium
CCACATTGTTTTTTGTCTTCTTGAGTCGGCCCAAGAGCAACTCCATCGCCTCCACCGGGGGCAAAGAAGACAAGGCCCTTCTCAAAATATGAATCCGAGGCATCTCGTCCGCGTGATACAGAAGCTCCTCTTTTCGAGTCCCAGACTTGGGAATGTTTATCGCGGGATAGATGCGCTTGTCCACGAGAGCGCGATCCAGGTGGATCTCCATATTTCCGGTGCCCTTAAACTCTTCAAAGATCACCTCATCCATTTTGCTGCCCGTATCAACCAGAGCGGTGGCAATAATCGTCAGACTTCCACGCTCCTCCAAATTTCGGGCTGCACCGAAAAATCTCTTAGGTTTATGCAGTGCGTTAGCATCCACACCTCCGGAAAGAATCTTTCCGCTATGGGGCTGCACCGTGTTGTAGGCTCGCGCCAAACGCGTGATGCTATCCAATAGGATCACAACATCTGTGCCCTGCTCAGCCAATCGCTTTGCCCGCTCAATCACCATTTCCGCAATGTGTACGTGTCGATCGGGTGGCTCATCAAAGGTCGAACTAATCACCTCGCCTTGGACGGATCTTGCCATATCCGTAACCTCCTCAGGCCGCTCATCAATCAAAAGCACGATCAGATGCGCCTTGGGATTATTGGCTGTGATGGCATTGGCAATTTTTTGCATCAAAACCGTCTTTCCTGTCCTCGGAGGCGCAACGATCAAACCCCGCTGACCGAAACCAATCGGGCAGATCAGATCAAAAGCCCTCATGGCCATATCTTTTAGACTTTCACTTTCCAGGATCAGTCGCCGATTGGGAAAGAGAGGTGTTAAATTATCAAAATGAATCGGGGGCTTTCGCTTGTTTACATCTTCCCCGCTCACCGTATCCACCGTCGCTAACGAAAAGTAGTGCTCCTTCTGTCTGGGGGAACGAATTTCTCCGCCCACACGATCTCCCCGACGCAACCCGTACTTACGGATCAAAGCAGGATTCACATAAATATCCTCTCGCGTCGCCAAATAGTTATTAGCCTGTAGACGCAGGAATCCGTACTGGTCGGGCAATATTTCCAAGATTCCCTCGCCTGCTACACGACCATTGTCCATCGCGTGCCGATGTAGAATTTCAAAAATCAACTCGTACTTCAGCATCCCTCCGGGATTTTCCACCCCCACTTCACTCGCCTTATCCAACAACTCCTGAAAAGGTATCTTCTGCAAGTCATCTAAACGCAACAGAGGCCCAGTCGGCCGTGGCTCTTCCGCCGCCGGCGCATCTCCGGCACCATCCTGATTCCCCCCATCTGGCCCCCGGCGATAGTTGTCATAATCCCCCCGGCCATATCCACGTCCCCCACCAAACCCACGCCCTCCACGACCTCCCCTTCGCTGAAATCGACGTGGCCCATAATCGTTCCTTTGGCCGTATTCGCCCTGTTGCCTGCCGTAATCTTGGTTTCCCTGATCTTGTCCGTCACCGTTCATAATTTTGCTTTCCTGCTCCGCTGATCCATCGACCGCCCACCTGCCCCCTCGGGTCAGGCCAAGCAATCCACCTGGTCGCGTAGCAACTCCAAACTTCCTTCATTCCAAATGACTTGGTCGCATGCTTGGGCTTTTTTCTCAATCGCCCACTGCCTTCCCATCCAAAAGTCTGCTGCCTCGGGCGTCAGACCCCGCTCGACCAACCGTTGCCGGGAAACCGATTCTCGGCAACCGATCGCTACTTTTCCATCGAAGGACTCCTCAGCCCCAACTTCCAAAAGGAGGGGGATGATCACCGCCACCGAACGGTGGGGTTGGAGGCGCAAGCTTTCGCTAACTTCAGATTTCCAAGTTTGTCGAACAAGAGGATGGATCAGGTGGTTGACGGTGGCGGTAAGGGAGGGATCTCGCATCATCGTCGCGGCCAACAACCCGCGGTCCAAGTTCTTCGAGGAATCTAGAATCGTTTCCCCCAGCGCGTCAACCAGTTTTCGGTACCCGTCTGCCCCCTTCTCATAGAGCCGATGCACAATCTCATCTGCCTCAATCACCTTCCACCCCTTGCCCTCAAGCATCTTTCCGACCGTACTCTTTCCCGCCGCCATCGCCCCCGTAACCCCCAAAATCCGACTATGGCCGAGCTTGGCTACGCCTCCGTCTAGGGTTACCTTATCTTGTCTCATCGATGGCGGCCGTAGTTCAGTTGGTAGAACTCCAGATTGTGATTCTGGCTGTCGCGGGTTCGAGTCCCGTCGGTCGCCCACCTATTTTCGCACTTCTCTGTCTTCATAACTTTCGTTTCTCCTCCCCATCCAGTAGAGCAGGGCCCCAACGAGCATCAGGCACGTTTAACTCGTACCAGTCCAAAAGCTGATCCGCCCTCCTTCGCATCTCTCGCCAACGTTGCACTGCTTGATCCGCATCTTGCCAGGCCTTTTCTTGCACCTGCTTCTGCTCCTCACTCGAACCCGCCTCCACCGCTTGCCGATACCGGAAAATTGCGGGCCGCAGGAATGGATCTGCTGTCGCCTCCAGCCGAATCAGCTCCATCGATAAAGAGTCCGGCTTAGTCCCGCCTGGCACTACAGACTTCGCTGCCTCTTGAGCCAACTTTCGAAGGCGCTTTTGTGTCTCCTCTGGAGGCTGTGGCAAAGCCCCCGTCCGCAAATCCGGCTCTGCCAAACTTCTGCGCCATGCCCCATCCTCCTCTTTGCTATCCGACCAGAACTTTCCAGGACATCCCACCGCCACCCACTCCTGAAACTTGACTCGGTGCGGAGCCGAAGTTGCTCGCGCAAATAATCTCGCCGCCAACAACCTCCGCACCATACGCGTGAGCTTATCCTCTGCCAGCCAACCCATTTCCACCCAAGACTGAATTCGACTTAAACCCGCCTCCTCACCCCCGCTTACCCGCTCGGCCACCCTTCCCAACATCTCCTCATCCTCCAAAGATGTTCGACCCACACACCCCTCCGCCACCCACCGAATCGACCCCGCTCCGTCCCTCCGCCCCGCAACGCCGCGAATCCGGGCCTGAATAACCTCAACCACCCACGCAGCCGCGAAATCTTCCGACTTTGGATCCCCTTCAATCAAACCCTGCCCCCCCCGCACCCCCCTTGTTCCCTCCACCAATTTGCCCTGAAGTTTCAACGGGGGTTGCAATCGGGAAGAGGTCAATTCATCAAAAAGATCCACCGCGGCTACAGATGCGCGAGCCACTTTCAAAGCCTCTGCACGGTCATTTCCCTCAACCGAGATTTTTAAACTTTTGCCCTCTGCCCGCTCGATCCCCCCTTGAGCCTTTTCTGAAAAAAGAAAGAGGCCTACGCAAAAAATCAGCCACCACGGGCTCACGTACTTTTCCCGGATTTCCCCTCTCCACCCTTCGCCGTTCCACCCCCATCTCCAGATTTTTTCTTTTCCGAACTTTTCTCTCCACCACTTGTGGCCTCCTTCGCCGCCTTCTTGTACCCCGCACTTCGATAGTCGGTGATGTAAAACCCACTCCCCTTAAACAAAAAGCCGGCCCCCGTCCCCATCTGCTTTTCGATCTTACCCTTTCCCCAAACTTTTTTCGGGCACTTGTCTTTGGGACAGATCTTGAGTGGCGCATCGTTCATCGAATGAAAGATGTCCAAGTGCGCTTTGCACTTTTTACAAACGTACTCGTAGGTCGGCATCGTTCACTACTTTATCTCTCTTCCACTATTTTTCCAGTCGCAAAGATCAATCCCTCGAAAACAGCAGGCACCCGTTCTGTCCGCCAAATCCAAATGAAGGTTTCATCACAACCTGCATTCCTGACTCTCCCCTTCCCCGCACAACTCGCACCAAACATTCCGGATCTTCCCGCCAATCCTGCCCCAGCGTCGAAGGCAACACATCCGCCAAAATCGATTCCACCGCCAAAACCGACTCCACCGCCCCGCATGCCATCGACAAGTGCCCAATTCTGCTTTTTGGGGATGTCACCCAAGGCCCTCTCTCTCCAAACACCTCCCGCAACATTTTGGCCTCTGCCCGATCATTCGCCACAGTCCCCGTACCATGAGCCACCACTCCATTCACCTCCTCCACCCCTACTCCTCCATCCTCCAAACACTTCCGTACGCACGCCACTGCCTCGGCTGCGTCCTCCCTCGGATCGGTTGCCCTCCACGCATCACAACCCACCGCCGCGCCGCGCACCTCAGCCAAAATATTGGCTCCCCGAGCCCTTGCTTTCTCTCTCTCCTCTAACACAAGAAATCCCGCTCCCTCCCCCACCACAAATCCTGATCGCCCCAAACCGAAAGGCTGACAAGCCTCCTCCGGCTTTTCCCGAAATCCCCGCGCCAACGCTCCCAACCTGTCGTACCCCAACAATCCCCCTGGATGCGCCCTTCCATCTGCTCCCCCCGCCACCATCTCATCCACTTCTCCTTCACGAATCATCCAAAACGCCTCCGCAATCGCCTGAGTCGACGCCGCACACGCCGCCAAACTTTCTACTCTCTCTCCCTCTAAACTCACTTCCTGAGCCAAAATCTCCAACGGATCTTGTCCCTCCCCCTTCTCCCCAGGCCCCGGCCACCCGATTGCCCCGGCTAATCCCGCCCCGCGCCCTACTCCGCTCATCTCCATCGCCTCCCGCAAAGCCAATCTCGCCCAACGCAAACTTCTCCACCCATCCCTCTTCTCTGACCCCTCCTCCACAATCTGTGCGGCCACTTGGACAGGCGCCTTCTCCCACCCCTCCCATTCCACTGCGCGCACAGCCGATCGGCCTCCCACCACACCCTCCCAAAAAACTTTTCTCCCCACCCCATACCCCGTCACCGCTCCCACCCCAGTGATGACCACACGCCGGCTCACTTTTTCCCCTCCAACATCACCCTCAACCGCTCCGCCAACTCCGCGACCGTGGGATCAGGTTGGGCAAAAAGAATTTTGTCCTCCAACGCTTTTCCGAGCGCCTCCTCCAAGCGAAACGTCAGATCGATCCGATCGATACTCTCGGCTCCTAAGTCTGCTCCCAGCTTGTGCTCATCGAGTACAGCATCTTTTTTTCGTAACGTCTCTCTCACCGCCTGTCTCACCAACTCTTTCAATTCGTCCGACGCTCTCATTTCTCTCCCTCCCATCCCCACACTTCCGCTTTGGCTCCCGTGCTCGTCAAACGAACGGACACCACCCACTTCACACCCCGCTTACCCCATCGCTGAATTCTCTTCTCCACATCCCCTTCTACTCCATCCCTCTCTCGTAAAGTTTCAACAGGCCCCCGCGCCCCAATTTCCACCGCCAGCTGGGCTACAGGCAGGTTGGGCAAAACCTCCAACAACCAGAGCGGAGACTTGTCTCTCCACTTTTCTACAACTTCCCTCACGGAAGTTCCCTCCAACCAACCCGGCCACTCTCCACCCCGCCCCACCCCAATAATTCCCACCCCTCTTCCATTCACCTCTTCCACCCCACTCGCCTTCCATGCCCGTAAACCCGCCCGCACCATCGCACTCCCCCTCTCTCCCAACCACCTGCCCGCTTTTGCCCCCACCCACGGATCACCCGCCTCCTCCCCCAATCTCCATTCTGCTCGCGCGACAATCCTAAGCTTGCCCGCCGTGGCCTGAAGAGTATACTTTCCCTCTTGTGTCTTCCCACCCGAAGCATTTCGGGGGACATGAGAACCAACCCCTAACACGGAACACTAGCGGTTCTCAGACCGCCCTCAAATTGGGGCTTCTTCATACGCCCCCACTCTAACCCAAGAAAATCAACCATATGACCAATTTCGAAACTCTTTTATCCCAATCAATGCAGAACTTTAAGGAAGGCACGATTGTCAAAGGCCGCATTATCGAGCGCCGCCCCCGTGAAGTCATGGTCGACATCGGCTACAAATCCGAAGGCGCCATCGACCTCAATGAGTTCAGCTCCGCGGACGATCTTGCCATTGGCCAAGAGATCGAAGTCCTTCTCGAACGCCTCGAAAACGAAGACGGTCAGGTTATCCTTTCCCGCCAAAAAGCGGCTCACAAACAAAATTGGGATAAAATCCTCAAACTCAGCGAAGCAGGCAAAACAGTCCAAGGCCTCGTCAGAGGCATTGTCAAAGGTGGCCTCATGGTGGATGTCGGAGTTGAAGCCTTCCTTCCCTCTTCACAAATCGACATCAACCCCCCAAAAAATCTACGCGAATTCCTCGGCCAGACGCTCGAATGCCGAATCGTCAAGCTGAACGAAGACCGCAAGAACGTCGTTCTCTCCCGTCGCGAACTCATCGAAGAAGAGCGCAACGAAAAACGCTCCAAACTCCTCTCCCACCTCGACAAAGGAGCCAAAGTCAAAGGCCGCGTCAAAAATCTCACCGAATTTGGCGCGTTCGTGGATCTGGATGGTCTGGACGGCCTCCTCCACGTCACCGATATGACATGGGGTCGGCTAGGTCACCCCTCGGAAATGCTTCAAACAGGCCAGGAAATTGAAGTGATCGTTCTCGAGATCGATAAGGAACGCCTCCGCGTTTCCCTTGGCATGAAACAGATGTCGGAAAATCCATGGGACAAGATTGCCGAGAAATACCCAGTCAATCTCAAGGTCCGCGGAAAAATCACCAGCCTCGTTCCCTACGGCGCCTTCATCCAACTCGAACCCGGAGTGGAAGGTCTCGTTCACGTCTCCGAGCTCTCTTGGACACGCCGGATCAACCGACCCAGCGATGTCTTGCAGGACGGTCAAGAGATCGACGCAATCGTGATCAGCGTCAGCAAAGAGGAGCAGAAACTCTCCCTCTCCGTGCGTCACCTCGAAGCCAATCCTTGGGAAGAGATCCACCTGCGGTATCCCGTGGGTCGCCCTGTGAAGGGAATCGTCCGAAACACCACAGCCTACGGCGCCTTTGTGGAGCTTGAGGAAGGCATCGACGGAATGATCCACGTCTCCGATATGTCGTGGACCCGCAAGCCTGCTCACGCTTCCGAACTCCTCAAAAAAGGAGACAGCGTTGAAGCGCAGGTCCTCGGAATCGACAAGGCGAATCAACGTATCTCTCTCGGCTTGAAACAACTCGCCGAAGATCCGTGGAAACAGGTCGAAACCCGATTCAAGATCGGACAGATGGTCAAAGGCACAGTCAGCAAGGTCGCCAGCTTTGGGGCTTTCATCCAACTCGAGGGCGAGTTGGACGGCTTGGTTCACATCTCCCAAATCTCCGAAGAACGCGTTGCAAAGGTCAAAGATGTTCTCAAGCCCGGCCAAGAGATCGAAGCCCGCGTTATTCGCCTCAACAAAGCGGAGCGTCGCATCGGTCTGTCGATCAAAGCAGCGGCTTACTCAGACGAGGCCTTCGAAAAAGAGCGCAACGTTCTGGAAGACACCTCTAAGTCCACGGACTTCTTGGGCGGCATGGAAGCTGCCTTCGAAAAAGCCGAGGAAGAGTACCGACCAGGCGAGGGCTCGAAGAGCTAACCCTCTAGCTGGGCCACTCCCCCTTTATGGCCTCCGACGACATCCTTCTCGAAACCGAGGAGAAAATGGAAAAAACCCTCCGTAAGGTGGAGGAGGATTTCCAAGGCGTCCGCACGGGCAAAGCTTCTGCCGCTCTTGTCGAGAATCTCAGGGTCGAAGCCTACGGCTCCACCATGCGACTCAAAGAGTTGGCTGGAATCACCGCCCCTGAACCTCGCTTGTTGGTCGTTCAACCATGGGATGCCACCACCGTTGATCCTGTTCGAAAAGCGCTCGAAGAATCCCAACTCGGGATTACCCCGCAGGTAGACGGTAAAATCATCCGTCTGCCGATCCCCCAACTTTCAGAGGAGCGCCGCCGCGACCTGATTAAACTAATCGGAAAACTTGCTGAGGACGGCCGAGTCGCCCTCCGCCATGAGCGCCGGCACGGCCTTGAAGCCCTGAAAAAAGAGCAGAAGGACGGAAAGATCACCGAAGACGAGCTAAGCCTCGGCGAAAAAGAAGTTCAGAAGCTCACCGACCAGTACACTGGAAAGATCGAAGCTCTCGTCACGAGCAAGGAAGCCGAACTGCTGAAAGTCTGACCAGGCAAAAAGCCCTACCGCTTTTCCAGAGGAGCGGGAACGAACGCCTTCAGTTGCTCCCCGGTCTTTGGGTCCAGCGCCGTCAGTTTCACCAACACTTCCTCAAACGCCTCTTTTCTTCCTTGGGTTTTGTACGCCACTCCTAGATTGGCCAGCACCTCCACCACGTTCGGCTTCAACTCTAAAGATTTTTCAAAACACCGGACAGCCTCGTTGTGGTTTCCGGAAACAAAAAGAGCTTTCCCCAACCGATCCCAACTATCCGCATCCTTGGGATCCATCGCGACCAGCTTTCTCAATGCCCCAACCTCGCCCGACTCGTTTTGACCTACAGAGTCAGATTGAGGTGGTGAAGACGGGGTTGGAGGGGGCGTAGATGAGGACTCTGGAGTTCCGGTTTTTCCCGGCGAAAACTCCATCAGATCTCGAGCCAACTTCGGATCGACCAAAGCCAAACTCTGAACAATTTTTTCATACTCGGTCATCTCTCCGGAAGTTTTTAATGTGACCCCCAGATTCGCCAAAACTTCTGCCACCCCAGGCTTGATCTCCAGCGCCCGCTGAAAGGCCCGAATTGCTTCCGCATGTTGTCCGGAGGAAAATAGGCTTTTGCCCAACCGATCCCAACTATCCGCATCGTTGGGATCCATTGACACCAACTTTCGCATCGCCTCAACCTCCCCTTTTCCCTCTGCCGCTACATCGGGCCCCTTCTGTTTTCCCACCATTGCTTCCGCAGTTCGCCAATCCTTGACTACATTCGTGGATGCGACTCGGGGTATTTCCCCTGGCACGGGTTTTGAGTCAGGCACTACAGTGGGTAAAAGTACGGGGGCCTCCTGAATCAGCGCTATCGATCCAACAACAGCTAAAACAATTCCTACTAGGCTGAATAAAACGATCTGAATACGGACTCCCATTGTGAGTCCACGAAACCACTCGGCGATTCGGTTCTCCCGAGGATCTTCCCCTAACATAGTAGACTTACTCTAACCCGCCAAACCTCCCTAATCCAGACAGAGTCGAAGCACCCCATCCTCCAAAGCCCGTACCCGATCTGCCCCAGACACTAACTCGATCTGAAGTTCGTGCAGGCGGTGAAGCGCGCGCCGAACTCCTGCCGCGGGACGATGCGCACACAAGCCCGTCACTTTCCCTAGCCTCCATAGATTCGGTTTCTCCCCTTTCGCGTTTCGGGGCAGCACACTGTCCGCTGCTGGATCCAAACTCGGTTGCCCATACCCCCCTGGAGGAGGAAGTCGCAAATACTTCGCCTCCTGCAACGCCTTGCCCAAAGCCGCCAAACGCAAACTCCCCGCCAAGATCATCATCAACCCAACCTCACTCTCGCCTTGGTCCAACAACCGGCGAAGCCCAGCCCGCGCAGGCCCCAATTTTCCCGCCACCACCGCATCGCACCAATCCCACACCTCCAACTCTCGCCGGCCCGCTCCCACTTCCCGAATCGCCTGCTCCGTGACTTTTGTCTCTGGCTTCAAATAAAGCCGTAATTTCTCAATCTCCTTTTCCAGAGCCCTTCCATCCCACCCCACGATCTCCACCATCAACTCCACCACCCCCGGGCTAGGAGTAAGTCCAGCTTGGCGAAAGCGCTCCCCAATCTCATCCATCCAATCCCCTCGATCCCGACCCCGCCGCAAATCCGGAGGATCAAAAACCTCTACCTTGCCCAAAGCCTCAAACTGCCTGAAAAAAGATCTCCGTTTATCCACTCCCGGTGCCGAAACCAAAAGCTGCGCCTCACTCGCAGGCAATTTTTTCAAAAGATCCGTTAAGGATGCCAACGAATCCAGTACTCCCTCATTTCTGCCTGCAGGGTTGTCCCCCAAGAATGTGCAATCGGACAACCAAACAAGCTTTCGTCCGCCTAGGAAAGGCAACGTCTCCAACCCTTCTCGCGTCTTTGCAATCGCTTGAAGCGCCGCCTCAACGGTCTCCACCCGCCCATCTACCCTCTCTGCATTCAATGGATCCTCAGGCGCCCACTGCGCAAAAAGTTCCTTGGCTCTCCTAGAAACCTCCGGCTCATCTCCCCCACCGACCATGCAGTGTTGGGGTTTGCCCTGATCTTGTGTCGTGGCCATTCTTTAATGATGGAACACCTCTGGGCCCCTTGGCGCAATCGATATGTCGTCGGCGAAGAAAAGCCCGGTGAAGATCTTTTTCGCAAAATCGCCCAATCCTCAGACGATGCCGCGCACTACGTCCTCGCTCGAACCAAAGCCTCTTTCGCCGTTCTCAACCGATACCCCTATAACCTCGGCCACCTCATGGTCTGCCCCTATCGCGAGGTGGACGATCTCGCCTTCCTCTCCGCCCAGGAATCCGCCGACCTCTGGACTCTTGTCAACCGCATGACCGCAGCTTTAAAAAAAGCCATGAACCCTGAGGGCCTAAACATCGGAATCAACCTCGGCACCGCTGCAGGTGCAGGCGTTCCAAAACACCTCCACGTCCACGTCGTCCCCCGCTGGCCCAACGATGCCAACTTTCTCACCACCACGGGCTCTACTCGCATCCACCCGGGCGACCTCCCTACCGTTTACGCCAAACTTTTAGAGGCCCTTTCTTAGTTATGCCAAAGATCGCCCTCCTCTTCTCCGGCCAAGGCGCTCAACGCGTCGGCATGGGGACCGACCTTGCCGCGGCTTCCCCCGCTGCCCGAAAAATTCTCGAGCTCAGTAACGAGATCCTTCCCTCTGACTTTTTAACTGTTCTACGCTCCGGTCCCGAGGAAACCCTCACGCGCACCGCATACTGTCAGCCTGCTCTTTACCTTCACGGTCTTGCCCTCCTATCCGTTTTGAAGGAACAAAAACCGGACTTCACCTTCGACGCCACAGCCGGCCTCTCCCTCGGCGAATTCACCGCCCACGCCGCCGCTGGAACCTTCTCGACTACAGAGGGCCTTCGGCTCGTTGCCCAACGTGGCCTTCTTATGGAGAAAGCCTGCGCCCAAACAAAGGGAGCTATGCTTGCCCTTCTAGGTGCCGACGAGGCACTCGCCTCCCGCGTTGCCCAAGAATCTGGCTGGGAGGTCGCCAATCTCAACGGGGGCGGACAGGTCGTTCTCTCAGGTCCTGCCGAAAAAGTCGAAGCCGCCCAAGCCGCCGCAAAAACTGCAGGAGTAAAACGCTCGATCCCTCTCAAAGTTGCTGGCGCGTACCACTCCTCTCTCATGAAGTCCGCCAAAGAGGGCCTTACCCAAGCCATTGAGAAGACCTCTCTCAAGATGTCCTCCCTCCCCGTTCTTTCGAACTTCCTAGGTCGCCCCACCTCCTCCGAGGCGGAGATTCGCTCCAGCTTGCTCGATCAAGTCACAGGAACCGTTCGCTGGGAAGCCTGTATCCTTCAACTCGCAAAATCAGGAATCCACCATCTTATCGAGCTCGGTCCAGGTGGCGTCTTGGCCGGCCTCGCTAAAAAGATTGTTCCCGATCTTCCTTGCCACAGTGCCGGAACTCTGGCGGAACTGGAGAAGGTCATTCATGAACTCCCCCGGTAATTTTCAAACCGCGCTCGTCACAGGCGCCAGTCGCGGCCTCGGTCGCGCAATCGCCGAACGCCTTGGCCGTGATGGATGGTCCGTGGCTCTTGTTGCCCGTCAGGCCGACAAGCTCCAAGAAGTCCGTACCGCCATTGAAGCAGCGGGAGGAAGAGCCTCTGTCCACACGGCGGATATTTCCGATCCTAAGTCCGCCGACCAAGTCATCGCGAATGTTGAAAAAGAGTCAGGTCCTCTAGCCGCCCTCATCAACAACGCGGGCATCACCAAGGACGGTCTTGTGATGCGAATGGAAGATGCGGACTGGTGCTCCGTCATCGATACCAATCTTACTGGAGCCTTCCGCTGGATCCGCGCGGCCTCGCGCGGAATGCTTAAAGCCCGCAAAGGCAGAATTGTGAATATTGGGTCTGTTGTGGGCCTCGTTGGCAACGCCGGGCAGGCCAACTACGCAGCCGCCAAAGCAGGCCTTATTGGGCTCACCCAATCCGTTGCACGCGAGTTCGCCTCCCGAGGCATCACTTGCAACTGTGTATGCCCAGGCTTTTTCGATACGGATATGACCTCAGTCCTGAAGGATGACCTTAAGTCTAAAGTGCTGACTACCATACCTTTGAATCGATTCGGAAAGCCAGAGGAAGTCGCCGGCCTTGTATCTTTTCTCTGTGGCCCAGACGCTGGATACGTTACAGGCCAGGCTTGGGCTATCGATGGCGGCATGACGATGTAAAAAAGTAGACCCTCCCCGAAATTTTTTTATTGCCTTAATGCCCGCGAGAATCCTTACTGCGCTCCTCACAAACACAGGAGTAATACCACTATGAGCGAAAAATCAATCGACCTAAAAGTCAAAGACATCATCGTTGAGCAACTCAGCGTCAACGCGGAACAAGTAACCCCCGAAGCCAAGTTTATCGAAGACTTGGGTGCCGACTCCCTCGACATCGTCGAGCTCGTCATGGCATTTGAAGAAGAATTTGGCGTCGAAGTTCCCGACAGCGATGCGGAAAAACTCCTGACTGTCGGCGATGTTGTAAAGTACATCGAGGACAAGCAGTCCAAATAACGCTGGTTCTGATGCGCCCAGATCGGAAATCCTTTCCGGTCGGGTTCTTCGCCCCCCGTCTTTTATGAGCACGCGTCGCGTTGTGGTGACAGGATTGGGGGCCCTTACCCCTCTGGCCAACGATTTCCCCCAAACTTGGTCCCGCTTGATCCGCGGGGAGAGTGGCATTGCCCCCGTCACCGCTTTCGACACCACGGGATATGACTGCCGTATCGCAGGCGAAGTCCGGAATTTTGACCCCGCCCCGGCCTTTAAAAACCCCAAAGACGTTCGCCGAACGGATCGCTACACCCACCTTGCGATGGCAGCCGCTGGCGAAGCGTGGAAAGACGCAGGTCTTGATGCAGCCACACTCGACCTCGACCGAGCTGGCGTTCTTGTCGGGTCTGGAATCGGGGGACTCAGAACGCTGGAAGAGCAACACACCCTCCTCCGTGACCGTGGCCCAAAAAAAGTTTCCCCATTCATGATTCCGATGATGATTAACAACATCGCCTCTGGCCATATCTCGATGCACTTCGGACTTCGTGGCCCCAACTTTGCCATCGTTTCTGCCTGCGCTACCGCCACCCACTCGATCGGGGAAGGATGGCGGCTCATTCGCGAATCGGAGGCAGACCTAATCATCGCGGGCGGGAGCGAAGCTGCCGTGGTCGGTCTTGGCCTCAGCGGGTTCGGGGCAATGAAAGCTCTCTCGACCCGAAATGAGGAACCGACCCGCGCGTCTCGCCCCTTTGACAAAGGCCGGGACGGTTTTGTTCTCAGTGAAGGAGCAGGCGTACTTATTTTGGAAGAGTATGAACACGCGAAGAAACGAAGCGCTCGAATTTACGGGGAAATTCTCGGCTATGGCGCCACTGCGGATGCCTACCACCTGACCGCCCCCGCCCCTGAAGGCGCAGGAGCCGCACGAGCCATGCGTATCGCTCTTCAACACGCAAAGCTCAACCCTGAGCAGGTCGACTATATTAATGCTCACGGCACCTCCACTCCCCAAGGCGACATTTGTGAAACCCAAGCCATCAAATCAGTCATGGGTGCCCATGCGAAAAAAGTGGCCGTCAGCTCGACGAAATCCAGCCTCGGCCATTTACTCGGTGCGGCAGGTTCCGTTGAAATGGCCATCTGCCTCAAAGCTCTCGAAACCAATCTACTTCCCGCAACCATCAATCTGGAAGAGCCTGATCCTGAATGTGATTTGGATTACATCCCCTTAAAACCCAGAGAACAAAAAGCAAAAATCGTGATGAACAACTCCTTTGGGTTCGGAGGCCACAATGCTTGCATCGTGGCTTCTCGTCTGGTTTAATTTGTCTTCTATGAAGGCGGAAATTCATCCCAAGTTTGAAGCCTGTGTTATGACCTGTGCCTGCGGGGCCACCTACAACACTCGCTCCACAAAAGCCCAAGTTCGTCTTGGAATCTGCGCCTCTTGCCACCCTTTCTTCACGGGTACCCAAAAGTTGGTCGATACCGCTGGCCGAGTGGAAAAGTTCCGCCGCCGCTTCGACGCCACCACCGCCGCCCCGAAGGCGAAAAAGCGCTCGTAGGCGCCCGCGCGGATTCCCCGTCCCTCCGCCTTTGGGCGTAGGTACGGTACCGCCCCTTCCCTTGTGGATCCCACTGCTCAACTTGCCCGGCTCGAATCCCGACTGCAGGAGTTGGATCGTGAAATGGCCGAACCCGATCTCTATCGCCAAGGGACACGCGCCCGCGATCTAGCTCGCGAACATGCCCGAATACGCTCAGGGACCGAAGCTGCTCGTCGCCTCGTCACCCTGACTTCTCAAATCCAGGAAAATGCAGCCCTTCGCACCTCAACCACCGATCCCGAAATGCGCCAAATGGCCGAAGAAGAGGCTACCGAACTTGCGAGAGCCGAGGCCGCAGCAAAAGCCGAAGTCCTTCGATCGATTCTGCCCCCTGATCCAGACGAGCACCGGGACACCATTGTCGAAATTCGAGCCGGCGCTGGAGGCACCGAAGCGGCCATTTTTGCAGGAGATCTATTTCGTATGTACAGCCGATACGCGGAAACCCGTGGCTGGAAACTCGATCCCCTATCTTCAAGTCCTTCCGATCTCGGTGGCCTAAAGGAAATCGTGTTCGAACTCTCTGGCCCTGCCGTTTTTGCCGCCATGCGCCATGAAAGTGGTGTGCACCGTGTCCAACGCGTTCCCGCCACCGAGGCCCAAGGCCGCATCCATACATCTACTGCCACGGTCGCCGTTCTTCCGGTGGCCGAAGAGGTCGAACTTCAAATTCGCCCGGATGAAGTACGCGTCGAAGTCTGTCGCTCAGGCGGTCCTGGCGGACAAGGGGTCAACACCACCGATTCCGCCGTACAAGTCCTGCATATTCCCACGGGCCTGATTGTCCGTTGCCAAGACAGCCGCTCGCAAATTAAAAACCGCGCGACGGCCATGCGCATCCTTGCCTCCCGCCTTCTGGAGAAGAAACGTGAGGAGGAGCGTGGCAAGGTCGAAGCTGCTCGCCGCCAACAGGTCGGATCAGGCGAACGAAACGAAAAAATCCGTACTTACAACTTTCCTCAAAATCGCTTAACCGACCACCGCATTGGCTTCACTTCCCACGACCTCAACCTCGTGATGGAAGGGAGGATCGAACCTCTCGTGGAAGCTCTCGCGGACGACGACCTCCGCCGTCGCTTGGAGGAGTCTGGTTTGGGCGCATGAAACTTCTCGCCGTACTCGAAGCCACCACCGCTCACTTCACGAAACACGGCCTTTCCTCCCCTCGTCTTCAGGCAGAACTTCTCATCGCTCACGCCCTCAACCTTCCTCGGCTCGCCCTCTACCTGCAGTTTGAACGCGAACTGACACCGTCCGAACTAGAAGCCCTTCGTCCTCTCGTTCGCCGCCGCGCTTCCCGCGAGCCTGTTCAACACATCACGGGTACGACAAGTTTTTCTGGCCTGACTCTTCAATGTACCCCCGCCGCTCTGATTCCTCGCCCCGAAACCGAACTTCTCGTAGAGCACGCCTCCCAACTTCTTAAAAATCTTCCCCCTGGCCTTGTCATCGATGTCGGCACGGGTACAGGCGCCATTCCCCTGGCCCTCGCTCGCAAACATCCCTTGCACCACTACATTGGTCTCGATATCTCGCCCGAAGCACTTCTTCTTGCCCAAGAAAATTCGTCCCGCACTTCTTCTGCCCCGCCCGAAGGAACAAAGATGGAATGGAAACAGAGCGACCTGTTGCACGGTTTTACTGAAACGGCGCTTCTTATCACCGCCAATCTGCCCTACCTCACTTCCGACGAGATCGCAGCGGCAGAGCCTGAGGTTCGTCACGATCCCCTCCTCGCCTTAGACGGCGGAAAAGATGGACTAGATATTTTTCGTCGTTTCCTTCCACAAGCGGCCAAAATCTCCCCGACTCTTCTTCTGGAATGTAATGCCCACCAAACCTCTGCTCTTGCCGCTCTCGCCCAACAGTTCGGATACTCATTTACCACCATCCACTCCGACCTCACCTCCCGCCCTCGATTTGTTGAGGCCCGGCGCGATTCAGACCCTTGCCTCTCTGCCTCATTTGCGTGAAAATCCTACCTCCATGAGACGCGCCATCTATCCCGGCACGTTTGACCCCGTAACCCTGGGTCACCTCGACGTCCTTGCCCGCGCCGCCCGCCTTTTCGATCAGGTCATTGTCGCCGTGGCTGAAGATAGCTCAAAAGATGCCACCTTTCCTACCGCCCTTCGCGTTCAACTTCTTCAGGAAAGTATACGCAACGAGCCTTGGAGCTCCCAAATTCAGGTCACATCCTTTCGTGGCCTGCTCGTCGAATTCGCACGAAAAAATCAGGCCGTAGCGGTCATTCGCGGCCTTCGTGCCGTGTCTGACTTCGAATACGAATTCCAGCTCGCACTCACAAACCGCAGGCTCCATCCAGACCTTGAATCCGTTTTTCTTATGCCCCGCGAAACCCTCTCCTTCATCAGCTCCCACCTCGTCCGTGAACTGGCTCGTCTCGGGGCACCCCTCGAGGACTTCGTTCCGGCCTCAACAGCCTCAACCTTGCGGCAACACTACTCAAAAAAATGAAGATCGATCCCCGCCAGATTCCCGAGGAGGGACTGGAACTGACAGGTTCTGTTCCCCTTGCCGACTACGATATTCCCATCGGGGAAATTCGCGGTTGGAACTCAATTCACTACCGGTTCCAAGCCCACAAAGTTGGCCAAGAAGTCACAATTACGGGAACCCTCGCCTCGAACTTCGAAACCCCTTGTGCTCGATGCCTCGATTTCATCCCTTGGGAGCTCAAGATCAACGACTTCTGTCAGGTTCTTGCCGCTCCAGATGAGGCTTTGCTCGACTTGACGCCACTCATCCGGGAGGACATCATTCTAGCCCTTCCGCTTGCAGCCCGCTGTGAGTTGGACGGTGCAGGTCGGTGCCCGCGTTCGGGGAGAGTCTATGCTCCCCCCAGCCAGGACGACTTCGCCGAAAAAAGACGAGCCTCGGTCTGGCGGGATTTGGACCAACTCAAAACGGAGAATTGAAACCATGGGAGTCCCGAAACGCAAAACATCCAAGATGCGCCTGCGCATGCGCCGCGCGGCTCACCGCCGTGATCTACCTCAACTCCGTCGTGACAAGACTGGGAACTTCCATCTCCCTCATGTTGTGGATCCCGCAACCGGCCGTTATCGCGATCGCCAAGTCCTGACCATCGAGACCCCTGCCGCCTAATTCTTACCCCGTGATTTCACGGGTTCTTTGATGAAGATTGCGCTCGATGCGATGGGAGGAGACCACGCTCCCGAACGTCCCGTTGCCGCTGCCCTCGAGGCCCTCACACACTATCCCCAGATCGAAAAACTGCTCCTTTTTGGTCAGGAAAATCGTATCCGCGAGGAACTTCAAAAACTCGGCCACTCCCAACCTCCCCCTCGTCTCGAAATCCGCCACTGTAAAGATGTCATCGAAATGGGGGATTCCCCCGTAGAATCTCTTCGTCGCAAAAGGGATAACTCCATCCTTCGCTCCATCGAGGCCGTTCGAGATGGCTTGGCCGATGCAGCCGTTTCCGCGGGACACACTGGAGCCATGGTTGCTGCTGCCACCATTCGATTGAGAACTCTTCCTGGAATTAATCGCCCCGGCATCGCGACCATTATGCCCACCGAGACCAACCTCTTCATTCTCCTCGATGCCGGCGCCAATCTCGATGCCCGCCCAGAACACCTTCTCGATTACGCCCTGATGGGCTCGATCTACTCCGAGGAAATTCTCGGCTACAAAAAACCCAAGGTGGGCCTCCTCTCGATCGGCTCGGAAGATGTCAAAGGCAACAGCCTGACGAAAGAGGGCTTCAAACTCCTTTCGACCGCTCCGATTAACTTCGTCGGCAATATTGAAGGACGGGATCTTTTCGAACGACCGGTCGAAGTCGTAGTCTGCGATGGTTTTGTAGGGAACGTAGTTCTTAAAACCAGTGAAAGCATTGCTTCCGCCATCTTCTCCTGGTTGAAACATGAAATTCAAAAAACGCCCATCCGTATGGCGGGTGCTTGGCTAGCTCGCGCCGCCTTCAAGGCGATTAAGAAAAAAACCAGCTACGAGGAGTACGGCGGTTCCCTGCTTCTCGGAGTAAATGGGATCTGCGTCATTGCCCACGGAAGTTCAAGCGTGAAGGCGATTCGTAATGCCGTCCGCGTTTCCGTCGAGGCCATCGAACACGGGGTGAACGATCGCATTATTCGGGCCGCCGAAATTGCGGGTGCCCACAAGGAAGCCCAAGCCGATGCCGTCCCAGCCTGAGTCGGGCCTGCATATCGCCGGGACAGGCGTATATCTCCCCTCCCGCATCGTTACCAACCAAGACCTAGAAAAACTTGTCGACACTACCGACGAGTGGATTCTGACCCGTACGGGCATCAAAGAACGCCGTATCTCGTCCGAACAAGAAACCTCCACCTTCATGGGTGTCGCCGCTTCGAAGCAAGCCTTGGCCCAAGCCCAACTCTCTGCTTCCGACCTCGATCTCATCCTCGTCGCGACTGTTACCCCCGACTCTTTTTTTCCCTCAGCGGCTTGCCGCATTTCGGCAGAGCTTGGGGCTACGGGTTGCCCCGCCTTCGATCTTCAAGCCGCCTGTTCTGGCTTCGTCTACGGACTTATTCTTGCCGAACAGTTTCTGCGCTCAGGCGCCGCTAAAAACATTCTTCTGGTGGGGTCCGAGCGACTCTCCTCCGTCGTGGACTGGAGAGATCGCAATACATGCGTCCTTTTTGGAGACGGAGCAGGAGCGGTTGTGCTCCGTTCTCAGACGGGCTGCCGAGGCCTTTTGGCATTCGATTGGGGTGCCGATGGCTCCAGTTCAGATCTTCTTCATCTCCACAACCCACAAGCTCGAGGTCGGGCAACGCAACCTCCTGCCCCTCTCGCACCCGATTGCATTGTGATGGCAGGGAAGGAAATATTTAAACAGGCAGTCCATGCCATGGCTGACTCGTCAAAGCGCACCCTTAAAAAGGCAGGCGTGCAACTTGAAGACGTAAAGTGCGTCATCTCCCACCAGGCCAACATCAGAATCATTGATGCTCTGGTGGACAAACTAAAATTCCCACGTGAGCGCTGCTTCGTGAATGTTCATAAGTACGGCAACATGTCCGCCGCCTGCATCCCCGTCGCCCTTCACGAAGCTGGCCCCGAAATGAAGCTCCAAAAAGGGGATAAGGTCCTGCTTGTCGCCTTCGGCGGTGGGCTCACTTGGGCCAGCGCCTTGATCGAGTGGTAGCCATCCCCCCGACAGAATCGCTCGCTCCTCGGATCATCTCGGATTACGAACGTGCTCTTCACTCAGACGGCAGACGCCAGTTAGGCCTGTTTGCCCTTGAGGGATTTCGTCTCCTGGAAAGAGCCCTCGCTACTTCCACTCCACTGACTCATGTTCTGATCAGCGATCAAGCACACCACGATCCATCTTCCCGCCTTCAGGCTCTCCTTCAAAATCTTCAACAGAAAAACCAGGCGATTCTCACCATTCCTCAATCCACGATGGAGAGATTGACCGAAGGTCGTACTTTGGGATCCATTTTGGCTTTGGCGAAAGTTCCAACTACTCCTGATCTACCTCAATTCTTCTCACAACTTTCTTTAGGACCTCAAAGCAAAATTCTCGTCTTAGATGAAATGATGGACCCCGGTAACGTGGGAGCCCTCCTTCGCACCTCCCACGCAATGGGAGTCTCCGCTGTTTTCGCAATCGGAGGCACCGACCCCTATCATCCCCGAGCCGCACGCACCTCCATGGGTAGTATATTTCGAGTTCCTATCCTTCGTCTCCCAAGCGTCGCTCCCCTTCTTTCGCTTTTTAAGCTTCACAACATCTTCACGATAGGTGCCACCCCTGATGCTCAAACCCTCCTACCTTCTGCCACACTACCCAACCAAGCTCTTGCTCTTTTTGTGGGTAATGAGGGCAAAGGTCTATCCTCTTCCGTTCGCAAGGTTCTCGACCTTCTGGTTGCCATCCCCATGAGCAACTCCATCGACTCCCTCTCCATCAACGCCGCCACCGCTGTCATCCTTTACGCAATGACCCACCCATCCAAACCTTTAAAGCCTTAAGCCCTTATTCCAACTCTTTCCTCCCATGAGTCATCATTTTTTGAGTGAGGCAGATTCTTTACCCATAATCTTACTGATCAGGACTTCAGCGCACCTTCTTCCTGCTCCCAAATGCTCCTGAAAACACGCCTTCGCCCGCCGGCCTAGCTCCTCTCGCTCGACCGAATTCGCCAACAGTTCTCCCACTACCTGCTCCAGCTCATCCGCTGATCCTGTCACCCGTATCGCCTTTGCTTCCTCAAATTCTCTTCGTAGCGGCATAAAGTTCTCCATATGGGGACCTGCCACAATCGCCCGACCATGACGCGCCGCCTCAAGAAAGTTTTGCCCCCCCGTTCCCGTCAGCGTCTTACCAATGAAAACTACATCGGCCGTAGGATACAGATCCCGTAACTCCCCCGTCGTATCCACCAGCAAAATATCGGGATCCGTTTGACCCTCCTGCTCCAACCGAGATCGTCGAACGACCCTCAAACCCGTCTCTCCCAACTCACCCAAAATCGAATTTGTCCTTTCCGCATGCCTAGGCACCAACATCAATCTGAGTTGCGGGTATCTCCCTTTAAGATTCTTGACCCTATCCGCCAAAATCCTCTCCTCTCCAGGATGCGTGCTCCCTCCTAACAACAAAATCTGCCCATTTCCCCAACCCGCTGCCTGACGCAACTCCCTTCCCTTTCCAGGATGATCCGCAACAAGGGCCGCAACATCGTACTTCATACTGCCCATCAGATGCAGACGCTCTTGAGGGAATCCGGCGATGGCGAAACGTCTCATGTCCTCCTGACTCTGAACTCCAATCCAATCGAATAACTGCAAAACGGGCCGAACAAACGTCCTAGCGATTCGAAAAAGCCTTCGGTTCCTTCGCGACAATCTGGAATTCACCAAAAAGACCTCCACGCCCATCTTACGTGCCCGCCAAAGCATATTGGGCCAGATTTCGTTCTCAACCAAGATCAGTGCAGCCGGACGAATCCGCCGAAACGCACGTAACATAGCATAGTAGAAATCCGTCGGCACATAGACCAATCGTGTGTTCGCATCCAAAAGCGGTTCTCCCACCTTCCGCCCCGTCGGAGTCCCAGTCGTTAGCAAAACCCGCAGATCGGGTCTCTTGGCCCGCAACTCCCGGACCAGAACGCGCGCCAGCAACATCTCTCCCACGCTCACCGCATGAATCCAAACAGGCTGACGCGGATCTTTTAGCCACTGCTTCAAATCCTTAGGGTAGTGACCCAATCTCTCTCCCAATCTTTCCCAAAACGGCTGTCGTCGCCAGATGAGATAGGTGAAGTAAGGCCACGTCAGCGCAAACCCCAGGGTAAACAGAATGTTATATCCTATCTTCAGCCAGCTCTCAGGGATTGTTTTCATGCTCGGGGATGCGCCTTTCCATAGGCCCCACGCAATCTCTCCGTAGTCACCTTCGTGTAAATTTCTGTGCTCGTTAGCCTCGCGTGCCCCAACAGCTCTTGGACCGCCCGCAGATCTGCACCCCGCGCGAGCAGATGGGTTGCAAAGCTGTGCCGCAACTTATGCGGGGTTAGAGAGGGATCCAACTCCGCCTCGGCCAAGTACTCTTTTAGATTCCTCTGAAATACTCGCGCACACAGACGTTCCCCCCTCGGCCCCAAAAAGGCAGGACCCGTCTCCCGCCTCCATCCAGCAGGTAACTTTTCCAAATACTTCGCCATTCCCTCCCGTACAGCTTCTCCCAGCACCACAAGCCTCTCTTTCCCTCCCTTCCCCCTCACTTTCAATGTTCGCTTCCCCTCCTCATGAAAGGCTTTCCATGAGAGGCTAAGTGCTTCACCCAAACGCAACCCCGTTCCATAAAGCAGTTCCAAAAGAGCCGCATCCCGCCACCTCGACCATGCAGGCTCTTTCCGACCCGCCGCCTTACATGGTTTTTTTTCCAACAGACGGCAAGGTGCCGATAAAAGATTCGCCATCTGCTCCTCACTCAAAAACCGTGGCAAACTTTTACGAGGCCGGGTTAACCGCAAACCCGCAGCAGGATTATTCGCTCTCTCCCCCCGAGACTGCATCCACTGAAAAAAAGTCCGTAAAGCCGAAAATCGCAACCGAACAGAAGCTGGCCCATGACGCCCTTCTCCCGCCAACCCGTGAAGGTATGCACGACACTCCGCCTCCCCCACCTCCTCCCAACTACCCTTTCGTTTTTTCTGAAACTCTTCCAACACCTGATGATAGTTGCGAACCGTGTGCGGCGATAAACCTCGCTCCTCCGCCAAATGCCTCAAAAAAGCAGCCAACTTGGGGTCGGCGGCTTCGATCGTGTGAGTTTTCAGGCCGCCGCGCTCGCCCGGGCTTTGGCCGTTTTGGCACTCTTGGGCTTGCGCGGTTCGCGAGGGGGAAAGTCAAAAGAGACTTTCCCGTCTTTCCACATCAAAAATGCAGAAAAGGGTCGCCTTGTCTTGTTGGAAATAAACTTTTCCAATAGGGCCGTCTTCCCATTCTTGAGAAGGTCCTGCACCTCAGGAACGGTGATATCGCGATTGAGAATCTTTTTCGAAACTTTGAACGTACACGTTGCTGGCTTTGCAACGCTATGTTCACAGACGTACCGAAGTTGACTCATGAACATCTTCCCACTGCACGCGGGACACTGACCCAGCGGCTCCTGTCCTGTGAAATCCAAGGTTCCCTCCTCCTCCCCCACCACCAGTTCGATCTTGCGACCCTCCCCCAATTTAAGACCGGCAGAAAAAGGCCTTCCCAAGCGACTCCGAAATCCATCCACTAATCCCATGGTGCCCTTTTGCAACAATTCGAGAAATTCGTGAGCCTCAATCCTTCGCCCTGCCAAAACCTTTCGCACCGCGTACTGCTGATCCAATGTGCGATACTCCCGCAAAGTCTCCTCAAACTCCTGCCCCGTCTGCGGGTCCTTGAAATCCAACTTACGCAGCACGTGATCCTTGTCTTGGAAAACCCGCGCCTTTTCCACAATGTCCCGAGTCACCTTCTGAATTTCTCGCATGAACTCCTCCCTCTTCATGCGTCCATGCTCCACCTCCTTCAACTTGTACTCCCACTCCCCTGTCATCTCGGGGGATTGCAAAATTTCGATTCCAAGAGCGTCTAGCGTCTCAAATAATCCGAACGCCTTCGCTGTCGGCACAAGCTCACGCCCGATTCGACGCACGTACTCCTCCGAAATCAGTGTCTCGATCGTGGCTGCGCGCGTGGCAGGCGTGCCCAACCCCCGCTCTCCCATTGCCTCCCGCAACGCATCATCATCCAACGTTTTTCCTGCTCCTTCCATGGCACTCAGAAGCGTCGCCTCTGTCATTCGTGCTGGTGGCTTCGTTTGCAAACCCTCCGCCAAAATCGCCACTGTTTTAACCTTCTCCCCCTCCACCACAGGAACCAGCAACTTACCCTCCTCGCCTCCACCCTCCTCCGCTGCCTCCTTTCCGTACACCGCCAACCAACCTGCCTCTTTCAGAATTTTTCCGTCCGTGCGAAAGGCATGCCCCTCCACCCTTGTGATCCGATTCGTTACCTCATAAATAGCCTCTGGATAAAATACAGCGATAAACCGCCGTACAATCGCTGCATACACCTTCATTTCGATCTCATCCAACTTGGCTGGAATCTGCTGGGTCGGAATGATCGCAAAGTGGTCACTCACCTTTGCCGTGTTGAAAATTCTCTTGGTCGGCTTCAGCCACCCTTTTTTGAGCACGGTTTCTGAAAACTCCCCAAACTCACTGCCTTTAAAGTTCTCCAACGTCGACTGAGCCACTCCCAAATAATCCTCAGGTAAATAACGGGAATCGGTACGCGGATACGTAATCGCTTTATGCTTTTCGTAAAGGGCTTGAGCAATCTGTAGGGTTCGACGGGCCGATAAACCAAAACGGCTATTTCCCTCCCGTTGTAGACTCGTTAAGTCATACAACAGCGGAGACAGTTGGCGGGAAGGCTTCTTCTCATCATGCACCTCACCACTCTTTCCCTTACACTCAGCCACAATCTTCTCGGCACTCTTCTGATTCCACAAACGCTCAGGCCTTTGCTCCGCTCCTCGTTCCGAAACTTTCTGATCGGCTAACTTCTCGTCAAACCACTTTCCCTCATACTCTCCTGCCTTGGCTCCAAACGTGGCGTGCACCTCCCAGAATTCCTTTGGGACGAAAGCCCGAATCTGTTTCTCCCGCTCCACCAAAATGCTCAGGGTCGGTGTTTGAACTCTCCCTGCCGTAGTCAGAAAAAATCCACCCCCCTTCGAATTCAGTGCCGTTAAAGCCCTCGTGGTATTGATTCCCACCAACCAATCACTCTCCGAGCGTGATTTGGCCGCATCCAGCAAAGGCTCCATCTCCTCCTCTTTGCGTAACTTCGTGAAACCTTCACGAACCGATGCCGGCGTCATCGATTGCAACCAAAGTCTCTGCACCTTTTTTTTGCACTCAGCCGCTTCCATCACGTAACGAAAAATCAGTTCTCCCTCCCGACCCGCGTCGCATGCATTGATCACCCCTGTCACATCCTTCCTCTTCAGCAATTTCTTCAAAACCTCAAACCGGGGTGCCGTCCGCTCAATCACCTTCAACTTAAACTCCTCAGGCAAAAGAGGCAGACTTTCAAAACTCCACTTCCCTTTTCCCTTTCCGTACTCCGTCGGTTTACACAACTCAATCAAATGCCCAATCGCCGAACTCAGAACAAAAGTATCCGATTCCCAATACTCCCCCTCCTTCTTAAACCCAGTCAGCACCCTGGCCAAATCATTGGCCACGCTCGGCTTCTCTGCGATGATCAGTTTTTTCGCCATATGTTAGTCTATACGGGTAAAGTACTTACCGGGCATTTGTCGCACCCGATGCTTGAGTTCAAGCTTCAAAAGGGTGGCGGACACCACTGGCGAAGGCAACCCGCATTTTCGCGTTAAAACGTCCATATGCATCTCCTCACGACCCAACCCCTCCAGCACCTTTTTTTCCTCTTCTCCTAAATTCCCCTTTGGTGCAACAGGTACAGGCATCTCCCCCCGAGGAATTAAAAATTCAAATTCCGCCAAAACATCCTCCACCGATTCCACTAGTCGCGCCCCCTCTTTGAGCAGCTGGTGACACCCCCCCGACTGCGGATGATCGATCCTTCCTGGCACGGCAAATACCTGCCTGCCCTGCTCCAACGCCTGCTTCGCTGTGATCATGGCTCCGCTGGCCCGTGCGGCCTCAATCACCAGAACGCCTTTACTCAAACCACTGACAATCCGATTACGCATCGGAAACGTTTGCCGATCGGGAGCCGTCCCCAGGCAAAACTCACCCATCACACAACCTCCCTCTTCGACCATTTTGTCCGCCAAAGATCGGTTCTCTGCAGGATACATCTGATCCATCGAGCAGCCCAACACGCCTGCCGTTCTGCCCTTTGCCGCTAACGCCCCCTGATGCGCCGCGGTATCGATCCCCCTCGCCAACCCACTGACCACCCCAATTCCTGCATAGGCCAACTGATACCCTAATTTTTTCGCCAGCTCGATTCCATATCCCGTGGCCTCCCGTGTTCCCACAATTCCCAAACACGCCCCCCGTACCGTTTCGATATTACCCCGATAGTAGAGCACCATCGGCGGGTCATGAATTTCCCGCAAGAGGGGCGGATACAAAAGATCCTCACAATCCACCACCTTCAATTTGAGTTCTGAAATTCTTTTTAACTCGGCCCCTAGATCAAAACTCTTTTCCCACCCCCGAATCGATTCCGCCACCGCCTGACCCACTCCTTCCACTCCCGCCAGCTTCGAGGACGCCATGCCCACGATTCCCTCCACTCCACCCAACACCTCCCGTAACTTTCTCACCCTCACCGGCCCCACCAAACGCAGGGCGTTGAGAATGAGATAGGCCTCCGTCCGCGTCATCCCTTGGGAAGTTTTCCCTCCCTAACCTCCTCCAGTGACAGTTGAATCTTTTTCTCCGTCACCCCCGTCACCAGATCCGCTTTTCCAATCTTTTTCAAAAGAACCCACCGGATGCCTTGGGTCGTGGCCTTTTTGTCCCTGGCCATCACGGGAGACAAACGATCCCAACGCAGTTCGGGGTGCGTCACAGGCAATCCGTGGGCACGAAGTGCGGCCTTGAGCTTCTCCACTGCCCTCTTTTTGAGGCGCCGCGCCTTCACAGAGAGATGAGCCGCCACCACCATTCCGATCGCCACAGCCTCACCATGCCGCAAGCCTTCATACCCCACGACTCCCTCCAATCCATGAGCCACCGTATGACCGAAATTGAGCAGAGCCCGCTTTCCTTTGAGATCCATTTCGTCTTCACCCGCCAACTTGGCTTTGATCTCCACGCACCTCTTGACCACCTTCCTCATCGACCGAGGTGGTCCCTTCGCCAGAGAACCAAAGAGTTTCGAATCTGCGATCAACCCGTACTTTAACACTTCCGACATTCCGGCCCGCTTTTCTGCCAACGGCAAAGATTCCAACCAGCGCAAATCTGCAATCACAGCTCTAGGAGGATGAAACGCCCCAACCAAGTTTTTCCCCTCAGGCAGATCGATCCCCGTTTTTCCACCCACACTGCTGTCCACCATCGCGACCACCGTCGTCGGAATCTGAATCACGGGTAACCCTCGCAAAAAAGTCGCTGCGACAAATCCCGCCAAATCTCCCGTCACTCCACCCCCCACCGCCACAATCCACCCATCCCGTGTCAACCCAGCACCCGCCAACTGCCGAACCACCCGTCCATACTCCTCAACCGACTTCGACCGTTCCCCCGCTGGAATTCTGACTCGCACCACTCGCGAGGCCCGCTTCTCGAGCCATGCAAAAATTGCCAAAGTCAGCGGAAGTGCCGCCACGCCCTCATCCACCAGCATCGCCACGGGCACTTTGGCCGGTAAATGAGCCTGCAAACCTTGGGGCAAAACCTTATCCCCAACATAAACAGAATATACTCCTGAACTCGATTTGACCTTTACTCGCTGGACGCTCATAAAACCCTTTTTATGCCATCCCTAGGGCGGGACAAGTCGCCCATTTGGGTCAATTTCCACCCCCATTCACCTACGCTCAGCCCCTGCATAAAGTATTAAACTGACCAAGTCGCAAAAGGGTTCGCTACTTTCCTTCCTACATCCCCCCCTCATGAATTGTTGAGGTTACATATCATAATCAAAAACAGCCTTATAAAACATTGGCTATCAATCACTTCTATGGGGTCAGAGGTCTTGTAAAAGGCTGACAACCAAGGCTTTATATGGGCGCTTTTGAAATGCGGGGTCAGAGGTCGAAATCCAAATCCCTGCACTTTGCCCAGAAGCGAGATTCGGTTAAAGTAGACATGCTTTGAAAAAGACCCCAACCCAGCCCCACTCCCTTCACGATACCCAATCTTCCCCCGATTCTCGGAACCTCAGGATCGATAAGGTCGGCGTCAAAGGCCTCCGCTACCCCATCGTCGTCCGCGACCGGGCCCACGCCACCCAAAATACCGTCGCAACAATCGCTCTCGCAGTCGACCTCCCCCACCAGTTCAAAGGAACCCATATGAGCCGGTTCCTCGAAGTCCTCCAAGAACACGGCAGCCTCATCCATGTCGAAAGTATCCCCGCCATCCTTCGTGCCCTTCAACAACGCCTTCAAGCCGACTCCGCTCACCTCGAACTGGACTTTCCCTACTTCATAGAAAAAAAAGCTC
Organism: Minisyncoccota bacterium; assembly: GCA_030054195.1. Taxonomy (GTDB): domain Bacteria; phylum Verrucomicrobiota; class Verrucomicrobiia; order Methylacidiphilales; family Verrucolacustridaceae; genus Verrucolacustris; species Verrucolacustris abundans. The sequence continues at coordinate 64,689 of JASGCJ010000003.1, forward strand.
CCGTCACTGCCTCCCCAGGCCTAGTGGATTATCAAATCCACTTCGATGCCACCCTCCATGGAAAAGATCTCCGCTTCAAAGTCGCTGTCACAGTTCCCGTCACCACTCTCTGCCCATGCAGCAAGGCCATCAGCGAACGGGGCGCCCATAATCAGCGCGGCCTCGTCCGTCTCGAGGTTACCTTCGGCAAAACCGTGTGGATCGAGGATCTTGTTGCGCTGGTCGAATCCTGTGCCAGCTCCGAAATCTTTTCTCTCCTCAAACGACCCGACGAAAAACACGTGACCGAACAGGCCTATGATAATCCCGTTTTTGTCGAGGACCTCGTCCGTGCCGTCTCCCTCAAATGCGACGCTCATCCCGACATCCAGTGGTACCGCGTGGAGGCGGAAAATTTCGAAAGCATCCATAATCACAGCGCGTACGCAATGATCGAACGCGGGTAATTCCCCTGCGTCATCCTGCACTTTTCCCTTCAGCACAATCCCTAACCCTGTTTACTCTTTCGCTATGACCCACGATCTCCTGATTTCCATCCTTGTCGGCCTCGCGGGCCAGATCGTCGACGGCACCCTCGGCATGGCGTACGGTGTCACCTGCTCCTCCTTTCTCTTAGCCCTTGGCACTGCCCCCGCTCTCGTCAGCTACAGCGTCAAAGTCTCAGAAATCTTTACTACAGGCGTCAGTGGCATCAGCCATCTCTTCCACCAGAACGTTAACAAAACCCTCTTTCTCGAACTTTGTATCCCGGGAGTCCTAGGAGGCGTTACGGGCGCGTACATTCTCTCCAACTTTCCGGGAGAAAAATTCAAACCCTGGATCAGCGCCTATCTCATCCTGATGGGGGCCTACATCCTTTACCGCTCTAACCACAAGCCGATCTCCATTACACCCGAGCCCGCCAAAGCCATCCCCCTCGCCTTAACAGGCGGATTCCTCGACGCGGTCGGTGGCGGAGGTTGGGGCCCTATCGTCGCCTCCACCCTCCTCGCGAAAGGGCACCAACCCCGCTACGTAATCGGTTCCGTCAATATGGCCGAATTCTTTGTCACCCTCAGCCAAGCCCTGACCTTCTTTTTCTTTTTAAAATTGGAAAATCTTCCCCTCATCGCAGGCCTGATTCTGGGAGGAGTCATCGCAGCTCCTTTTGCCGCCAAACTTTGCAAAATCCTGCCCGCGAAGATCATGATGCGACTTGTGGGAATTCTTCTCATCGTTGTCAGCGCGCACACTCTCCTTCGGGCCACAGGAAAGATCTAGTCTCCCCTTCGGCGCCCTTCTCTCATGCTTACTCTCTCTCAACTCAGTAAATCTTTCGCAGGTCGCACGCTCTTCAGTGATGTTTCTCTCCAAATCAACCGCGAAGACCGAATCGGTCTTGTCGGCCCAAACGGAGCAGGAAAATCCACCCTCTTTTCACTCATCTTAGGCGAGGCATCTCCAGACGAAGGCCGCGTCACTCTCGAAAAAAATATCACTCTTGGGTTTCTCCCCCAAGAGTCCGCTCCCGCTGGCGATGAAACAATTCTCGAACTGGCCTGCGCTACTTCCCCAGAAATGTCCCGCGTCCAACAAGCGATCAAACGACATGAAGCCGCCGGCACTCTCGAAGACCCCGAGTACCACGAAGCCCTCGATACCTTCACGGAACTGGGCGGATGGCAACTCGAACCCCGGGCCAAACAAATTCTTAGCGGTCTCGCATTCCGCGACTCCGATTTTAACCGTAAAGCCAAAGCCCTCAGTGGCGGTTGGATCATGCGGGCGCACCTCGCCCGCCTCCTCGTTCAAGAACCCGATCTCCTCTTGTTGGACGAACCCACCAACCATCTCGACCTCGAATCTCTTGTCTGGTTTCAGGAGTACCTTCGGAATTACCCAGGCGCCATCCTGATGATTTCCCACGATCGCGAATTCCTCAACCAACTGGTCGGATCGATTGTCGAAATCTCTCAAGCAAAACTGCATCGGTACCGAGGAAACTATGACAAGTACGTGGTCGAAAAAGCCGCCCGGGAATCCCAACATCTAGCCGCCTTCAAAAACCAGCAGAAGGAGATTGCCTCCCTACAACAATTTGCAGATCGCTTCCGCGCGAAAGCCAGCAAAGCCTCTCAAGCCCAGAGCAAACTCAAACAGATCGATCGGATGGAGAAAATTGAAGCCCCCGTTTCTGCCACCCGCTCCATTAAATTCAGCTTTCCCCAACCCGTTCGTAGCGGCCTGCGAGTCATCACCTTGAAAGACGTTGGCCACACCTACAAGAATATCGACGGCTCCGGCGATCTCACCGTGTATCGGGGACTCAACTTCGAAGCGGAACGCGGCCAGCGTACAGTTCTCGTCGGACCCAACGGAGCTGGCAAATCCACCCTCTTAAAACTCCTCGGCGGAGCCCTCCCCATTCAAAGCGGCGAACGACTCCTCGGTCACAATGTCCGGGTCGGATACTTCTCCCAGCACCGGGGCGATACGCTCGACATGAAACACCAGGTTCTCGAATCGGTACTCCACTCCCCCAACCCCGTAAGTGAGCAAACCGCCCGAACCGTTCTCGGTTCCTTTCTTTTTCGCGGAGACGATGTCTTCAAAACAGTAGGAGTCCTCAGTGGAGGGGAAAAATCCCGCCTCGCCCTCGTCAAACTCCTCCTCGATCCACCCAACCTTCTCCTGATGGACGAACCCACGACCCATCTGGATATCGGATCGATCGATGCCTTGATCGCCGCTCTACACCAGTACGAGGGAACACTCATTTTCATCAGTCACGATGTTCACTTTATTCGCGCTATGGCCACAACCGTTCTGCATATCAGCGCAGGTCACCTCACCCCCTATGCGGGCGACTATCAGTACTACTTGGATAAATCGTGCGCGACGTCAGAACGCGCTGCCTTGACCGCCGGCGAACAACTCTCCAACTCCCAGCCCGTCGTTCCAACTACCCCTGCAGTTTCACCCTCGACCGACAAAACCCCCACCCCCCGAAAAACAAAAGAGCAGAAACGTGCTGAAGCCGAGGCCCGCCAAGCGAAAAGCCGTCTCAAAAAAGCACGCGACACGCAAGTGACCGAACTTGAACAGCGGATTCTCGCCCTCGAAACTCGCTTGGCTGAAATCACCGCCGAGCTTGAAAAGCCTGAAACCTATCAGGCCAATGGTGCCGCTGTCACCCTGAGTCGCGAATCGGTTACGGTCAGTGCCACACTCGAACAGCTCATCGCACAAGGCCTTCTTCTCTCCTCCCAATCTACCGAAGACTAATTCCTCTTTCGTTTGATTCTTCCACCACTGCAATAGGCAAGTCGGTCGGTCTCGTAAAAGGATGCCAGAGCATCCACTTCCGTAGTTTGCCTCTACCCCCACCCAAAATACCGTCCAGCGACGAAAGCCGCCCGAGAATCTTTTACTCAGAGTCGAACAGCACTCTAAAATTTTTTAGAAGCTATAGACGACTTCCGCGCCCGCGTAGTGAGCGGGGCCGTTTTGCCCCTCAGGCTGTGCCGCACCGCTGGGTACTTGATAAAGATTCGTGCCCCAATCGAGTCGGTACTCCGCCCGGATGAGAACGTTGTCGATGACATTGAACCCAGCCGTTAGGGTGTATTCCCAAAAATTCACACCCGTGACATGCCGAGTCGGATTATTTGCCTCAGGAGTGTTAAAAGTCGTGCTCGCGCCAGCGTAACCGATGACCCCATCGTTATTGCTTCCCAGATATTCTCCACGGCTGCAAAGACTAAACCAGTCGTTGAATTGATACTTGGCGTAGGCCCCCGCTCCGTACCAGTGGGTGTTGACGTTGGCTACACCATCCGCCACTCCACTTAGGTTTCCGAAAACGGTGTTAAAAGCCAGGAGGAGCTTGTCGTTGGCAAACTTCGGCGCCCAATTTCCCCAAGAGTTGTACAAAAGCATGTAGGCAGAGATATCTCCATTATTGGCCCGGGCCGGCTGGCTGGAGGAGGTAAGGCTGCTGTTTGTCGACCCTGTGGAGGTGTTGTTGTCATAACCCGTGCTGTACTGAAAATTGTTGCTCCAGTTTGCGTTGCCTCCGGGAGCCGTCACATTCAAAGAGGCTAGGACGGCACAACCATCTCCACTGTTGGAATTCAAGGTTGTGTTGTTGTCGCTGTTCGATCCGTTCACGACACCTAGTTTGCTGTCTAGATAGTCATCGAACCGATACGAAGACAGAACGCCCGTGTAGTACAGGGGCATCACGTTAAATAAAATTCCGTATGTGGTGTTCATGTTCGCAGGTCTTTCCATCACCTCGTACCCCATCGTAGATACGAATTTGCCTACCTTAAAATCCCACCCATTCCCCACGGGGGCACGGATCGAGGCATACGCCTGCTCCAGAAAGAGGCTGTTGGAGTTGTTGTTGGTGTTATATCCCGCATTGGGGGTTCGATTGATGAAGTAGGAGGCATCTTCACCGATCATCACATCCGTCCGAAATCCGGCTTGTGCCTTGTTTTCCGAAGTCATTGCTTTTTCGAGGGCTAGCTTGACCGCGTATAGGTTGAAATCCCCCCGTTGGGCCGTGTCCGTCGCATACCGGGTCGATACCATCGAGTTATTGTTCTGCCCTGTGAAATTATAGCTGTAACCCGCATCCACATACCCACTCAGCTTAATGCCTTTCTGCGCCGTCTCGACGAAGTTGTTCTGGACCATTTTTTTGGTGTCTTGAGCCGAAGCTTCGGGCGTACTGTCTGCCATTAAGGGTGTCGTTGCAGCCAGAAAGCCGGCTAGGAGGAGGATGGATTTTTTCATAAATGCGATTCCTTTCGTTTCAAAAAAGATGTGACCTCAAATAAATGAGTCGAGCTAGAGAGGCTCAGATATTCACACCGCCCAAAAGCGGTTTGTGAATTAACCGGCGAATACCGCAAAGTGCCGACCCGTTTGCCCCTTCTCGGCTCGGTACGAGTAAAATCTTGTTAGATCAGATGCCGTACAAAGCTTACTGTCTACCACCTTGCCTACGTTCTCCCTTTCCAGTTGCCGAAGAATCTCACCCGCAAAATTCACTTCGTAGTGCGGAGGCCGAATGCAGGGCCCAAGAAGGGCCAGCATCGAGCTCGGCTCCGAACCAAACTCCTCTCTCATCCTGCGAATCGTTGCACCCACTACTCCCGCCTCCGTCCCCTTTTTTCCACTGTGCACCAATCCAATCGCACCCGTTTTTTCGCAATGAATCCAGACAGGTCCGCAATCCGCCACCCGGATCACGAGCGATAGATTCTTTTCCCGGGTGATCAGCGCATCCACTGCGGGAATTACTTTCCCTTTGCCGCCCTGATTTACAACTGCCACCCCCACCCCATGGGTCTGCTCTCCTATCCCATAATTCTTGGGCAATCCCGCCTCTTCCAGAATTTGCGGAACATCCACCGATATCAACGGAGGAACCGAGCGAAGGGTAAACGCATGTAGCAATCCCCGCGCTTCCAACTCTGGAAAGCGTAAAAAAGTCACTGCCCAGGCTGGAGGCCCACTGCGGTCGAGGCCTGCATGTTCAGTTTTGGCTTGGGGGTCAGACCTGCTTCCGCAGGAAGCGGCGGAGGATTTTTTGGACCAAAGGGTGTCGCTGTCGCCCTTTCGAGCGAAGCCACCGCCACATTGTAGTCGAATCTTCCCTGCAACTCGTTGAACTGAGCCTGCGTAAGATTCGACTGAGCGTTGATGATATCTAACTGGATCCCCGCTCCCACATTGAAACGCGCCTCCGCCAACCGGAGACTTTCCCGCGACTGCTCCACATTCCTCTGCTGTGAAGTCACAAGCTCCTGCGCCTCCTCCATCTTGACCACAGCGTCCCGCACATCACTTTCGACCAAGCGCCGCTTCTCCTCATAGGCCACCTCAGCCTTCCGAATCTGCGCCTTCAACTGCATGAAGCGCCCGGTGCTCAACATTCCGTCAAACAAAGTCCACGTCCCGTTGATCGAGGCCACAGGCCCTTGAAAGCTGTCCGTAAAAGATGAACTTCCCGGATTTTGAATCACGTCATACCCCCCCGATCCAACGACTTTCGGAATAAACGCCTCTTTTTTGGCCGCTTCAAAAAGTTTGCTCTGAATTTCGATCTCTTTTTTCACTGCCCGCAAATCGTTTCGGTTGAAAACCGCATTCCGCAAAGAGGCCGAGAGATCTATTTTCACGGGCTGATAGGGCAAATCCCCCTCAACGTACACCGGCGGGGTCCAATCCTCAGCTGATTCGATCGGATAATCCAAAGCCATAATCTGTGCCAACTGAACCTCGGCCACCCGCTTATTGTTCCGAGCCCGGATCAGCTGTGGCATATTGTTTGCCAACTCCACGTCCGCGGTTAAGACGTTGAACTTCGTAACCGTCCCGGCCTTGAAACGTTTCTGCTGCGAAGTGAGTTGCTCTTTCTTCAAATTCACCGCCTCCGTCTGCACGTCGATCAGGGCTCGGTTTACCAGAACGGCATACACATTTTTGCGAACCTCCAAAATCACCCGGTCAATCGTGTCCCGAAGAAGAAGCATCGACTGGCTTTCCGACATTCGTGCGGCCCGGGTGCGCGACAAGGCGGCTCCTCCGTCAAACAAGAGCTGCGTTACCCGCACTCCCGCATTCCAGTTCATCTCATCGGCGGAAAGAAATCCTGCGTTCACCAGCAACCCGTTCAACTCTTTCGACTGATATTCGTAAGTTCCCTGAGCCGTCACTTTTGGAAGCAAGGCACTTCGTACCTCGACCGAAACACCCTCTTTTCTTTTCACCTCCTCCTGAGCCTGTCGAATCTCGGTGTTCTGCTCCAACGCCAGCGCCACGCACTGGGCTAAATCCAGCCTCTTACTTGAAAACTCTGGAACCGCCGACTTACTCGCCAGCGGCAGGGTGACATCCGCCGCCTCTTTTTTCTCCTCCGCCCGGACGCCCAACACCCCCAAGCCGAAAAAACAAAGGATCCTAATCGCGCGGTAATTCACGGCAGTAATTCTCCATTACCCGATAAATCCGAACCCAAGCATCCTGATCCCCCGAGTCGAGTTGACTCAAAATGACGCTCAAATGATGCCTCAACTCCCCCTGCAACCGCCCCATCAACTCTTTTCCCTTCGTTGTAATTTCCACCAACTTCTGCCGCCGATCCCCCTTCTGAGCTTGGCGCTTCACTAAGCCTACCGCCTCCAACCGATCCACCAATCCCGTTGTAGCAGAGGTCGCATGCCCCATCCGTTTGGCCAATACCCCCATCGGCACACGCGACTCCACCGCCAAAAACCCTAATAAGGTGAATTGCGGAATCGAAAGCCGCTTGGCCGAGGTTTGCCGGAATAGATCCAACAAAAAACGCCGCTGGAGAAGGGTCGCAATCCTCTCCAGCTCTGGAACACGGGGATCCATGATCACTCCGGCTCCATTTTGCGGATATTTAGTCATGTGAAATATATACTCGATGAAATGTCCAGTGCGTACAAGTACTGAAAAATACGTAAAATCGATTCGAAAAACGTTGCCCGCCCCTCCACGAAGCCTATTTTCCAGCAACTTACTATGACTACATTTATCTTCCAACAAGCACTTCCCTTCAGTCTCGTCGCAGGCCTAGTCGGCTTAGCTGCTGCCTGGGGACTAATCGCATGGATCAAGGGTCAACCGGATGGCAACGATCGTATGCGCGAAGTCGCAGCCGCCATCCAAGAGGGTGCCGCCGCATACCTTCACCGCCAACTCCAAGCTGTTTCCGGAATCGCCCTCCTTCTCTTCGCCGCCATTTGCTACTTTAAAAATCTTCCCACAGGCATCGGCTTCCTCGTTGGTGCCGCCTGCAGCCTGGTCGCCGGTTTCGCCGGCATGCGCATCGCCGTGATGGCAAATGTACGCACCGCCCAAGCCGCCACGATCAGCCGTACCGCCGCCCTACGCAACGCGTTTAATGGCGGAGCCGTCACCGGCCTGCTCGTCGTCGCCCTCGCCCTTCTCTCGATCGGAACCTTTTATATGATCGCCTCGAAATATCTCGGCCTGCGCGCTGCCATCGACAGTCTCACCGGCCTCGCCCTCGGTGCTTCCCTCGTTAGCGTCTTTGCACGTCTGGGAGGCGGCATCTACACCAAAGCTGCCGACGTCGGAGCCGACCTCGTGGGCAAAATCGAATCCAAACTCGAAGAAGATGACCCCCGCAATCCCGCCACCATCGCCGACAACGTAGGAGATAACGTCGGGGACTGCGCCGGAATGGCCGCAGATGTCTTTGAAACTTACGCCGTCAGCCTGATCGGGTGTGTTCTCGTCGCCTACCTCACCGTCTTCGGTGGCGATGGCAAACCCGAACCCGCCGCCCTCAGCTACCCCTTCATCGTGGGCGGAGTCTCTATTCTCTCCGCCATCCTCGGCATCCTCACGGTCAACTTCGGAAGTGGCAATCCCACCCGCCTCCTAAGCCTCGGCGTCCTCCTCAGTGCCCTCGCCTCGGCCGCCGCCCTTTGGCCCCTCACCCAGATCTTTTTTCCAAACGGTCTCCGCCACGACGGCCAAATCGCCTCCACTCTTGGTATCTACCTCGCCTCTCTCGTCGGACTCCTCATGACGTTCGTTGTCCTGCTGATCACGAACTACTACACATCCACCCACTACTCTCCCGTTCGGAATATCGCGAAAGCCTCGGAAACCGGACACGCCACGAACATCATCGCAGGCTTGGCGATCGGCTCCCACGCCACGGCTCTCCCCGTCGGCTTCATCGGAATCGCCATCCTCCTCAGCTACCACTTCGCAGGCCTCTACGGCATTGCGATCGCTGTCATGGCGATGCTCTCCATGGCCGGAATTGTCATCTCCCTAGATGCCTTCGGACCGATCACGGATAACGCGGGAGGAATCGCGGTGATGTCTGGCATGCCTAAATCGATTCGCCAACGGACCGATGAACTCGACGCCGTCGGCAACACCATGAAAGCCGTGACCAAAGGCTACGCCATCGCCTCTGCTGGTCTCGCCTCTCTTGTTCTTTTCGGAAGCTACGTTCAGGAGCTGAAAGCCCACTTCCTTGCCTTGGGTACAGCTATGCCCAGCCTTGAATTCTCCCTCACCGAACCCAAGGTCATTATCGGCCTCTTCATCGGCGGGCTCCTTCCCTTCGTCTTCACTGCCCGCTCGATGGATGCCGTCGGCGTTGCCGCGGGTGCCGTCGTCCGTGAAGTTCGGCGCCAACTCGCCGCCAAACCGGGAATCCTCCTCGGCAATGATAAGCCCGATTATGGAACCTGCGTCGATATCGTGACACGGGCCGCTCTCCGCCAAATGATCATCCCCGCCCTCCTTCCCGTCGCCTTTGTCGTCGCTGTTGCCGCCATTCCGGGCCTCGGACCCGTTGTGCTCGGAGGCGTTCTCGTCGGCACCATCGTCACCGGACTTTTTGTCGCCATCGCAATGACCTCCTCCGGCGGCGCTTGGGACAACGCAAAAAAATATATCGAAGAAGGCAACTGTGGCGGCAAAGGTTCCCTTGCCCACGCCGCCGCCGTGACCGGCGATACCGTCGGCGATCCCTACAAGGACACGGCTGGCCCCGCCATCAATCCGATGATCAAAGTCGTCAACATCGTCGCCATCCTCATCATCCCCATTTTCTTTTAAGCGACCGCCACCACTCCTTCCTCTTTCACCGGGGGAACGCTCCCGCCCCGCCAGTATCTCCAGCAGATTCTTCCGCAAGCCGCCACGATCAACACCACCAGCAGTAAAAAGAATCCCGTCACACCGGCATTCGTCGCCTGTGCTATCGCCAACTTACCCTGACCCGCCTTCTCTGCCTGTTCCCAACCAGCCAAAAAACCCAGCCGCGGATCTGCACTGAAAATCTTCAGCCAGCCAGCGGAAAACGTAACAACCACCAGCCATACCAGCGGCAACAACGTCACCCATGCAAACTTCGCTCGCCCCATCTTGATCAACACGGTCGTCGCCAGACTTAGCGCCATCACAGCGAGAAGCTGGTTCGCCACACCGAAAATCGGCCAAAGACTGTTGATTCCTCCCTGCGGATCCATCACACCCTGATACAAAAACCAACCCCACCCTCCGACAAAGAGAACGCTCCCCAATGCACTTCCCGCGATCGATCGGACTTCCCCTAAAGGTTTCCAAAGCCACCCCAAAACCTCTTGCACTAAAAACCGCCCGATCCGTGTCCCCGCATCAATCGTTGTTAAAATAAATAAGGCCTCGAACATGATCGCAAAGTGATACCACAACGCCATCACGCCTCCCCCCGCCTGTCCGACCGACTTCGCAAAAATCTGTGCCATCCCGACTGCAAAGGTCGGCGCCCCCCCCGTACGCCCAATCATTGTACTTTCTCCTACCGACTTTGCTAAATCCGCCATCTGCTGTTCCGTCACGGGAAATCCCAGCGCCGTAATCTTTTCCACGACCGCTGCCGGTTCTCCCCGCAAATTGATCGCAAAATATTCTCCCGCAGGCATCGAACACGCCGCCACCAGAGCCAAAACACCCACACACATCTCAGTGATCATCGCCCCATATCCCACCATCCGAATGTCCGCCTCGCTCGCCAACAACTTCGGCGTTGTCCCCGAGGCCACCAGACAGTGGAAACCGCTCACCGCCCCGCATGCGATCGTGATAAAACAAAAGGGGAAAACCGGTCCAGCAAAGACCGGCCCGCTACCATCAATGAATCGCGTTAACGCAGGCATCTGCAACTGCGGAGCTAAAATCGCAACTACCACCCCCAACGCCGCTACCGTTCCGATTTTTAAAAAGGAGCTCAGATAATCTCGGGGCGCCAGCAACAGCCAGATCGGGAGAATGCTCGCCGTCAGCCCGTATCCCATGATCGACCACGCCAACGTCGACGCTTCCCACGTGAACATCTTTGCCAAAACCGGTGTCTCCGCCGCCCACTTTCCCGCCCAAACACACCCGACCAGTCCCAAAACCCCCAACACCGTCACCCAAGCCGTCCTTGCCCCTCCGGCCCCCCTCATTCCCAACCCCATCGCCAGCGCCAAAGGCATCGTCAACACGATGGTGAATAGTCCCCAAGGGCTCTCGGCCAAGGCCCTCACTACTACCAAAGCCAATACCGCCATCAGGATTGTGATAATTCCTAATAAACCGATCACCGCGAGCGTCCCCGCCACTGGCCCCACTTCCTCACGCAGCATCTGCCCAACCGATTTCCCGCCCCTCCGCACACTCAGCCACAACGTGATACTGTCATGAACCGCCCCCCCCAGAACCGCTCCGATCAGAATCCACAATAACCCCGGCAAATACCCAAACTGCGCCGCCAACACAGGCCCAACAAGCGGACCCGGCCCCGCAATCGCCGCAAAGTGATGCCCAAAAACCACCCACCGGTTCGTCTTAACGAAATCTCGCCCATCTGCACACCGCTCCGCAGGAGTAACCCGCTTCGGGTCAATCGTTAACACCGTGGCCATCAGCCACGCGCTGTGAAAACGATAGCCAATCGCATAAACACACCCCGTGGCTACGACCAACCAAAGCGCATTGACCGGCTCTCCCCGTTCCCAAGATACCACCCCCAACGCCCCCGCCCCCACCAAAGCAATCAGTCCCCAACCCATCCGCCCCCAAATGCCCAAAGATCGTTTCATCCTCCTTGGATTAGCAGATCAGTTGTTCACGACCAGCCCTTCATCCGACTTGCTCGCCCTGCCAATTTCTTTAATCAAAAAGTATGAAACAGATCCTTACCGTCTTGGCACTTCTCCTGTCCCTTTTCGTGGTTTTGCCAGATTCCTTTTCGCAAACCTCGTCCCGCACCTCCACTTCCCAGAAAAAATCAAAAAAATCCAGTTCCGAGTCAGAGCCTTGGTGCAACGTCACTCTTCTTTTGGATCGCCCCGAAAAACCCTACGAAGTCATCGGCCTGGTCAGTGCTCCTCAGATCTTTCTTTGGGATGATGAGGATTCGATGAAGGAATCCCTACAAAAACAGGCTTGGAAGATGAAAGCCGATGCCGTGATTCTCGACCGCGTTGACACCAGCTTCCGTTTCACTGGCCCAGCCGGTGGCGCCAACGGTCGCGCGATCCGCTACAAATAAGTCGGCTACTCGGTCGTTACGCCAGCAACCCGGTGGCCGGAGCATCGACCAATTGGTACTCGTTGTTTCTTTGCCTCGGCTCATATCCCGCTTGAACGATCAATCGCCGCATTTCTTCCAAACTCAACCGGAAACTGGTTCCCGCACTCGAAACCACATTCTCCTCCATCATCAAACTTCCAAAATCGTTCGCCCCGAATTGTAACGCCACCTGACCCATCGCCGGTCCTTGCGTGACCCAGCTCGACTGCACATTCGGAATATTATCGAGGAAGATCCGCGACAACGCCTGCATCCGGAGATACTCGTGGGATCCCGTCTTTTCCGCTTTAAGAACGGTGTGTTCCGGCTGAAACGTCCAGCAGATGAATGCGGTGAATCCCCCCGTCCGATCCTGCAGATCCCTCAGCCGCCCCAAATGCTCAATTCTTTCCTCCGGAGTCTCCACATGCCCAAACATCATCGTCGCACTGGACCTCATTCCCATTCCGTGGGCGATCTCCATCACCTTGAGCCAAGCATCTGTTCCGCACTTCCTCGGAGCAATCTTTTGCCTCACCCGATCCACCAAAATCTCTGCCCCGCCCCCCGGAATGCTGCCTAAACCCGCTTCCCGAAACTTCCCGATCACCTTCTCCAGACTCATCCCAAACACTTCGGCAAAATGATTGAACTCGGGCGGGGAAAACCCGTGGACATTCACCTGTGGATATTTCCCGCGTAGATGTCGCAACAAATCCAAGTACCACTCCAGACCTAGCTTGGGATGATGCCCCCCTTGGAGTAGGATCTGGTTCCCTCCCACGGCCACCAACTCATCAATCTTCTGGTCGATCTGCTCCTGGCTCAGCACATAGTGATCCGCATCCTTCTCCGTTCGATAGAATGCGCAGAACTTGCAGTATACATCACACACGTTCGTGTAGTTGATGTTCCGATCGACCATATAGGTCACCACCTCTTTCCCTTTTCCGTCGTAATCTTTTCCCTTTGCTAAATTCCTGCGCGTATTCGCAGCTTCCCCCAGCTTCGCCAAGGGCCAACGATAGATTTCTGCAGCTTCTTCCGCCGTAATTCTCTCCCCACACAAAACCTTGGCTTCGAATCCACTCATTCCCGGGCCAAACTATCTCGAGATATCGCCTTGCCCCAGCAACTTGAATCCACCTCGCCCCAATACTTGTGCCCCCAACTCATTGTCATCCAGATTTAGGCACAGCGCAGGCCTCGCTTCCGGTCGCACCAGAAAAGCAAACGTCGTCAGAATGTTAATTTCCGCCTCCAGTAAAGAGGAGAGCACCTTTGGCAGCTCGGTCGCCGCCCCCAACTCCACCGCCACCACCGACGATTCAGTGTGCGCCACCGCCTGCTCATGAAAAATTGCCCGCGCCTGATCTGGATCATCCACCACCATCCGTACAATCGAACTGTCCGTGGTATCGAGGATCGTCAGAGCTACTACGTGGACCTGTCGGCTGTGCAAAATCCGAATCAGTTCCAACAACCTTCCCGCTTTGTTTGCTAAAAAGATCGAGAATTGCCGGACGGGATCCGCTTGGTTTTTTTGAGTAGCCACGCTCATGCAATGATCCTACTCCCTCTCCTCAGCCCCGCCAACCCAGGATCACTTTCGCCGTGTTTCGTCCGCTGGCTCCAAAAACCCCTCCTCCGGGATGGGTACTTGCCCCCGTTAGATACAAATTCTTCATCGGAGCCCGATAACAGGATATTTCGGGCAAAGGACGAAACATGAACATCTGATCCAAGCTCATCTCAAAGTGCATCACGTTCCCCCGCAGTAATCCCAGGTCTCGCTCCAGATCCAGCGGCGTCTGAATATATCTTCCGATCATCTTTCCCTTCATGTTCGGTGCATACTGACACACCAGATCGTACAGCTTATCCGCCTCCCGCTCCCGAATCTCATCCCACGTCTCCCCATTCCGCAGCTCATAGCTGTGATACTGCGCCCAAGTAAATAAGGTGTGCTTTCCCTTCGGCGCCAAAGTCGGATCGATCGCGGAAAACGTCATCGCTACTACGCTCGGATTCGCCGGAGGTTGATAACCCAGATAATCCCGATAGCTGCTCTCCAACATTGCCCGATCCCGGCACAGCAACTGCATTCCCGAATGATACTCCCGCGCCTGAAGACCGCTTTCCACCATCCGCCCGTACACTGGCAGCTCTTCCACCGCATGCCTCACCACCATCCCAAATCCATTTCCAATCCGTGCTTTCTCCATCCGCCCCGCTAACTCCTTCGGCCCATCTTTCAGAAGATTGCAGAAAAAGGTTTTTAAGTGACATGCCGCTACCACTTTCTCCGTTTGGAAAACCATCCCCCCAGCCTCGACCTCCCAGCCTCGCCCACTTTTTCTTACCTCCTCCACAGGCTTTCCTAAAAAGAGTTCTCCCCCGTGCCGTTCTAGGCACTTCACCAAAGCCGTCGCCAAAGACCCACTTCCCCCTTTGGCTCGCTTCGCCCCACACTTATGGATCATCGCATTCCATCCGAACATGTCCCCGCTCGCCACCTCCCCCGGAGCTGGCCCACTCTGTGCAGAAAGCCAAAGCATCGCCGTTCGCAGGTGCTCGTTTTCAAAGGTCTCTTGAATCACCTCCCCATACGGCGCCATCAGCTGCCGGGCCGTGTCCAAACTGGACCAGAGCCGACGCGACTTCGGCCGGAACAGATTTCTCTTTAAAATTGTTCCAAACAGCCGGCCGGGTGAAGGCGGTGCCAAAAAAGTCTCAAAAACCCCCTCGTTCAACTCCGTCCAACGCTCCACATATTTGCGATACGCCTCCGCATCACGCGGACTAAACTCCGCAATGCTCTGACAAGTTTTCTCAACAGATCGATGAAACGAAATTCCGCGGCCCGTTCCCTCAACGGGATAATAAGCCCACGGATCCATCTCAATATACTCCAGCCCTTCTCTCGCCAAATTCAGCTCCGCAAGAACGGGAGTCAGATGAATCATGATGTGGACCGAAGAACCCACATCAAACCGAAAGCCTGGCACCAGATCCTCCCGGGTACACACCGCACCTCCGGGTAAGTCCCGACGCTCCACCACGGCCACCTTCAATCCCGCCTTCGCCAGATAGCAGGCGCAGATCAGGCCATTGTGTCCCGCCCCCACCACGACAATGTCGTACGCCAGAAAGAATTACCTCGCAGCCACCAAGCGCCGCTCACCCAATTTCTTCACAAAGCGCCCGATTCTCTCCGCCGCAACCTCGATCCGATCCAAAGCGGTCGCATAGCTACAACGCACAAAACCTTCTCCACCCGGGCCGAACGCCTCTCCTGGCACCACCGCCACCTTCTCCTCATCCAACAGCTGCAAGGCAAACTCTCTGGAGGTCAGCCCCGTACTTCGAATATCCACAAAAAGATAAAAAGCCCCTGCTGGATTGGTCGGTTTTAACCCAGCCTCCTCCAGCTTTCTTCTGAGAAAGTCTCTCCTCATCTGATAGCTCTCCCGGGCTTCCCGAGTCGTCACCTCGGCTCCACGGAGCGCCTCCGCAGCCGCCTCTTGGCTAAGCGTGGGAGCACACAAAATCGCGTACTGGTGAATCTTCATCATCGCCTCAATCAAGGGGGCCGGAGCGCATGCATAGCCGATTCGAAACCCAGTCATCGCAAATGCCTTACTCAAGCCGTGCAGAAGAATCGTCCGCTCCCTCATCCCCGGGCGCGTGACAATCGATTCATGCTTCGTCTCATACGTCAGCTCTGCATAGATCTCATCACTAATGACCAGCAGGTTGTTCTCCACGCACACCTTGGCCAAAGCATTCAACTCGCGACCACTCAACACTGCCCCTGTCGGATTCGTCGGAAAATTCAGCAGCAAAACTTTTGCCCCCTTCGCCGCCTCAGCCACGGCCTTCGGATCCAACCGAAACCCATCTTCCGCTCTTGTCCGAATCGCCCGACCCTTCGCATGAGCCAAAGTGATCGACGGCGCGTACGAAACATAACACGGCTCATGATACAAAACTGTCTCGCCCGGATTTAAAACAGCCCGCAACGCCAAGTCGATCGCCTCACTCACCCCCACCGTAACTAAGATTTCATTTTCCGGATTATACCGCTCCCCAAAAATATTTTCCACGTACGTAGCCACCTCATTTCTCAATTTAAGACTGCCTGAGTTCGAGGTGTAGCCCGTCCGCCCGTGCTCTAAGGAGTAAATCGCAGCCTCCCGCACCGCCCAAGGCGCGGACACGTCTGGCTCCCCGATTCCAAGCGAGATCACATCCCCTCGCTTCTGCACAATCTCAAAGAAATCCCGAATCCCCGATCGTGGAATTCCTTTTACATGATCGGCGAGAAATTCTCCCCCGCTCTTCACGGTGAGATCGAGAGTCTCTCCGCCTTGTCATCCTGGAGAAACAGAACTCCCGCCTCCTTGTACGTTTTCAGCTGAAAGTGAGTCGCTGTTGAAATCACCCCCTGAATGGTGGACAGCTTTTCCGCCACAAAACCTGCAACACGTTTCAGATCCGATCCCTCGACCACAATCAGCAGGTCATATCCCCCGCTCATGAGCTGGCAGGAAACCACCTCTGGATATCGCGCAACTCGGGCGGCAATCCGATCAAATCCCCCATCCCTCTCAGGCGTGATTTTTACCTCAATCACCGCGCGAACACCCCCATGCCCTGTTTTGTCCGAATCCAAAATAGCTTGGTAACCCAGAATCACTCGGTCCGATTCAAAACGACGCACTGCCTTTTCCACCTCAGACTCCGATTTGCCCGTAAGTTTGGCCAGCTCAGCCGTGGGCAAACGCCCCCGCTCTTTCAAAATTTGTAGGAGAGGATCCATGGCAGACCTCAGTTTTTTCCCCTTACGAAGGGACTTAAGGGACGAGGAAAATCTTACCCGTGTACGGGCACTTCACTTCTGTTCCAGGTGCAAAACCCTTCACATCCACCAAGCCCGCATAAGGCGCATACGGGCTTCGCACCATTCCTGTCTTACCGGAAACTTTTTCCCCCTTAGGATAACTGGCTTTCGTAGGAGTGCTCTTCTCCGCGGTTTCAGGCGGAGTCCAAGGCTTCTTCTCCTCACTCCCAGCTGTATGTGGTTTCGAAGCTGAGGAACTCTCCGCAGGAGTATCACTCGCTGCAGGTGTCGTCGTATCTCCATAGGTCGTCGTTACGTCTTCCGCATCGCCAGGAACGGTGCAACCCGTCCAAACAAAGGCGACGCCAAGGCAACCCAACCATGCAATCCATCGAAAATTCATATTTTGTAAGCGTATCACAGTCACTTCTTTGGGGCAATCCTTCCCTCTTTCTTGCGGAAAGTCACCTTCAAGCGACCTTCCGCCTTTTCTCCGGGCTTGAGATCCAAATGTTGGCCAAAAAGAACGCAGTTACCCTGACGAATCGGGCCCTCAGGCCCTCGCTCCACATCTAAAAGGGGATATCCCCAGACCAAGGGAAGATTTTCTGAAGCCAAAGTAACTTCAAACCCATCCGTTGTCACAGCCACCACTCGTGTTACCCCCGATCCGTGCCACATCTCTTTGTCAGATTTCTTGGTTTCCCCAAATTGCCAAACTCCCCGACCCGACTGATCTGGCCCCAGATTCAAATTTAGCTCCGTCGCGAAGTTTGCCTCCAGAGGCAACTTTCCCGTATTCGTGATTCGATATGAAACTTCGATTAAGCCTCCCGCCGCATCGATCGCATAGGTTTTCTCCAGCAAGCACGGCATTCGCGTACCCACGCGATACAATCCCCCGTCACGTTCCAACGCCAGTGTCACCCGACTACCCGTTTGCCGCATCTGCTTAATCTCAAACGGCTGCAGAATAAAATCCCCCAGCTCCGGATACGTCCCCGCCGACAACTGCTCGACGGAAGTTCCCTTTGCAAAAAAGTGATCCTGAAAAATTCTCCTCTCGTACCAGTCCACAGGACCTACGCTTGCCCCGTTCACTCCTTCATCTCGTCGCGTCAACACATCCGCTAAATTTTTTCCCAGTTCAGGTAACCCGACCTCAAGACAAGCCCCTCCTAAGTGTGGTGCAAAAAGCAGGCTCAACGCCGGATGCCCCGCTACCACCTCCATCTGCCCATCCGCATTCACATCTTCCCGTACCAGATCCGTTTCAGCCTGACCTGCCCTCATCTCCGCCTCGGCCATCAGGAGCTCCCGCCACAGTGCCCCCCGCAAATGGGGCAAGTGAACGCCCCCTTGCGTACCATGCCACTGCGCTGTCGAACACTGCGCCCGCCACAACCGATCCAGCACCGCACGAGCTCCAGAAAAAGAGCTCTTCCCTTTCAACCTGCGACCCAACATCAAATTTTTTCGATAAAGAAGGTTTAACTCCTCATAACGCACGCGAAAGGAAGACCACGACCCCCCTCGAAAAAACGGGAGCCACTTCCCAGCGTCAAACCTCTGCGCTAACTGCCCTCGCTCGCGGAAATACTCCTTCCTGGCTACTCCGGGCAAAGACCAACCCCCCAACTCCGCAGGCGTCCCTGGGGGCAGAGAAACTCGCCCCCGAGGACTCTGTCTCTCCAACTGGCGTTGCCCCGTCAACGTGTTCACCCAGCTAGCCGACTCCTGCAACCTGGCAAAAAGAGTATCCAAATACCCAGCTACCCCGCCCGTTACCTGATTCCAATTCTCCAGATTCGCCGCCAAGGTCAGGGTGATGTCCTCGCCCCGATTCGCCATCCGTCGCAAATAACCAAACACCTCATCCAACGGTGCGTGCGGAATCAGCCGCGCTAAATCAGGACACGTTGGGAAGACCGACAACAGATTTCCCGCCTGATCGGTCACATAGTGGCCATTCATTTTTGCCGGAATGATTCCCGCTTGCTGAAAAAAAGACCCTTCCACAAACGAATACTTCAATCCCCCTCGGCTAAACGCACCGCACAACGAAGGCCCCCAAACCCCCTCCGCCAACCAAGCCCCCACAGGCTGCGCCCCCAACTTCTCCTTCAACCAGCTATTCATTTTTGCGATCTGCCCGTCCCGATCCTCCTCAGGCCACTCCACTAAAACTGGTTCGTAAAATCCTCCCGACATCATCTCGACTCTTCCCGTGGCTACCAAATCCTTCACCTTCTTGACCAAATCCGCATGTCGCTCCCCCCATGCTTCCAAAAGAGGCCCACTCACATGCAGATTCACCGCTATCCCAGGATACTTCTCCAAAACTGCAATAACAGGCCGGTACACATCTGCGGTGATCCGATCCACTACCTCGGGTAGATTTCCGACGGGTTGATGCATATGTAGCCCGAGGACTAGGTTCACGTTCTTCATAAGGAGCCTTAAATATACCAGTTCTTCATGTCCAACGCACGCACTGGCCCACTGAACTCAATCAACCCCCGTTCGGGATACCGCTCCACCTCCGCCCCTCCTCGCAGGACTCGGACTAAAAAACTCACCTCTCCCCCCTCTCTCCTCCATCCAAGCGAAGAAAAGGGGAGCTGAACCTGCAATCCTTTTCCCTCCGCCACCTCCGTCACACAATCTGTCTGTTCATAAACCACCCCGTCCTTTGATTTTTCCAAATTCACCCGCCACCCTTCTCCCTGCCAGATGATTCGCAACCGAACAGGTGCCGGCAGATGAAAATCCACAATCACCTCATCCCCAACCAGCTCCTTCGAATCCAATCGGAAATAAAAGTTCTTCTCCCCATACCCGTAGTAAATATTTTTCACACGCCGGTCCCCCTGGGCCATAGCACCCTGATCCCTCCACGCTTCGTATCTCCCCGCACCCGCCCAATCCAGAAAACTCGGTGTTCCACTGAATTTGGGTTCAATCGCTCGTGTCGGCAGGACTCCCAAGCGAACCTCTGAACTACAGATCGGCACACTCAAGCCCGCGGGAGGCGTTACCCCCAAACGCCGATACACATTCTGCAATCTCCCTCGAAATAATCCGTCGAAGATCAAATCACTGTCGGTCTGAAAATCCGGGCCATACCACCAAAACCAGTCGCTTCCCTCCGCCGCATACAAATCCTCCCACGCCGCCGCCTTCACTTCCGAAGTTAATTTTCCCCTGCCTTCCTCCCGCAGGAGAAAATCCCGCGTCCGCTTGATCCAACTCCATCCCTGGTTCTCCTCCGGATCCCCAATCCAGATGTCAAAGTTCCCACTGATCCACGAACCCGAATGGAGGCGCCCCGCCGGCCTCCCCGTATGCCGATCCAAATAACCCCCAAGGGTTGTCGAGTTCAATCCCTTCGTTTTTTCTAAGCGAAGATAGAACTCATCTAAAAAGGCCTCCCCGCTGTCGGGAAACGCTTCCCATGCGTTTTCTCCGTCTAAGGCCAACAGCACAACTCCATTCTGCGGCATCACCTGAGCGATATGCTGCAAATGGACCCGTAAATGCTCCGCCGCCATTTTCGGTTCGGTTCTTGCCGCCGTAAATCCGATGTAATCCGAGAGTGGCCGTTCGCGGAAAAGTGCCTTCAGACTCGCTCCTCCCTCCTCCACCCTCCATGCCTGAAACAGTTCGGAATGATTTCCGTGCCACCCCTGCGCTTCCAATCCCCGGAATAAAACCATCTCATCCGTACAGAAATATTCGAACCCCGCCCGGGCGATGAGCGGAATCAACTCCGGACAGACCGACCCCTCCGAAGGCCACAACCCCCGTGCCTTCCTTCCAAATACCCGCTGATGCGCCGCCTGAGCCTTCTCTAGTTGCGCCAGCGCATCCTCCGGTGCCTGCAACCGCTCCGGCAAACGCACTCCTGGCATCGCCCGCTTCGCCACATCCGTATCCACTAATAGCGGGAGAATAGGATGGTAAAACGGTGTCGTTGTCAGCTCCACCTGCCCCGAATCTGCCAGCGCCCGATATTCTCCCAAAATTCCCTGCAACATCTCTTTGTGAATCTCCAACACCCGTTGCTTCTCCTCTTCAGTGAAATCCTGCCCCTTCTGAATTAGCTTCCCCAACTCCGGATACTTTTTCCTAACCGCAAATCCGCACCAGCTCAGGTTGAACCAGACCTGCAAATCCCTCAGATCCTTCTCCCGAAACCTCCGCATATTCTGATCCGATTGACCCGCCCCAGCCCTCCTGCCCCGCAAATCGAGTAGTTGCCGATACCTTGGATAAGGATCCACACAAGTCGCCCAGTTAATTTTAAAAAAATGTTCCAGCAGCTGGTGTCTATCCTCCGTCGTTAAACTCGCCGCATCTTTCCGCGCCAACTCCGCCCACCGATCTTTCACTCTCCCCTCTGCCAATTCCTCAACCTGTTGAACGAGAACAGGCGTCAGATTGAAGTTTAACTTTACCCCCGGATGCCTCCTCGCCATCTCCGCCATGTCCGCATACCCACGCACGGTGTGTAAACGCACCCACGACATCGCCACCTCTCCGGTGACAACATCCACATAGGAGGGTTGATGGAGATGCCAGAGCAGGGCGACGTCAGCCACGCGTCACCGCCTCCCGCAAGATCCCCGCCGCCTCCTCAGGCAGAGTGGGGTTGATATAAAATCCGGTCCCAAACTCAAATCCTGCCACTCCCGTCAAACGGGGAAGAATTTCGACATGCCAGCGGAAGTCTAAATCGATCGTCGTCCACGCATCCGGCTGACGGCTCCGCCGAAACGGTGCGTTATGCAAAATCAGATTGTACGAAGGCTGATTCAACGCGCTGTGATACGCCAGCAACACCCGTTGCACCGCCTCCGCCAATAAGACGAGAACATCGTCGCTTGAGTTTTGAAAGTCGGCTGCTTGCTTTCGGGGCATGATGCAGGTTTCAAACGGAAACCGGCTCGCAAAAGGACAAAACACGGTGAACCCGTCATTTTCAAAAACTACCCGATCTCCAATCTTTCGCTCCGCCTGAAGAATATCCCCAAACAGGCTTCGATCCTTCTCCAGATAATAGGCCCGAGCCGCCGCCAGCTTTTCCTTTAGAACAATCGGTGTCACCGGCATCGCAATCAGCTGAGAGTGAGGATGGGGCATCGTCGCACCCGCCAAGGCCCCGTGGTTTTTAAAAACCAGCACGTAGTGCAGCCTGGCATCCCGCGAGAGATCCAGAATCCGCGCTCGGCACGCATCAAAAACCCGAGTAATCCCCGCCAAATTCTGCTTCTCCAAAACGAGTTGGGGATGGGGAGTCTCCACGATCACCTCGTGTGCACCGATCCCATTCATTCGGTCGTAAAATCCCACCGCCTCCTTCTCCAGCTCTCCCTCAACCCGCAATGCGGGAAACCGATTCGAAACCACTCGCAGCTGCCAGCCCGGACCATTTGCCACCCCGGCGGGACGAATCGCGTACAGCTCCGCAGGCGTATACGTCTCATGACCCTCTAAAAACGGATCCTCCTCAGGCCTTGTCGGCAGCAGCTCCTCGCACTTGTACCGCTCAGGCCGAATCTGCCGCTCAGGACTGAAAACCACCCACCGCCCCACCACCGGATCTTTTCTTAATTCAGGCATCTAAAATCTCCCAGGTTTGCTCGCTAAGGATTGGTAGACTTTCTCGTAGGCCGGCACAGCCGACCCCCAGCCCCAATCCTTAGACATGCCGTTTCGACGAATCTCATTCATCATTGCGGGTTCATCCCAAATCGCCAAGGCTCGATCCACACCTGCCGCCACACCCTCCGCCGTCGGTAAAACCCTAAACCCTGTCCCCTTTTCCGTTTTTTTATCCCACTCCTGCACCGTATCCCTCAACCCTCCCACATCTGCCACCACAGGAATACAACCGTACCGCATCGAATACATCTGGGTCAGCCCACACGGCTCACTCCGTGAAGGCATCAGGAAAAAATCTGCCCCAGCAAAGATCCGCCGCGCCAACCCCTCATCATATCCCAACCGGACCGCAACCTGTTTTGGATACAACTGCGCCAATCTCCTTCCCTCCTCTTCCAACACAGGATCTCCCGCCCCCAAAACCACAAGCCGTCCCCCCCTCCTCAACAACCTCTCGACCTCCCCCCAAGCCAGATCCACCCCCTTGTCCCTAGTCATCCGCGTAACCATTCCAAATATCGGTTTTCCATTCGCAGGTTCCAACCCCATTTCCTTCTCC
Source organism: Minisyncoccota bacterium (assembly GCA_030054195.1). Lineage (GTDB taxonomy): Bacteria > Verrucomicrobiota > Verrucomicrobiia > Methylacidiphilales > Verrucolacustridaceae > Verrucolacustris > Verrucolacustris abundans. Next base: position 87,864 of record JASGCJ010000003.1, read on the forward strand.
AAAGCCGCCCGACACTCCACCCGCCCGGCCATCGATCCCACCTTGAAATTATTTTTTAAGGCCCCGTCCTTTGCAGGATTCCACTCCACCATGTCGATCCCGTTCAAAATTCCCGTCAACTGCTTGGCCCGCGCCCGTAACACCTCATGCAGCCCATGCCCCCGCTCCTGATCCTGAATCTCCTGCGCGTAACTCGGACTTACAGTCGTAACCGCATCCGCCATCGCAATGGCCCCTTTCAGAAAATTCATCTTCCCATAAAACTCCAACCCCTCTGGCCGAAACACGCCCTCGGGAAGTCCCAACTTTTCAAAATCCGTATGAGAAAATTCACCCTGATATCCCAAATTGTGAACCGTACACACCGTTCGAATCGGCAACCCCAAAGCCTTCACATACGCCGGCACCAACCCCACATGCCAGTCATTAACCTGAATCACATCCGGTGTCGGTTCCACATACCTCGCCAACTCCACCGCCCCACGAGCTAAGAACTGAAACCGCACCAAACTATCCGGATAATCCACCCCACCCTCCCCATACACACCCTCCCGATCAAAAAACTCATCCCTCTCCAACCCAAACAACGCCACTCCTCCCCTCTCTCCCTCCCAAACCCTCGCGCTTTTCACCCCCTCCACCCCAGGAACCTCGATCTCCCTTTCCGTCCGCCGAAACTCCCCCGATCTCCTTAAGCCCCGATGCAACGGCACCACCAAACTCACCCCATGACCCGCCTTCGCCAGCGCCTGAGGCAATGCCGCCATCACATCGGCCAACCCCCCCACCTTCGCGTGGGGTGCCAGCTCCGTTGCTACGAATAGTATATTCATCAAATCTGGGTATCATTATGACCTGAAACCCATGCCTACTGCCAGCCAGTTGCCCGATCGCATCCTTCACCTGCTCCAAGGCAAAAAGGCTACCCCCTTGGATCCTCCCACTATCTCGAAACGTCTCCGTGTTCCCATCGCCGCCGTTACCCGAACCCTCCACTCCCTCGAAAAAGAGGGCCGTATCGCCCGCGTCCGACATACTCACTACATCGCCGCCCGCGATGCCGACCTCGTCACAGGCACCATCCAATTCCACGCCAAAGGCTTTGCCTTCGTCATTCCTCCCGACGGATCCCCCGACCTTCACATCGCCGCCGAGGATACAGGCACCGCCCTTCACGGCGACCTCGTCGTCGCCCGCATCGATCGCGGGGCCGGACCGGCCCCCCGTGGCCGCCGCCCTTCCGAACCGGAACGCTCTCGCGGCCGCGTCCACCGCATCCTCGAACGCCGCGCCGCCATGATCGTCGGCACTCTCCAGAAAACCGCCCGCTTCTTCATCGTCATCCCTGACGACCCCCGCCTTCTCCACAATCTCTACATCCCCGCCCCCGGTACCGAAGGCTCTCCTCAGGCCGAACCCGGCGACAAGGTGGTCGCTAAACTAATCGACTGGAAAGATCGCGGAACCAACCCCGAAGGCCTCCTCGTCGAACGCCTCGGCCGCGCTACCGATCCAGGCGTCGACATCCTCTCCATCATTCGGAAATTTAATCTCCCCGCCGCCTTCCCCCCCGAAGCTCTCGCCGAAGCCGAATCGTTTCCCCCCGTCGAACTCCCCGACCGCCCTGCCGGACGGGAAGATCTCCGTGGCGACTTCATCATCACCATCGACCCCGACACCGCCCGCGATTTCGACGACGCCATCTCCCTCCGCGAACTTCCCAACGGCCACGTGGAGGTCGGTGTCCACATCGCCGACGTGTCCCACTACGTCAAACCCGGATCCGAACTGGATCACGAGGCCCGCAAACGCGCCAACAGCGTTTACCTCGTCAACGGCGTCATCCCCATGCTCCCGCCCCGCCTTTCGGATGGCCTCTGCTCCCTCCGTCCCAATGAACAACGCCTCACCTATTCCGCCTTTATTCGCCTCAACCCCGAAGGCAAACCTGGTGCCACCCGTTTCACCCGCTCGGTCATTTACTCCCGCCATCGTTTGACCTACGCCGAAGCCCTCCTTCGCCTCCGTCGTCCCGCCCAGGACGATCTCGACCGCTTTCTTCAACGCGCCTGGCACTTCGCCTCAGCTCTTCGTCGCCACCGCTTTGCCCAAGGCTCTCTCGACCTGGATTTCCCCGAACTTCGCATCCTCCTCGATCCCCAAGGCCGACCCAACCGGATCGAAAAAGAGTCCTCCGACGAATCCCACCAGCTGATCGAGGAGTTTATGCTCCTCGCCAACGAATCCGTCGCCCGCCACCTCAATCACGAAAAACGTCCTGCTCTTTACCGGATTCACGAAACTCCTGACGAATCCCGCTTGGTCGAATATCGGGAACTTCTCATCGCCCACGGAATCAAAGCAGGCGACCTGACCCAGCGGGGCGAAATTCAGAAAATTCTAAAACTTCTTCCCGGTCGTCCGGATGGCTACGCCCTCAAGATCGGTCTTCTTCGCTCCCTGAAACGGGCCGTCTACTCCCCAAAAAGTCTCGGACATTTCGGTTTAGCCAAATCCCACTACACCCACTTTACCTCCCCCATCCGCCGTTATGCCGATCTCCTCGTCCACCGTGCCCTGGCCCACTCCAAAGGCGCCCCCCGCGTTGAGGGAGCTGCCCTCGATACCCTCGCCCAACACCTTTCCCGAACAGAACGCACAGCAGCCGAGGCGGAGCAGGAATCGAAAAAACTCAAACTCCTCGAGTACTTTGAGATGCAGTCCGGGCCCAACCCCAGCCAGACTTTCGAAGCCATCGTCACCGAAGTCACCAACTTCGGAATGTTTGTCGAACTGCCCGACTTTCTCCTTTCGGGCCTGATCCATGTCTCATCGATTCAGAACGACTTCTTCTCCTTCAATGCTGCCCAACGCTCCCTTCGGGGTCGCCGCTCAGGAAAAATCTACAAGGCCGGCACCCGCCTGCGCGTCGCCGTCCTAAAGATCGACCTCCAAAAACGGCAGGTTGATTTCAGACCCGCCTAACATTTCTCCTTTGGCCTTTGTAGGGCGGGCATCTTGCCCGCCGGGTCTCAGCCTTCAGGCTTTTCGTTCCTGGCGCCCACGAATGGGCGCCCTACATTTGTATCGATGTCCATCGTTCATTAACTCAGCAAGGTCCGTTAGGAATAACGGACCCTACCTATAAACTTAGAATCCTGCCCAGGCACCCCTCAATTTTCCTTCGAAAATTATCGGGCCGCCGGGATATTGGCCCCCGAACACCCACCCCTGGCCCAATCCTTTTTCGCCTCCGGCTGGATGAGATTGGGGCCCTTCAATTTTCCTTCGAAAATTATCGGGCCGCCGGGATTTGAACCCGGGACCCCCATAAACCTAACCTTTTAGCGGACACAGGTCTGTTCGATCGGAATGAGTTATCTCCCAACTGCCCCGAAAGCAGTCAGCTAAGGCTATCGGATACTACTGGTTTTGTTGGGGATTGTTAGGGGACTATAAAGAGATGCTATCTTTTTAATTGAGATAATGTCGACATAAGCTTTTGCGCTAACTCATTCCCTTGGTCTGCCGCTTTCTGAATTAACTGAATCCCTTTATGTTCGTCTTTTCCCACACCCAACCCCTTTAAGTATGCGATACCGAGGTTATATTGACTTAGTGCATCATTCAACTCTGCTGCTTTTGCTAGCCATCTAATAGCTTCGGACTTATCAGGTTGAACTCCCTTCCCGTAAAAGTAGCAATCAGCAATATTGAATTGAGCTATTGGATCACCAGATTCTGCTTTTTTAAGAAGTTCATTAGAAAAAGGTTTAAGCGGCCTTTGCTCTATTTGCTTCAATGCTATTAAGGCCATCTGGTAACCATTGTCTGCGGCTTTTCGCAACCATTTTTTTCCTACTTCTTCATTTCTTGTAACGCCGGTACCATTATAATGAAGCAGCCCCATAGCATACTCAGCTACCGTATTGTTTTGCTCAGCTGATTTTTTTATCCACTCATATGCTTGTGCTTCATCTTTTTGAGTACCAATGCCATCCATAAAGCAAACTCCTAAAGATCCCTGAGCAAACGAATTGCCTTGAATTGCAGATTTCATGTACCACTTAAAAGCTTCATCGTTATTTTTAGGCACTCCACAGCCAAAGAAGTAACAACGCCCCAAGTTATATTGAGCGTCTAAATCGCCCGACTCAGCTTTTTGCACTAGCTCTTTTGAATATTTTTTAAATTCGGGCTCAAAGTCTTTTTCGGTCAATCGGGTGGAGTAGCTTTCATGGCTCTCAATGTCTTTGAGTATCTTTTTTGCATCTTCTTCAGCTTTTATCGCGGTGAGCTTATCTTGCGCGTTTTTGTTCTTTTGCTTGGCAGCTTTATTAAGCCATTTGATCCCTTCTTCGTAATCCCTATTGACCTCGTTTCCATCTAAATATGAACAACCAAGACTGTATTGTGCCATGGCCAGACCCTGCTCTGCAGCTTTTTTGCTCCATTTGAATGCTTCTGCATGATTCTCAGAAACACCCTCTCCATGATAATAGCAATAACCAAGTTTATATTGGGCATTCGCATTTCCTTGCTCTGCGGCCTTTGCATACCAACCAATTGCTTCTTTCTCGTTTTTCTCTAATCCGATTCCGTAAAAAATATAGTCAGCAAGGTAGTATTGCGCTTCTGCAACCCCTTTGTCTGCTGCTTTAGTGATCCATCTTAAAGCTTCTTTTTTATTAATCTCACAACCCTCCCCCCGCTCGTAAAGCCGACCCAAAATAAAATAAGCATTTGGTGCCATTTTCGAGAAACATTCCGTCATCGGTTGTTCAGTTGCTTTCTTTACCCATTTAAAAGCCTCTTCGTTGTTTTTTATTGTGCCGGTTCCGTTATAGTAGCAACTGCCAATATTGTATTGAGCTTCCACACATCCGCCTTCAGCAGCTTTTTTATACCACTGGAAAGCTTCCTTTTCGTCTTTCTGAACAATCTCACCATCCAGATAACATTGCCCTAATGCCCATTGAGCGTCTGAGTAATTCTGATTTGCTGCTTTTTCAAGCCACCCGATTGCCTGCGTTTTATTTTTCTCAATTCCCCGCCCCTCTTTGTAACATCCAGCCAGTTGAAGCTGCGCTTTAGGATCTCCAGATTCAGCTTTTTTCAGAAGTTGTTCTGAATATTGTTCGAGTTTTTTGTCTTCCGCCCACCCACCCGTAGTCATCATTGCAAATAGAAGACACCCCATTAGTCGTTTCATTGGATTAGTATGAATCTCATATCCCTACCGTTGCAAGAATCGATGATCCTCTCCACACCGCTCCTCCGTAGCGACCTGAAAAAATCGGGTTAATCCCCTACTTCCCTAACCCCATCGGCGAGAAGGAGTTTTTACGGGCTTTAATTCATCGGGCCGCCGGGATTTCGCCCCCTAGGACCTGCCCCCGCGCAATCTCATTACCCGCTCCGCGGTTTGATTGATTTTTGGCGCCCTCGTGAATTTCGTTTCATTCATGAACTATGTCCGGTGGAACCGGTTAAATTACGAAATTCACATCGGGCCGCCGGGATTTGAACCCGGGACCTCTTCCACCCCAAGGAAGCGCGCTACCAGACTGCGCTACGGCCCGTACGAACTTGAAATAGTAACCGCTTTTCCGGCAGCCCGAAAGCCTGAACTGCCGGTGGGATTTGAATTCCCCCGCGTAAGCGGACATCTATCCCGTCGCGGAGCGACATTTGAGAATGGGCGGGGGTAGGTCTGAGGGGGCCAACCCGGGACCTCTTGGGGTCGGAAAATTTCCTTAGCCCCCTACCCCTTTAATCCCCTCATTCCCCTCCTCCCCATAAAAATCCCTTCCCCTTCTTCTTCCAGGCCATATAGCTATTCCCCATGAAATTCATCCCCCTCCTCTGCCTTATCCCCCTCCTTACCCTCCCCCTCCAAGCCCAGGAAACAGCCGAAAAAGCCCGGGAGATGACCACCAACCTCGAAAAAATCGAAGCCCTGATCGACAAGACGGCCAAGGAGCTCAAGGAAGCGGTCGAGCAGCTCAACCGAATCGCCACCGAAGCAGACAAGCCACGCGATGCATTCGAGGACTTCACCGACCAGCTCAAAGACTACAAAGATGTCCAAGCCACCCTGGCGGATCGAATCGATCACTTCCGCTCCGTCGCCGACACCCGCTTCGCCGACTGGGAAAAAGATTTGGCCAAAATGCAGGGTGACCTCAAGAGCATCAGCCAAGCCCGCATGGACAAAGCCAAGAAAAAGTACACCGATCTGGACAAAAAAGTCCGTACGATCGGCGCCAAGCTGACGAAAGCCGTCGACAAACTGCAGGAGGTTCAAACCTACTTCACCACCGAACTCAACGCCGCCTCGATTCAAGCCGCTGACAAGGTGACTGCAGCCGCCAAAAAATCGGCCGATGAAGTCACTCAAGCGCTTGAGGATATGAAGGCCGACTACAAACAGCTCAGGAACGACACCTCGGAAAATACCACCAAGTCGAAAGAGTAATTTTCCTCGGGAGGGCCGCCTGCCCTATGTAGGGCGGGCATCTTGCCCGCCTAATCTTCCCTTCCGGATTCTCAATCCAGGCGCCCACGAATGGGCGCCCTACATTTTATCGACCAACCTCCTCATCAATACGTTATCGCGCTGCCCACACCCGCATTGATTCCGGTTGCCTGAGGGTTCTCCACCTGTAACCGCAAGAACCCTGCCCCTCCCGAAGAGCTGATCCGCAAAGTGACTCTCTCTCTTCCATTCCCAAGCGGGGTTATCGTTGTCCCAGAAACCGATGCACTCACCCATGACCCGCTAAGGGAAGAATCGTAATCGACACGATAGGTTGTTCCTTCCACAAAATATTCCGCTCCACTACTGACCCCACCTGTAGGTCGTTCATAGCTGTAAATCATCTCTACCCCTGAGGATACCGAGAGCGTTCTGATTCCCACACCGCTACTCCCTCCGTAACTGACACTTTCCACGCCGTCCAAACTCGGTCTGGCCAAATCAACTGCTTTGGCCAAGTCCGCCGCCGTTACCACAGCCCGAACCGTCGCCTGAAGAACCTTTCCAGATACCCCTTCTACGCTTTTATCTACAACAGCACTCTCCACCAGATATCCAGCTTGATTGAAAGCGAGCTGGTACCCCGTTCCAAACACGATCCCATTCTTTGCCCAAATCAGGTCAAACGTCTGCGTACTGCCGTGCACTGGCCCCGTGTAAGTTCCGACAAACATCAGATTTAGAATTCCATTCAAGGTCACCGCACCATTCCCAACAAAGATCTGGTCATACAGAGTCTCTGTGGTCCCAGCCAAATCCATCGTCAGATTGCTCAGCGGAAGATTTCCTGCTCCGTAATAATAATCCCCCACCACCTGCTCAGGATCTGGACCGTTCCCCGACTGCCCCACATCGTTTCTCCCACCAAAGATCACCCCTTGCGCTCCCACCGCCAAGCTGCTGTATCCTCCTCCCGACACATTGAAAACATTTGTGCAAATCGGCGAAGGCTTCGGGCCATAGACCGCAGGAGAACTCACGGGACTGGCGTATCCAAGGAGTAGTTCACCGTACGCATTATACCCCCAGCTATAAAGTTGTCCGGATTCGGTAATCGCAAAGGAGCTATCTGTTCCCGCAGAAATCGACCGGATCTCGCTCAATTCGATCAATCCTTTGTAAATCGGTGATGGCGCAGTAACAACGCTTGTCGTCGCAACTTGTCCAGTTTGTCCAGAATTGTTCCGCCCAAATCCAAGCACTTCCCCATCGGTCGTTAGAATCAGCGAATGACTAAAGCCGGCTGCTACAGACTCCGCAAATACCCCATCCCCAAGATTAAGTTCTGAAGGAGTGCGCTCCGCTACTGAGCGATTTCCTTTTCCAAGCTGACCGTAATTATTTCTCCCCCACACCCACACCCCACCATCTTCATCCACCGCTAGATTGTGATCCGCCCCCGCAGCCACGGAAACAATCTTGGTGCTCAGGCCTGGGAAATTCACTTCGACCAAGGTACCCGAGCTCGCCGTCGTGGCAGGTTGGGCCAGCTGGCCATAGGTATTGTCTCCACAGGCCAAAACTTTTCCGTCCGCCGTGACGATTAGACTGTGGTTGCCTCCGGCCGCTACAGCCACGGGAGTGCTTGATGGTATCGCCACGGGAGTGAAGCTGGTCTTATTCGCTCCGTTCACCGCCCCTTGGCCAAGCTGTCCAAAACGATCCGATCCTGCTGCATACACCTGCCCGCCCGCCAGAATCAGACTATGCGTTCCGCCTGCTGACAAAGCGTCCACCGTGACTCCAACGGGAATCCCCTGCACGGCCTTGGCCCAGTTGACGGGAGAGTTCATATCGCCCACGCCCAACCGCCCATCGGTATTCAACCCCCAAGCTGTCACGGTGGAGGCACCCGCTCCGAGATAAAGCGTGTGCGAGAAGCCCGAGGAAATCAGAGCTTGGTTGACGGAAAGATAGACAGCAGTACTGGTCACGCTTCCGTAGGAATTGG
>JASGCJ010000062.1:0-2627 GCA_030054195.1 Minisyncoccota bacterium
GAAGCCGAGGCTTGTTGGGCTGCTAATTTAACTTCGTCGCGCGTGATTTGGACCTCCCGTTGTTCCCCTGCATTACTTCCTGCGGGAATGACTTGAAGTCTTACGAGTGTATTTTTGGGCCCTCTAATTTTCTTCACAGCATTACGAAGCTTCATATCCACAATATCGTCGAAGGCATTTTCGCCTTGGGCGACTCCGATGATTTTATCCCCAACTTTCAGGCGGCCATCCAGATCTGCTGGCCCACCTGGGACCAGCTCTTTAATCACGCAGTAGCCGTCTTCAGAGGAGAGAACGGCTCCAATACCGCAAAGAGCCAGTTTAATTCCGATCGCAAAATCAGCCAACGTATCGGCACTCATATAACTGGAGTGTGGATCGTACAAACCGGCTAAAGCGGACAGGTAGAGTTGAAGGATTTCTTCGTTATCGTACTCCTCCAAGTTTTTGACAAGGCGATCGTACCGTTTTGTGACCGTGACCAAGGGGTCCTCATCTGATTTCTTCTTCTCTTTTGCCAGTTTACTTTTCGGGGCCAGCTTTTCGCGAAGCATGTCAAACTTGAGTCTTCGCTCCCAAAGTTCATCTGCTGCGACCGAGTCTTTGGGCCAACCTACTTTTGTTCTGTCGATCTCATAGGTCTGCTCTGAGGCGAAGTCAAAGGGCAGAAGAAGGCGCTTTTTAATCCAAGCGAGTCGATCTCGAACTCGCTCATTGAACCCTGCAAAAATTTCAAAAGCTGGACTCGTATTTCCCTGCTGGGTCAGTTGAGCAAGCTGTGGGGCGTACGTATTTTGGTATGCAACCAAGTCGCTATCCAAAAAGAAGGCGTGATTGTAGTCGAGTGACTCCATGTAGGCCTTGATCCAGTCCTTAGCTTTTTCCTCGGTAAGTGGCTTGCCTGCAAAGTGGTGATCTTGAAGAAGTTTTTGAACCAGCATGGCAGTGGCTTGAGAACCCGCGCTGGGACGCAAGGATTCCGACTGGATTTGAGTCCCACTGATCTGAACAAATAGGATTACAGCAGTGAGAAGAGAGGAGCTGTACCTAAGCATTCAATGAATATAGCTCCAGATCATGAAAAAGCATCTTCCATTCAAATTATATTTTTTTGGAGTTGGGGAAACTATGTATAGATTTCAGGCTGCTTTACATTCTCTTGACAACCAACTAGTTATGAAAGCTCTCAGGTCGTATATTGCGGTCACGCTGTCAGGACATATTAATATAACAAAGGATTGAGAAATAGGAATTTAAACTTGAGTTATTTATTGCCTAAAAAAGTACACTAATATGGCTCTGATGACTGGGTAAATACATGTAAAAGTAACAATATAATCCTTGGACTATATTCAGTTTATGCTCAACTACGGGACAAGTGGATAGTGGCCTCTCATCATCCGTTTCGGATCAAGCCGAACCTCCATATTTCGCAATTTGGGAAGATCGCGGTTTTATACGGGTTCTTTTTCATCAGTGGTTGGAGTCCAAGATGCCTTGTCGGACGGTCCCGATCTTGGATCCTCATGAGCTAGGTGCTTACTCTTTTCGACTGGTATTTATTTCTACCCGTATTCCTCCAACAGAGGGTCGTATTTTACCCAAACACTGTTCGGGTGATCCGATTGTTTTTGATGATAACTTCACCCCACTGACAGCAGTCTGGTGGAAAGAGCGGGGCGCAAAAGGGTTGCTTGATTTTCGGGACGGTCCCGATGAGTGGCTGAACTGCGTCAACCAAGTCTTGGATGGAAAGCTGAGTCAGACCCCGACGGCTAAGAGTGCTCTCGACGCGAACGACTCTAAGCGCGGTCTTCAGCTTTTGAGTAAACGGGAAATGCAGGTAGCCCAGCTGTTGGTTCGCGGATACTCAGCAGAAGAGGTAGCCAAAAAAAATGGCACGACAGAGCGAACGATAAAAAATCAGAGAAAATCAATTTATCAGAAGTTGAAAATTGTACGCTCAACCCAACTAGCTTGGGCCATGGGAAATGGGGCTAGAGCCCCCCGCTGATAATCTCCAAATCCGGAGAAATAAAGAAAGAGTCGGTCTTTGTTTGGATCAGGTGGAGTTCCATTTTCTGGTGCGACCTTTTGTGGCCCTGCTTCTCGTTTTGAAAAGTTTTCTTCCTGGATTCAATGCCCGAGAATCACGCTTGTCGCAATAGCCCTTGGCAGACTTTTTTTGCATCGAAAAACTCAAGAGCTATTTCCCGGGCGGCTTTGGAGTGTTCCGAGTAGTTGCGGGTTACCTTACCAAGGCCCTCTGCCGCTTCTTCCACGGTCGTGAAGGGAAGAACCCCTCGATCGGATGGCAGATGATGGCTCCAGCCAGTCTCCTGAACAACAGCAGGTCTTCCAGCAGCCAAGTAGCATGCCGTTCTGCAGCTGAACCAACCGGTTTTTCCTTCCACATATCCGTGCTTTGCAACGCTCCACTCCCCGCGTGAGTTGGTGAGAAAGGAGCGGTATGAAGAATGATCTGGAACGACCTCTTGGGGTTCAACCAGATCCCAACCGAGCTGACGCAACTCTTGAGCAGGACGTTGGCCATCTACGCCTAGTCCCATGGCGAGTCGAAGGGGGACACTGGTTTTTGAGGGCAAATCTCGAAATCTGTTAAACTC
>JASGCJ010000062.1:2727-5739 GCA_030054195.1 Minisyncoccota bacterium
ATAAACATTCGGTGTCCGACTCGGAGGTCGTAATCCCTCAGCCACCCTGCGCTCGAGACATTCACAAGAAGATCTCCATGTCGAAGCCACTCGCGCGCAACCTTCTCGCCCGCTCCGTGAAACTTTCCGTCTGCACCATTCCGATAGACCCATGATTCGGCCAAGTCGAAATCGGTAAAGATCCTCCGGAGTGATTGCAGAGCAAAAGAGCAGTCGTCTGTGATCGTCCCCGCCACTGGGTCGTAAGGCCAAGCTCCGGAGTCCTCAAGGTACAGAACCTGATGTCCAAGGGACCTGAAGCCGAGTAGGTATTGAAGATAGTCCCAGATGACGCCTCCAAATGGATACTGCCCGACCAGTCCGGTGATAATGATTCGCACAAAAGAAGTTTAGAAGATTTTCAGGCTATGCACAGCCCACATCCTTGCGGATTGAGCTGGGAAGGCGAGTAGGGGAGAAAGGAAGTATGGCAGAAGGCTCTACCCCCATGATGAGGCAGTACCACGGACTACGGGCACAAGTGCCTAAGGATGCACTTTTGTTTTTTCGGTTGGGAGACTTTTATGAGCTTTTTTTTGAGGATGCGGTTGATGGGGCGAAGTTGCTGAATCTGACTTTAACCAAGCGAAATACAATTCCGATGTGTGGGTTACCCTATCACGCGGCAGAGGGATACATTGCGAAAGTATTAGCGAATGGTCGACGAGTTGCGATTTGTGAACAGGTGGGTGAGGCCAAGAGTGGTCAGATGGTGGAGCGAGTGGTCACCCGAATCTTGAGTCCTGGGTGCGCGATGGGGATGGAGGTGTCGGAACCTAAACTTCCTCGTTGGCTTGCGGCTGTGCGAAGGGGAGAGGGGAAAAGTGGTAAGTGGGGCTTCGCCCTTTTGGACGCAAGCACGGGGGATTTTCGTTTGTCAGAACCAATTCACGAGGTCGCCTTTCGGGATGAAATTCGTAGGACGAATCCAGCGGAAATCTTGGTCGCCGAAGAGGATCAAGAAATCGCGGGTTGGGTAGAGTCGCAGACGCTTGTTACACGTATTCCCGATTGGACATTGGAGGTGGATGGCGGAAGGGCGCTGTTATGCGAACATTTTCGGGTCCAAAGCTTAGACGGCTTCGGTTGTCAGGAAATGGGGGTCGCTTTAGGGGCGGCTGGTGCTCTGGTTCGATATATTCAGGAAACTCTGAAGAGTGGAATCGGTCATCTTCAGGTTCCGAAACCGTTTCGCTCCGAAGAAAGTCTGCAGTTGGATTCCGCCACGCAAAGAAATCTGGAACTTTTGGAGTCAGCGTCTGATGGGGTAAACACCTCAGTGCTTCGGGCGATTGACCAGACTCACACTGCGATGGGGGCAAGGGAGCTACGGGCATGGCTTATACGACCCTTGCGAAAAAGAAAAGATGTGGAGGATCGACATCAAGCTGTGGCTGGCTTTTTAGAGGATGTGGGAGCCTTGGATGAGTTTCGGGAAAGTCTTAAAGGAGTTCGTGATTTGGCTAGGATCGTGGGGCGACTATCCGGAGGGGCGGGAAATGCGCGCGACCTCCGCGCTCTTCAAACCACACTGGAGGTTTTGCCTGAACTACAACGCAGAGGCTCAGAGATACCTGGTACCTTAAATCAGTCCTTAAGTCGTAGGATCGATCTAGAGCAGGAGCTGGTAACCGAGCTAGCTCGGGGCGTCGCAGATGAACCTCCAGGGACCTTGAGAGAAGAGGGAATGATTCGGGATGGTTATGACTCCGCATTAGACGAGTACCGTAAAGCGATGAGGGAGGGGAGGAAGTGGATTGCGGACTTGCAGGCCAAGGAGATTGAGAGGACGGGAATTAAGAGTCTTAAAATACGGTTCAACAATATTTCGGGTTATGGAATAGAGGTAACCAAAACAAATTTAGATCAAGTTCCACCAGAGTATGAAAGGAAGCAGACCTTGGCAGCGGCGGAGCGGTTTGTGACACCCGAACTGAAGGCTATGGAGTCCAAGATATTAGGAGCTGAGGAGAAGTCCATCCTTCGGGAGGGTCAACTGTTCGTGCATTTACGGGATCGTGTGTTGACCCGATGCGCTTCTTTACAAGGTACTGCCTCTGCCGTGGGCATGCTGGATGTCTTGGCAGGTTTTGCGGCTACTGCCAGGCGCTGGGGTTATGTACGCCCTACAATGAGAGAGGATGGTTTTCTAAGGGTTCGCGGAGGGCGTCACCCTGTCGTTGAGCAACTTCTGGCTGGCGGTGCAGAGCCGTTTGTTCCCAACGATGTGAGTATCGGGGGGGAGGAAGGAAGCTTCATGGTTCTGACAGGTCCGAACATGGCAGGGAAAAGCACCTATCTTCGACAGGTTGCCCTTCTTTGCCTTCTGGCGCAGGTAGGTTCTTTTGTTCCTGCTGAAAGTGCTGAGCTACCACTTCTCGATAGAATCTTCACAAGGATTGGTGCAGGAGATGATCTGGCCCGCGGGCAGAGTACCTTCTTGGTCGAGATGAATGAGACAGCCTTGATTTTGCATCACGCCACAAAGGATAGTCTTGTGATTCTGGATGAAATTGGGAGGGGAACGAGCACTCTGGACGGGCTGAGCATTGCTTGGGCTGTAGCTGAATATTTACATGATGAGGTGAAGGCCAAGACCCTGTTTGCTACGCACTACCATGAGCTCGCCGAGTTGGCGCTGACCCGGAGTGGAGTGATGAACTTTCGGGTGGATGTAAGAGAGGAGAGGGATCGAATTGTTTTTCTTAGGCGAATTGTGAAGGGCGGCGCAGATCGTAGTTACGGAATCCAAGTGGCTCGGCTTGCGGGTTTGCCGGCAGGTGTTCTGCGAAGGGCGAAAGAGATTCTGCAGGGGCTGGAAGAGCGAGAGACCGACGCTTCGGGGAAGCCGGCCCGGATCAAGCCCAAGGGAGGCTCTTCAAAATCAAAAACTCAGAAGGACCAGATAGATCTTTTTGCTGCTCGCCCAAAGTCATTTTAGAGTTACGCAAGTCGACTCGTACGCTAGGTTCT
>JASGCJ010000063.1 GCA_030054195.1 Minisyncoccota bacterium
TATGAGCTGATTGCGGGAGAACGACGCTGGCGTGCGGCAAAAAAACTCAATTTACCAAAAGTTCCAGTTATCGTTCGAGAAGCGACGGATCAGCAGGTTTTGGAGCTGGCTTTAATTGAGAATCTGCAGCGCGCGGAGTTGGATCCTGTGGAGGAGGCGGACGGATATGCGACGCTGATTGAAACATTTGGGTTAAAGCAGGAGGAAGTGGCGGAACGAGTGGGAAAAAACCGAGCCACGGTCGCCAATTCCCTGAGATTGCGATCCCTTCCGCAGGAGGTGCGAGACCTATTACGCTCGAAGCAGTTATCGGTGGGCCACGCAAAAGCCATTCTAGGTTTAGGAGAGGTCGCAGCGCAGACTGCGATTGGACGGGAGGTGGTGAAACGAGGTTTAAGCGTTCGCCAGGCCGAGGCCTTGGTAAGGCGGCAGACAAATGGAACTCGGGGCAGAAAAAAGGGACGAGGTTTGCAGTCGGCGGATTGGCGGGATCTGGAGATAAAGTTACAAAGGGCAACAGGTACGCGGGCAAAAATCGTGGGAAGTGCAGGCAAGGGGCATATTGAATTACCTTACACTTCGCCTGAGGAGTTGGAGCGGTTGTCTGTGCATTTGGGGGTTCGGCCCGCTCTGTAGGAGGAGAAAAGTATGAGTCAGAGAATCCGCCTTTTGGCGGAAGTGGTCGCCAACCGAATTGCGGCTGGGGAGGTGGTGGAGAGGCCCGCCTCGGTGGTGAAGGAGCTCGTGGAAAATTCTCTGGATGCCGGGGCAAAGAAAGTGGAGATCAGTGTGGAGAGGGGGGGGAGGTCTTTGATTCGGGTAACGGATGATGGCCATGGGATGGGGCCTGAGGATGCACTTTTGGCGTTGGAGCGTCATGCCACAAGCAAGATTCGGGAGGCATCTGATTTACTTGGAATTCGAACCTTTGGGTTTCGTGGGGAGGCTCTTCCGAGTATTGCGTCAGTGAGTCGGTTTACGTTGAAGACTCGTGAGGCGGAGGCTGCTGAGGGTACGGAGGTGGTGATTGATGGTGGCAAAGTGATTCGAGCTGGCCAAACGGGTTGCCCGACGGGAACGAGCATCGAGGTGCGACAGCTTTTTTCCCATGTCCCTGGAAGACGAAAATTCCTGCGCACGGAGGAGACGGAGTGGGGTCACATCGAGCAGGGGATCCGGTTGACGGCATTGGCGCGGCCGGATGTAAGTTGGGTGTTGAGGCGGGATGGCGCGGTATTTTGGCAGGATACGGCGAGGGTTGGGCTGGAGGAGAGGTTGATGGCGGTTTTCGGAAAAGAGTGGCGGGAATCGGTGTTACCACTGGATGTCGAGGACGGGGGGATGAGTTTGAAGGGGTATATCGGCAGGCCTGGGGTGAGTCGGGCGACTCGGGCGGAGCAGATTCTTTTTGTGAATGGCAGGCCCGTGCAGAACATGACCCTGAACGCGGCCTTGCTGGAGGGGTACCACAATGCGTTGATGAGGGGGCGTTTCCCTGTGGCGGTGCTTTTTCTTGAAGTGGATCCTGCGGGAGTGGATGTAAATGTTCATCCAGCGAAGAGGGAAGTCCGATTTCGACAGGACGGGGATGTACGAAGGTTTGTAAGTGGGGCTGTGGCGGAGGTTTTGCGAGGTGGATCGGTCGGACCCTTGCCTTTGCCGGCGATCCATAGCGCAAGTTTTCCAAGTCTGTCGTCGACTCATTCGACCTGGACTCAGCCTTCGCCTCTTTTATCTGCAACTCTGGCTTCTGGAGGTTCTGTGGAGAGGCCGTTAGGAATTGAGGTGGAGACAAAACGCGGTATCCCTGCGGGCTGGCGATATTTGGGGGTGATCGACCATTTGTATCTAGTGGCAGAGAAGGATGGGGGTGCAGTTTTGATCGATCAACATGCAGCGCATGAGCGGATTTTATTTGAACAACTTCTGAAGCAAGTGGCACAGGAGGAGGTTTCGGGTCAAAGGTTGTTGTATCCCGTGACGGTGGAGTTCCCTCCTGTGCAGGCTCAATTCTTAAACCAGCAGTTAGAGGAGTTGGGTCGAGTGGGGTTGGGGATTTCCTCGATGGGCGGAAACTCTTTTCTGGTGGATGCCTTGCCACCGCGAATCAAGACGTTGGCTGTAGAGGATTTTGTTCGCGGGGTGGTCGCGGACTTGGAAACGGGTGGCGCGGGAACCCGGAAGGATCGAAAGTTAAGTGAGGATGTAATCGCGAAAACGGTTTGTCGTCATGCGATCAAAGCAAATGATCGGCTGAATGAGGTAGAGGCGGAGCGGCTTCTAGCGGATCTGTTGGCGTGTGAGCTTCCGTATACGTGTCCGCATGGCAGGCCGACGATGATTTTGCTGAGTAAGGGGGAGTTGGAGAAGAAGTTTGGCAGGGCGGGGTGATGAGCCAGGAGCGGATCTACTTGGATCATGCGGCAGGAGGTTGGCTCTTACCGAAGGTACAGAAGGAGTTGTTGAGGTCTCTGGTGGAGATTCAGGCGTCACCTACGGGAGGGCACCGGGAGGGAAGAGAGGCGAGGGAACAGTTGGAGATCGCACGAAAGCGGGTGGCGGATTTTATTGGTGCGAAAAGTTCTGAGGATGTGATCTTTACCTCAGGCGGGACAGAGTCTGTGCAGTCGGCAATTCGTGGTTGGGGGGCGTCCGTGCGCCAAGGAACGATTTATGTAAGTGAGATAGAGCATCCTGCAGTGGAAAGTGCAGTGCGGAGGTTGGGAGAGAGTGGCTTTCAAGTCCGACGCGTGAAGGTAGATTCAACGGGGCGATTCAAGTGGGATGGGGTGAAGGTCGAGCCCGGGGCGGCTTTGGTTTGTGTTCATCTGGCGCATCACGATTTGGGGACACTTCAAAATCTCGGTGAAGCAAAACATTTTGCCGATCGGGTGGGCGCGAAGCTTTTCGTGGATGCCACTCATGGGGCTGGATGGGTATCGCTGGATGTGGAGAAGGTGGGGGCAGATCTGGTGGCACTGTCTGGGCACCGGTTAGGAGGCCCGAAGGGGACGGGAGCACTTTGGATACGGAGTGGAACGCCTTGGACGCCTTGGATGGAGGGGGGCAGGCAGGAGGGGGATCGACGGGCGGGAACAGAAAATCTTGCGGCGATCGTGGGGTTTGGGGTGGCAGCGGAAGATTGGAAAAAGAGTGGGGATGATTTTAGGAAGGATGTGGCTGAAGCACAGAAGGTGTTGGCGGAGGGGATTCTTAAGGAAGTGCCCAGCGCCAAACTTCATGGTTCAAAGCTAGGATTAGAAAGAAGTCCCAATCATTTGGCATTCAGTTTTGCGGGACTGGAGGCGGAGAGCTTGGCACTGGTTTTGGATCGGGTGGGACTGGCGGTGCGGGGAGGGAGTGGGTGTGTGACGAGGGAGATGAGGATTCCGCCTGGGATGAAAGGGATTGGGGCAAGTCCCGAGGAGTCTCGGGCCTTAATTCTTTTTACTTTAGGGCCAGAGATAGATCTCGGGAAAATTTCTAAAGCTGTCGACCTAGTGAAAGAGGCTGTTCAGCGTCTCACGTCAATCCTTCCTTCTTAAAATTGATTTCCTAGATGGGCGCGGCCAGTAGTGGCTTCGAAAGCTGGAGTGAGCAAGCAAAGGGTGCCAAGATATTTGTATGAGTCGAAACGAGTGGCAAGAAGAGGTGGTAACGAGGTTGCGTGGGGTGAAGTACCCTGGGTTTAGTCGGGATATTATCTCGTTTGGTTTGGTTCAAGACATGGCTCTGGAGGGAACGGAGTTAAAGCTTAAGCTTAAGATTACCACCCCAGATCCTGCGGTACCTGAAAAGATCGGAAAAGAGATTCGGGATGCGTTTAAGGGCTATGGACCCGTCAAGAGCGTGACGATTGAAACCGAGGTTGCGCCCCCCCAGGCTACTGCCGCCACAGGGGCACAAGGAATTGAAGGGGTAAAAAAGATCGTGGCTGTTGCCAGTGGAAAAGGGGGTGTTGGCAAATCGACGGTGGCGGCGAATTTAGCGGTGCGGTTGGCACAGAGCGGGTTGAAGGTTGGACTTTGTGATTGTGATTTGTATGGACCGAGTCAGGCGTTGATGTTGGGTTGCTGGGAGGGAGTGAGAGTGGAGGAGGGTACGGAGAGGCTTGTGCCGGCGGAGTGTCATGGGGTGAAGTTGATGAGTATGGGGATGTTGCTAGGCGACGATAGCCCTGCGGCTTTACGGGGTCCGATGGTGACTCGGTTTACCCAGCAGTTTTTGAGGCAGGTTGCTTGGGGTGACCTGGATGTGCTTGTTTTAGATCTCCCCCCTGGAACGGGAGATATCCAGCTTACCATCGTTCAGACAGTGGCATTGGATGGGGCGCTTATTGTGACGACACCACAGGAGGTCGCACTAGTGGATGCTCGAAAGGCAATTGCGATGTTTCGAAAAGTCAACGTGAGGATTCTGGGTGTGGTAGAGAACATGAGTTACTTTATTGTCCCTGGAACGACGCAAAAGCATGAGATTTTTGGAACTGGTGGAGGAAAAAAGGAGGCCAAGCGGCAGGAGGTTCCGTTTTTAGGGGAAATCCCGCTCGATCCAGAGGCAAGGGAGTGCGGGGATCATGGAAAACCAGTTGTTTTGGAGAGGCCCAACTCTGTCTCAGGCAAAGTTTTTTCTGAATTTGGAAATCATTTATCAAAAATACTATTTCTAAGCAACTCAAGTTAAGCGATTTATATTTTTCGCCATAAAAGATTCACACTTGCGAAATATCCTGAAGGGACCAAATTAGAGTTGTGGACGTTAAAGAGGCCTCGCACTTCTCGCTTGACCCTAAGTCGGTCTTTAAGAATTCCGTTTTGTATCGTGAGTTTTTGTTGGAGCGGGAGGAGATTTTAAAACATAAGTGGCACCTGAGCGAACAGGCAGGCCACGATGTGGGTTTTGAAAAAGGGCTACTGGATTGGATCGTGAAGCATAGGGTTGCTTGGAGGGCGAATCGGGAAAAAGAGCTCGCGAAGGAAAAAGAGATTTGCTAACAGTTTAGGTGACGCACGACGCGTCCTTTAACGGGAACCAGTGAGTTCCTCAAGGAGGCGAGTATGGTAGGAAAACAGTTGATGGACGGAGAAACTGTACGCCGAGCTGTTCGGCGGATGGCGCATGAATTTGCGGAACGTCACCCTCAAGGAAATATTGTTTTAGTTGGGATCCAAACACGGGGAGTCCCGTTGGCTCATCGGCTGGCGAGCGAGTTTAAGCAGATTGAGGGTGGGAAGACTTTGCCGGTGGGTTCGCTGGATATCAGTTTTCACCGAGATGACCTGGCTAACAATATGCCTGTTCCCAAGGGCACGGAGGTCCTTTTTGATCTTAAAGACCAGACGGTGATCCTGGTGGATGATGTACTGTATACGGGGAGAACAATACGAGCAGCCTTGGATGCGTTGTGTGATTTAGGTCGGCCCAAGATTATTCAACTCGCAGTTTTGGTGGATCGAGGGCATCGAGAATTGCCGATCCGGCCAGATTTTGTGGGAAAAAATTTGCCTACAGCTCCTCAAGAGAGAGTCCGCGTGCGGTTGGCAGAGTTGGATGGAGAAGACGCAGTGGTGATTGAAAAGGAGAAATCATGACTGGGGTGTGGCAGAGAAAGGATCTTCTGTCCTTGCGGGAGTTAAATGCAGAGGAAATCGGAAAGGTGTTATCTACGGCTACCGT
>JASGCJ010000064.1 GCA_030054195.1 Minisyncoccota bacterium
TTCTGTAACTTGAGTATCTTGAATCATCTTTTGCCGGGCCATACGGTCAGTGATGTACCTGCGATCTTGGGAAGTTTTGATTTTGTGATGGGGGAGTGTGATCGATGAGCACCCCCTTACGTGCTGGGACGGAGAATTGTGCCTCTCCTGAAAAGGGCGAGATTTCATCTGAGATGGAAAAGCAGGCGGACGAGCTAGTGACTCGCTACCCAGTTTCAAAGAGGAGTGCGGTTCTTCCTCTTCTTCACCTTTGGCAGGAAACCTTCGGATACATCGGGCCTCGTGGGGTGGAGTGGATTGCGAAAAGATTGTCTCTCCAGGAAATTCAGGTCCTTGAACTGGTGACCTTTTATCCATGGTTCCGTCAGAGACCTTATGGAAAGTTCCACTTTCGCGTGTGCCGAACCCTTCCATGTGCTTTGGGGGGTGCGGGAAAGACTTTTGCCGCACTACAGAAATTGATGAATCTCAAAGCGGATGGGCATGAGGGAGCGATGGTGAGTGAGGATGGCAGATTTTCTTTGGAGTATTCCGAGTGTCTTGCGTCATGTGGTACCGCTCCCGTCATTCTTCGGAACGATGAGTTTTATGAAAAAGTGGATGAAAAAAAGGCCTCCGAACTTGTAGCGGGATGTAAGTAGGGGAAAATATGGCCATTTCTGAGCAGCGTCTGATTTTTAAGCACATCGATGCCCCTGGGTACACCCGAGACATGGAGTGTTATTTGAAGCACGGCGGGTATGAGATGTTGAAAAAAGGCCTTGCGATGGGCCCTTCTGCGATTCGTGATGAAGTAAAAAAGAGCCAGTTACGTGGAAGAGGGGGCGCGGGTTTTCCGACAGGCACCAAGTGGAGTTTTATCGACCCGTCAAAAGCAACAAAACCAATTTATCTGATCTGCAATGCGGATGAGTCGGAACCTGGAACTTTTAAGGATCGCCAGATTATCTATAAAGACCCGCATCAACTGCTTGAGGGAATGATCCTTAGCTGTTTTGCGAACGGGGTGAAACTGGCTTATCTGTATATTCGGTGTGAATTCACCTTTGGTCATAAAGTTCTCGAGAAAGCGATTCAGGAGGCCAAAGCGGCAGGTTTCCTCGGAAAGAATATCTTAAAAAGTGGCTATGATTTGGAAATCTATGTCCATCGCGGAGCGGGGGCTTACATTTGTGGGGAGGAGACAGGATTAATCGAATCTTTGGAGGGAAAGAGAGCGTATCCACGAATTAAGCCTCCCTACTTCCCCGCAGTATTGGGTCTCTATATGAGTCCTACGATCGTCAATAACGTCGAGACTTTGTGTAATGTGAAACACATCGTCGAAATGGGCGGAGACGCTTATGCAAAGATTGGTCGACCGAATAACACGGGAACGCGTTTGCTGTGCGTAAGTGGGGATGTCGTCAAACCCGGGTATTACGAGTTTCCCTGTGGGGGCATTACCTTAGGGCAGTTAATCTATGGCGTATGCGGCGGAATTCGGAATGGGAGAAGGCTCAAAGCAGTCATCCCTGGTGGATCTTCGGCAAAGGTTTTACGGGCTGGAGAAGTGTTCAAAGTCAAAGAGAAGGATGCGCAGGGGAACATGGTCGACCGTGAGGTAAAACTTGAGGATCTACGGATGGATTTTGATAGCCTGGCAGCAGCTGGAAGTATGGCGGGGTCAGGTGGAGTGATTGTGATGGATGATACTCGGGACATGGTGGAGTGCCTGGCAAATATTTCTACCTTCTATGCTCACGAGTCGTGCGGACAGTGCACCCCTTGCCGAGAAGGGGTGTTGTGGCTGAAAAAGATTCTGGCGCGGATCGCGGAAGGTCATGGGAGAGATAGCGACCCTGGTCTATTGAAGGATGTGGCAGACAGGATTGCGGGACGCACCATCTGTGCATTTGGCGAAGCAGCGGCTTGGCCCGTGCAAAGCTTTATCGGCAAGTTCAAAGAAGAGATTCAACTGCGCATTCGTAGGAATGGAACTGCAGCAAAAAGAGATACAATCTCTTTGACCCATTGAAAAACCTATGAGTTGTTGCTCCCCCCATTCAATGAATCCCTGGAATCACGATGTGGCCAAGGACGAGAAGGATCTGATCGATGTTCAAGTTGACGGAGTCTGGATGCAGATGCCCCGCGGATTGAACGTGGTCGAGGTTGCGCACAGGTCTAAGAAGTTTATCCCGCACTACTGTTACCATCCCAAGTTGTCTGTGGTTGGAAACTGCCGGATGTGTCTCTTTGAAATGGGAACACCCAAAATGGGGCCTGACCGAAAGCCAATTTTGGGTCCAGACGGAAAGCCTGAGATTGCTTGGATGCCCAGACCCCAAATCGGGTGTGCAACAGGAGTGACTCCTGGAATGGGGATTCGAACTGACTCAGCCCTTGTCAAAGATTGTCGAAATGGGGTCATGGAGTTTCTTCTGATTAATCATCCTTTGGATTGTACGATCTGTGATCAGGCCGGGGAGTGTAAGTTGCAGGAGTACTCGGTGGAGTACGGGACAGGGGAGAGTCGTTTTGTGGAAAACAAGGTAAAGAAGCCTAAAAACGTGGACTTAGGAGAACGGATCGTGCTGGACGACGAACGGTGTATTTTATGTTCTCGCTGTATTCGTTTTTCGAGTGAGGTGGGTAAAGAGGATGTGCTTGGGTTTGTAAACCGAGGGAGTCACAGCACGCTTACGGCTTACCCTGGAAAGAGGTTTGACCATCCCTATTCACTCAACACGGTGGATATCTGTCCCGTGGGAGCTTTGACGAGCAAGGATTTTCGTTTTCAGATGAGAGTCTGGTTTCTTAAAGAGTCCAAGAGTTTGTGCACCAGCTGTGGGACAGGCTGTAATATCACGGTGGGCTCGCGTGAGGGAAAGGTACATCGACTCACTCCGCGTGAGAATGAGGCGGTCAATTCTCAATGGATGTGTGATTTTGGAAGATTGAATTTCCACTATTTAGATTCGAAGGATCGTTTGACCCGTCCTCTTCTCCAAGCTGCGGGTCAGCAGTTCCCAGGGACTTGGGCGGATGCGATTCAGAGAGCAGCCGAGGGTCTGAAAAAGGTGAAACCAGAGGAGATGGCTGTGGTTGCATCGGCGCGCCTGACCAATGAAGAGCTTTTTGTGCTCAAACGCTTGCTGGCCGAGCTGGGGGTGACGCGAGTGGATGGGGTTCAAAACCTAGGACAGGCCGATTCCTTCCTTCGAAGTGGGGATGGGAATCCAAACAGTCGTGGGGCGGAACTTTTGGGGCTGTCGTCCGGGGGGAGAAAGTTTAGCGGTTGGGGGGAGGAGATTGTTTCGGGTAAGATTCGAGGCCTTTTTGTTTTGGGTGGCGAAAATGTGATCCCAGCGGGGATTTCCGCAAGTGCTTTAGCGAAATTAGAAGTACTTATTGTATCCGGAATATTACAAAACGAAACAACACGGGCGGCTCATGTTGTTCTCCCTGCAGCTGCCTCGGCAGAGAAGACAGGTTCGATGGTGAATGTGCATGGGCGACTCCAACGGATGACGAGAGCCGTGGCTGGACCTGGTGAGGCTAGGGAGGATTGGATGATCTTGCGGGACCTTCGAGAGGCTTGTACGGGGGGCAACTCCCTTCACTCGGTCGAGGATGTGTGGAAAGCGATGTCGATGGAGGTGCCTGCTTTCACTGGAATGAGCTGGGCAAAAATAGGGGATTTGGGAGTCCAGTTGGAGTCCTCAGCGCAAGCAGTTCCCTCCATAACCAGCTAATACGTGCGTCTCTGTTTATTGCTCCTTTATTTGAGCATCTCCTCAGCTGGGTTGTGTGGGGACACATCTACAAACGTTCCTAAGGAGGTCACCGTGCTACGTGAGTGGTTAGGCGATGCTGGACCGGGAGTGGATAAGAGTGCTCCTCAGGTTGTGATTCGAAATCGGGATGAGTATGTGAAGTCTTGCTCAGAGTTCGGACTGGAAAAACATCCCCTCGAGATTGATTTTTCGAAGGAGTTTGCAGTTATTGCCACCTCCCGGGGTAGTCGAATCTCATTTCGAAGCCGAGATGAAGGGGAGGGAAGGCTGAAAGTTATGTCGATATCAACTCGGGACATTCGCCCTGGGTTACGTGTTGGAATCGGTGTTTTTTCAAGGCAAGGAGTGGTTTTCGTCAATGACACAAAACTGTAAGCCCGACTCTTGTATCAGTTTAAGATTTAAGTAGTTTAAGCCATGGTCACAACGCTCTCCACGCCTCGCAACTTCACTCCTGGGGAAACCAAGGAGGAGCAAATCAAGGTGGCGAAGGATGGTCTCGATGTAATCAACGACCTTCCTAGGTACGTTAAGTCTGGATTTCAATCCATTGAGGCAGATGACTTTATGCGGTTCAAATGGTACGGGGTATACCAGCAGAAGCCTAAGGAAGATGGCTACTTCATGCTCAGGACGAGAATTCCTGGCGGTCAGTTAAACCCTGCACAGCTTAAGGAGATTGCGGCCTTAACAGACAAATTTGCTCACGGGTTTGGGGATGTAACGACTCGACAGACGATTCAGTTGCACTGGTTGCGAATTGAGCAGTTTCCTGAAATCTTCAAAAGGTTGGAGTCGGTCGGAATCACTTGCAAAGGAGCTTGTGGTGATATTGCAAGAAATGTCGTGGGCTGTCCCGTAGCGGGAATAGACCCAGACGCAATTTTAGACGCATCGGAAGAACTGCGTGCCGTGGATGCTCATCTCATGAAGAACAATGAGTTCTCGAATCTTCCACGGAAGTACAAAATCTCCATTTCGGGGTGTCGGATCATGTGCACCCAGCCCGACATCAACTGCGTGGGGGTCTTTGGCTTGGAGAGGGGCAAGGAGAAGGGGTATGGAATCAAAGTGGGTGGAGGTCTTTCCTCTGCCCCCCACTTGGCTCAAACCCTCCCTGTGTTTCTAAAGCCTGAGGATATTCTGCCAATGGTTCACTACACGTCGGTTATTTATCGGGATCATGGATTTCGAGATAAACGGGCCAGGGCGCGGCTCAAATTCTTGATGGCGGATTGGGGTGCAGAGAAGTTTATTTCCGAGGTTGAGCGGGTTGCCAATAGGAAGTTCGAGCGTCACTCGGAGTTCGTTTTTCCTGAGAACCCGGAGTCGGATCACGTGGGTGTCCATGCGCAGATTCAAAAAGGGTTTTACTGGGTCGGCATCTGCTTGGCAGGAGGAAGACTGACCGGGTCTCAGATGAAGATCATTGCAGATCTCTCTGAAAAATACGGAGAGAAAGGGAAGGTTGGGATTCGCGGGACCAACAAGCAAAATTTAATCATCGTCAATGTCCCTGAGAAAAATGTGGACGCTCTGAAGAGGGAGTTAGTGGCCTCAGGACTTGTTGTTGAACCAAGTAATTTCCGCAAGGGTTGCGTCTCTTGCACAGGGATTGAGTTTTGCAATTTGGCGGTCGGGGAAACAAAGAATCGCATGATTCGCATGGTGGGTGAGCTTGAGCAGTTGTGCTCGTACTACAAAGATCAGGTTCGGGTTCACTTTAGCGGTTGTCCAAGTTCCTGCGGACAGCATCAGATTGCAGACATCGGTTTTCGTGGGGCCACAAGAACGGTCGATGGGGTCAAGAAGGAGTGTTTTGATATGTTCCTAGGTGGAAAAACGGGTGCGGACGCCCGCTTTAATGTGCTCATTCAGCCCAAGGTTCC
>JASGCJ010000024.1:0-3375 GCA_030054195.1 Minisyncoccota bacterium
CCTGAAGAGTGGAGAGGAGCTTCCGAAGATCGTTCGGCTGGGCCAAGTCGCGCAGACCGGGCGTGTTGGGGGAGCTGATGTTGATGACAAAAAAATCTCCAAGATGCTGAAGGAGTTTGAGGGAGGCGAGGTAGTCGAGAGGAGCCTGGTCTAACGGGGTGACTTTTGATTTCCCTAAATTGATGCCGATCGGAAAATCGTGGAGGGAGTGTTTTCCGCGTAGTTTGCGTAGACGAGTTGAGATGGCTTCGGCCCCCAAATTAGGGAAGCCGAGGCGATTGATAAGCGCCTGTTGATGAGGGTAACGGAAGACACGGGGTTTGGGGTTTCCGGGTTGTGGGTGGAAAGTGATTGTCCCGAGTTCTGCAAAGCCAAATCCTAGATTTTGCCAGGCAAGGGGGGCTTCAGCATTTTTGTCTAGACCTGCTGCGATACCGAGGCGGTTCCGAAAGGGAAGATCCATGAGTACGGTTGGTTCGGAGGGGGCTTTTTTGCCTAGGGAGAGAAGTCGCGAGATGAGAGGGATTCTGAGTGAGGCTAATGTGAGATGGTGTGCGACCTCTGGAGAGAGCTGAAAGAGCAGAGGGCGAGCGAGGGAGGAGTAAAGATTCATTTGCCTATACAAAACTGAGAGAAAAGGCGGTCGAGCACATCTTCTGATGTACCAACGCCAAGAATGGATTCCAGGGAGTGAAGGGCAAGTCGAAGATCGGATGCGACAAGTTCTGGGGCACTTTTGGCGATCAGTGAAGCGGAGGCACAGGCGAGAGCCTCTGTGGTTTTTCTGAGAGCATCCTCGTGGCGACTGGTGATGGCAATTTCATCGGACCCAGGAGCTCCCAGATCGGCCGTGAGGCGTAGGGTGATTTGGGATTGAAGAGTGTCTAGGCCTTTGCCTGTTTTGGCTGAGACGAGAATGCCTTTATGCGATTGTTTGGATGGAAGATCGGACTTTGTAAGGATCGTGAGGACTTTCGTGGAAATAGGTTCCCACTCTTTTGGACAGGGGTCATCCGGTTGAGTGGAATCGATGAGGGCGAGGACCAGGTCTGCGTTTTGCATCGCAGTTCGAGTTCGAGCTATTCCTTCAAGTTCGACTGGGTCTTTGGAGGCACGTAAACCCGCGGTATCGATGAGTCGGACAGGAAAGCCTGCGAGGACAATTGATTCTTCAACCGTGTCTCGCGTCGTCCCCGGGATAGGGCTTACAAGGGCTCTATCCATACCCAAGAGCGCGTTGAGGAGGCTGGATTTTCCTGCGTTGGGAGGACCAGCAAGTACGAGCCGGTAGCCTGAGCGGAGGCGGTATCCGAGGGGTGCGGTAGAAAGTAAGGAAGCGGTCGATTTTAAAAGGGCTTTGATATCAGAAAGGAATCCCTCGCCTACCTCGGGCTGAATGTCTTCATCCGGGAAGTCGATCCAGGCTTCAATTCGAGCGAGAAGCTGGAGGAGTGTTTCGCGGTCGGACATTAGGCGATCGGAGAGTTGACCCGCCAGAGCACGTTGCCCTGCAAGAAGAGCGCGATCGGAACGTGCGTGGAGGACATCGAGAACGGCTTCCGCTTTTGTTAAATCCATTCTTCCATTCAGGAAGGCCCGCTCCGTAAATTCACCTGGCCTTGCGTGGCGTGCTCCCAGCGTGCAGATCGCCTTGAGAATCGATTGAACGATGAGGGGGTTGCCGTGGCAGGAGAATTCGACCAGATCTTCGCCTGTATATGATTTAGGATTGGGCCATAAAGTGGCCACCACCTCGTCTAGAAGGTTTTCTTGATGGTGAAGGCGGGTTGGAACAGGAGTCCGTGGTGACAATTGCGTACCTGAAAGCTTTTCCGCGATGGGAATTGATTGCGGGCCGCTAATACGGATCAAGGCAAGCGCAGAGGTCCCTGGAGGGGTTGCACAGGCTGTTATGGTATCTTTTTCAAAAGCCACAGAAGCAACACTTTCGCAAATTATGGTGTCCTTGGGCGAGTCCAACTTATGGGTAGAAGTGCGCTTCTAGGTCTAGGGCCAGACCCTGAGTCTGACCCAAGATTGGGAGGGCTGGTCTGCGGGGGGTAGGGGAGGTAAGAAAGAGGAATGGGTATATCGAAAGAGACGATCCTCGTGACAGGGGGGTGTGGTTTTATAGGGTCAAACTACGTTCGACATTTGTTAAAGACATCTCCTTCCGCACATATTGTCGTTTTAGACAAACTGACTTATGCGGGGCACCGACCCAATTTGGAGCAGGAGGAAAAGGGGGGGCATTGTGAGGTTGTGGTTGGCGATATTGCAGACGGCAAGAAAGTGGATGAAATATTTGAGAAATATCGTCCCCAATCAGTTGTAAACTTTGCTGCGGAGTCGCATGTGGATCGCTCGATCGATGAGCCCGCCCCGTTTTTGCATACAAATGTAGCTGGGGCTTTCACCCTATTGGAGGTGACCCGAAAGTATTTAAGTGGGACAAAGGGCAAGGAATCAGAGGAGTTTCGGTTTATTCATCTTTCGACAGACGAGGTGCATGGCGCCTTAGAGCCTAAGGACCCGCCCTTCAGTGAAACTTCCACATTTGCACCCAATAGTCCTTACGCCGCATCAAAAGCGGCCGCAGATCACTTATGTCGTGCTTACTACAGAACCTATGGGGTCCCCACGATTGTGCTTCGTCCATCCAATAATTTTGGTCCCTATCAGTTTCCGGAGAAGTTAATCCCTCTCGCCATCCTTCGGGCAATGGCAGGTGAAAAAATACCGATTTATGGAGATGGCAAGCAAGTGCGTGACTGGCTTTATGTGGAAGATACGGCACGGGCTGTGGAGGCCGCACGTAATAAGGGGTGTGTGGGTGAGGCTTATCAGATCGGAGCAGATGCAGAGAAGGACAATCGCACCGTCCTTGCAGCGATCTGTGATCTATTGGATCAACTCCGCCCTCGCTCGAATCAGAAACCGTATCGAGACTTAATCGAGACTGTGATGGATCGACCTGGTCATGACCGTCGATACGCCACAAACGCTACCAAGTTTAAGAAACAGACACACTGGTCGGCAGAAGTATCGTTTGATGTTGCTATGGAGAAGACCGTTCGCTGGTATTTGGATAATCCTAAGTGGTGTGATTCTGTTCGAGCCAAGGGATACCAAGGTCAGAGGTTGGGCCTAGTCTCAAAATAAATCACCTTTGTGACCGAGAAGTACGATTATCTCGTTGTCGGTGCTGGTTTTGCAGGAAGTGTCCTCGCAGAGCGTTTGGCAGAGGATTTGGGTAAGAGCGTCTTGGTAGTGGATCGCAGGGCTCATATCGCTGGCAATGCATATGATCATGTGGACTTTGCAGGGATCTTGATCCACGCCTATGGACCGCACTACTTTCGAACGAATTCGACC
>JASGCJ010000024.1:3475-26303 GCA_030054195.1 Minisyncoccota bacterium
TGCAGGGATCTTGATCCACGCCTATGGACCGCACTACTTTCGAACGAATTCGACCAAAGTAGTGGATTACTTGAGTCGATTTACGAAGTGGCACCAAGTCAGTTATCAGGTCCTCGTTTGGACGGACGGGAAATACTGGCAATTCCCGATCAACCTTAACACGTTTGAGCAGTATCTGGGGCGTCCATCCACGACCGAAGAAATGGAGTCTACTTTAGCCAAGTGGCGAGAGGATTTCCCGAATCCAAAAAACTCGGAGGAGATGGTTCTTTCCCAAGTTGGCAGAAAGTTCTACGAGATGTTTTTCAGGAACTACACTCGCAAACAGTGGAAAAGGGATCCTCGAGATCTGGATGCATCGGTTTGTGGAAGGATTCCAGTCAGAACCAATCGGGATAATCGATTTGTAACAGAGAACTTTCAGGCTCTACCCGAAGAGGGTTATACGGCGATGTTTCAGAAGATGCTCCGCCACCCAAGGATTACGCTTCGGTTGAACACGGACTATCGCAATCTTCCCAAGGAAGTGTCTTACGATCGAATGATCTATACAGGCATGATCGATGAGTTTTATCAATTTTCTGAAGGGCGATTGCCATATCGGTCGATGAGATTTGAGCCTGAGACGATTCAAAAGGAGTTTTTCCAACCTGCTATGCAGGTAAATTACCCGAATGATCATGAGTATACCCGTGTCGTGGAGATTAAGCATGCAACGGGTCAGAAATCTCAAGTAACGACGATTGTTCGGGAGTACCCCGAGGACTTTGGACCGGGTAAGGAGGCTTACTATCCGATCCCAGCTCCTGACAGCCGTGAGTTGTATGAGAAGTATGCGGCCAAGGCAAAAGACGAAAAGAAGGTTACCTTTGTCGGTAGGCTGGCGACATACCGGTACTACAATATGGATCAAGTTGTGGCTATGGCGCTGACGGAGTATGAAAAGTTGAAAAGCGGGTCTTCGCCTTCTTAAGGCTAATTCACTTCTAGTGGTTGCTTAATCGAATCAACGCAGCCCTGCACCTTGGTAGCCGACGGCGTCAAATTCCACATAGCGAAACCCTACCGCAGTAATGGCGGGGGTGAGTTTGGCTTGTAGAAGCGAGTCATTGAGACGAGGAGTTTCATCTGGTGAAACCTGCACGAACGCTTTCTCGCCAAAATGGCGGACACGAACAATTCGGAATCCTTCGTTCCGGATAATGTCTTCAGCTTTCTCTATCGCTGCTAGTCGTTGGGTTGTGACAGGTAGGCCAGGGGCGAGGCGTGAGGAGAGGCATGGGGAGGCTGGCTTTTCGGCAATCTCTAGGTTGGCATCACGGGCGAGGGATCGAATTTCGCTCTTCGTCAGTTCAGCTTCCCGGAGGGGGGCGACCACCTTGAACTGACCAGCCGCGATGCGTCCGGCTCGGACTTCCTTGGCGTCATCCGCGTTTTCCCCGTAAGCGAGTACAGCCACTCCCCGGGTTTGGGCCAAGCGTTCCATCTGCTGGAAAAGTTCAGAACGGCAGAAGAAACAGCGGTTGGAGGGATTGGAAGAGTAGGAGGGGTCTTCGAGTTCATGGGTTTGTAGAATCTGAACGTTTAGATTGTATGATTTTGCGAAATTGAGTGCGGAGTTATGTTCGGAGCGTGGGAGGCTGGGTGAATCACCAAGAATACCAACGACTTTTGAGCCGTGGATCTGATGAGCGGTCCAAAGAAGAAAAGACGAGTCCACGCCACCTGAATATGCGACGAAAGCAGAGGGCCAAGCTTGGATTAGAGCTTCCAAGTGCTTCTTTTTTGCCATCAGTTCACTGCTCATGTCGTTCCTATAGCTTATGGGGGTGTTGGCGTGTGGGGAGTGTTTTTTACGATTATCCCTTCATTCCTATGAAAGGATGATGATTGGCAGGTAAAGCCGTGGTAGAGTCTTCGAATGGCTGGCAAAATGAACGTTGCTGATCTTCGCAAGAGTTATGAGAAAGCGGAGTTGAGTGAGCAGGAATCTCCTTCTGATCCAATGCTGTTGTTTGAAAAGTGGCTCCACGAAGCTATTCAGGCGGAGATTCCCGAGCCTAACGCGATGACATTAGCCACTGTTTCTAAGGATAACCGGCCAAGCACCCGACCAGTGCTAATCAAGGGCTGTGACGAGCGCGGAATTGTTTGGTACACAAATTATGAAAGCCGCAAAGGGCTGGAGCTGTCTGGCAATCCGTGCGCAGCTTTGCAGTTTCACTGGGTGGAACTCGAGCGGGTGGTCCGAATTGAAGGGAGAGTGGAAAAGATCAGTGATCGGGAGAGTGATGAATATTTTGGGAGCCGTCCCTTCGATCATCGGATTGGGGCTTGGGCGTCCCCCCAGAGTCAGATTATTACCGACCGCTCCGTTATTGAGAAAGCTGCTTTAAAGTATTTGGCTGAATATCCTAAAGATCCGCCCCGACCCAAGTATTGGGGGGGATATCGTCTCAAGCCCGAGCTTTGGGAATTCTGGCAGGGGAGGAAAAGCCGATTGCATGACCGGTTGCGATACCAAAAGGAAGCGGGCGGGTGGAAGCGAGAACGGTTGGCGCCGTAGCAGTTCCATTCAGATGAGTAGAAATAAAATGGAGATCTACGAAGTATGAGTGCTGACCTTATGTCGCCGCTGCAGGTGGTCTCTAGAATCAAGAATGGCGAGAAGATCCATTTGGTGGACGTGCGCTCTCCAGGGGAATTTAATGCTGTCCATGCGGAGGGAGCCATTCTCTGTCCTTTGGATACCTTGAATCCACGGCAATTGGCCCAACAACTCGGATTATCCTCTACCGCTCCGGCGGCTTTGTTGTGTGCTTCTGGAAATCGTGCAAAAAAAGCTGCAGAAAAGTTCTTTTTTGAGGGTATCCCTCATTGCCTAGTGGTGGAGGGTGGAACCCATGCCTGGGAGGCCGTAGGATTGCCGGTGACCAAGGGAAAAGGGGTTATCTCTATTGAACGTCAGGTGCGAATTGGAGCAGGGACTATGGTTCTTGCTGGGGTCCTTCTGGGCCATTATGTCCATCCCGGATGGTATTTCCTAAGTGGGTTTATCGGGTGCGGACTGATCTTTGCCGGAACCACCGATTGGTGTGGTATGGGTCTCCTGTTGGCCAAAATGCCTTGGAATCAGACCAAGCCATAAAGCGGTCCGATTTAGCGGATCAAGCCGATAAGGCTCCATATGATCTTTGTTGAAAACGGTCCTCTTGGATACCGGGGCTATCTGCCTTTAGGAGAAAAGAAGTAGGCAACGAGAAATGTGGTGATCGTGCCGAAGGTGATTCGCCAGGGGAAAGCGATGAGGGGGAGCCAATCTGGTCGGGGTAGGGGCGGTAACCCAATCAGTTTTAGTAAGTCGGAGGGAAGCCCAGAGAGAATAGCTACAGATAGAAAGCCCGCCGCCATGGCGATAAGATTTCCGGTGTCACTGCCGCGGTTCTTGGTCAAGGCTCCTAGTAGGAAGATTCCCAGTAGGGACCCATAAGTGTAGCCAAATACACCCAGAACTATCGGTAGGATGCGGGAGGTCGGATTGGAAATGACTACCCAAGCAGTGGCACCTCCGATCAAAACAAGAATTCCGGCAAAGGCCACGGTGGACCATCGGGCAGCCCTAAGGGAATTGGGGTTTTTGAAGCGGGGAGCGAAAAAGGGCTCGTACCAGTCTCGAACCCAAGAGGTTGCGAGGGCATTGAGAGCGGTGCTCAGAGAACCCATGGCGGTGGCAAAGATCCCCGCGATGAGGAGACCGCGAAATCCAGGAGGCAACTGGTGGAGGATGTAGTAAGCAAAGACGTGGGCGTTCCGGGTGGGTAGATTGGGGTCGGGTTCCTGTTGGTAATGAACGTAGAGAAGAATACCGATGGAGAGAAAGGCGAAGACGATCGGAAGATCGGCTAGACCGGACGCGACTAGAGCCAATCGGCTTTTGGCGGGATTTTTTGCCGTCAGCATCCGTTGAACCATGTCCTGATCGGTTCCATGGGTGGCCATTGTGACAAAGGTTGCAGCAAAAAAGGCGGTCCAAACCGTATACTCGGTCTCGAAAACCGCTCGGAGAGTTGCCCAGAGATCATTTGGAAAATATGGGCCAAGACTCCAGAACGAGAGATCATCTGGATTCTGAAGTATACCGTGAATGGTGGGGAGTCCGCCTGGGATTGATTTCCAAAGGTGCCAGATAACGAAACCCAAGCCCGAGAACATCACGCAGGCTTGGATAACATCCGTCCAGACCACGGCCTTGATGCCACCCACGGCCGTATAGACGGCAGTCAGCGCCACCAACACAAAGAGGGCCAGAAGGTAGATGCCAAGTTCCACCATGGGGGTGGGGTGGGTCCCGGTGTAAATTTCATATCCGAGGACAAGAACAATGGCTGCAACATAGAGTCGGGTACCACTGGCCAGGGCTCGGGTGATTAGAAAAATAGCGCTGGCGGCCTGACGGGAGTGCGGGCCGAAGCGTTTCTCCAAGAACTCATAAATCGAGACAACGCCAAAATGGTAGTAGGGCTTGATGAAAATCCAGCTTACAAAGATCCGAGCTAGGATCGTTCCAAGGGCTAATTGGGCGTAAGTAAAGTTGCGGAGTGCGTATCCCTCGCCAGGCGCCCCAAGAAAGGTTGCGGCGCTTATCTCTGCAGCCAAAATGGATGCAAGGACTGCCCACCACGGCATTTTTCTTCCGCCTAGAGCATAGTCGTCGAGAGACGTTTGGTGGCGAGAAGCCGCGAGGCCGATCCCAATTATGGCGGCGAAGTAGGCGAAGAGAATGAATGAGTCGAGGATCCAGTAGTTCACAGGAATACATTAGGGAAGCTTCCAAGAAGCTTTTAGGCGATCGTAATCGGGGCGTGGCAGTAAAACATAGATAGGTTCATCCTTAGGCAGAAATGAACTTAGCAATTCTCGGAAAGCGGGCTCATCCATGGAGGTGCAACCTGTGGTAACCGAGTTCTGAGATCGGCAAAGGTGAAAAAAGATCGCACTGCCTGAGCCGGGTTTTACATCGGGAGGAGCATTGTGACGTATGAAAAGTTTTAAGGAGTGGGCGGGATCGTCTTGGCGCATAAGGTGGTAGCTGTGTTCGGGGGGGAATGGTTCATGAGCCGATAGGATAAGGTGACGGTTGTAGAGATTGGAGGTGGGGTCCTCGATCCAGAGATCACGATCGGTCACCTTGCGGTACCTCCATTTAGGAAGCCCTGACTGATCTGCGTAGCCATAAAGAATATTCCCAAGGAGGAATGCACCTGCAGGTGACTTTCCGTCCCCCTCGCGTTTTTGTGGGCCCTCTTGGGGCAAATGAAGGCCACGACCCCAAGCGAGGCCTCGTCTGCCGATATGGACAGGAGTTGAGATTCCGTAATTCGTCCACGGACTAGTTGCGGATGCTCTGCGATACAGTTGAACATCAGCTTTTTGCGAGTTCCAAGACTCGGGGATCGCGATAAGTAGAGCCCTGCTCTGCGATGGGATTGGTCCGGGTGAAGCGAGAAGAGATAGGGGTGAAAGGAGAGTAATTGTAAGGAGGCGTAAGATCATGATCCACGGTTTCGGAATCGCTCCCAAATTGATTCAAGAAAGGGAGGGAAAAAGAAGGCGATGTAACCTGCCAGCCCCGCAAAAATGTTTGGGAGAAGAATAGGCTGAAAAAATGCCGGAAGAAAAAGTAGGCCGGATGTGACGGCTGCTACCCATCGGACCGAAAGGGGGATGGGGAGAGGAAAGAAGAATACCTTCTGATCTGGCATTGTAGTGGCGAAGGCCAGAAAGAGGGAGTTGTGAAGGTAAAAAGGGTTAATGGGTATCGAGGGCTGCAGGAAGGAAACTAAAACCACAGCTACGATGCCGATGAGAAAAAAGAGATTCAGATGAAAGGAGCCCCAAGCTTCTTCGAGGGCGTCTCCAATCGACCAGAGAAACCAGAGGAAAAGCAGAAGAAAGATGGGATGGGCTGAGTTAGATGGGACAAAAAGAAATGTAATCAGTCTCCAGTATTCTCCTTGTGCCACCAAGGATGGGTCCAGTTTGAGGATTGAGGTGAATCCTGGTGAAGCAAGATTGAGTAGCCATGCACCTGCGTTGAGGGCAACAAGCCCCCGGGTCAAGTAGGGGACAGCCCAACGACCGAGAACATCTTCCAGCGAGTCGGTCCAGCGGGCAGGGCTCATGCTCCGGGGCCGATTAGGGCTTCAGGGTAATCTTTTTCCAGTTTAGATGCTGAACGTGCGCGTACTTCTCGAAATCTTTCTCGTACAGCATCAGGACAGCTCTTACTACGGCAGAATCATCCTCAAAACTAATCTGAGCCACAAAGTCTGGAATGATATCCAGCAGGCGATGGGTGTAGATAATTGCGAATGCAGAAGCCGCTGCGGCTGTATAGGGAATATCTTGATAAGCGCCCTCAGCAAAGTCCTCGACCACATCAGCAAGAAATTCAAGCTGGTCGACCAGATGGGGGAATTTAGGAGCGTGGATCTGGGTGAATTCCGCTTTGAGCAGAGGAAGGCGGTGCAGAAGATTCTTCATAATCCGAGGGGTGACACGGGAAGCCCCCCTTTGTGCGAAATATGTACTCTCAGCCATACAAGAATCTTGGAGGAAAAATTCCTAAACGGCAAGCGGAGGAGAAGATGGTGCGCGGAAAAAAGTTGGGCAAACTAAAACGATAGTGACTTCAAGTTCTCCTACGCCTGTACGAATGGTGCCTCAAAGGTCAGAGGTCGCTGTGGGGAACACTTGGGATCTTGCGCCTCTTTATCCTGATGCAGCAAGCTGGGAGAGGGCCTTTACGGAGTGCAAGGGATTCAAAGGTCGTATGCCGCGTTGGAAGGGGCAGTTATCCCAGCCTGATGCTTTAGCCAAAGCTCTTGATGAGGAGAGAGAAATTGACCTTTTGATGGAGAAAGTTGGTCAATATGCGAGTTTGCGTGTTTCTGAAGATGAAGGGGATGGAGCTGCCCGAGATCGTTCCCTTCGTCTTGATCACCTGCAAACAGAACTCGCTGAGGAGTGTTCTTGGTTCCTGCCTGAGCTGATGAGGATTTCAGACGAGGATTGGGGTGTTTTACTTAAGTATCCGAGCCTCAAGGAGTGGGTGGGCAAGTTGGAGCGAATCCGGAGATATCGGTCTCATATCCTTGGAGAGGGTGAGGAGAGGATTCTTTCGCTTGTTGGGCCCGTTTTAGGGGGGCCCGATGAGATCTTTTCCCAACTTACGAATGTAGACTTTCGGTTTGGAAAATTAAAGGATGAGGATGGGAGCGAGATTGAGTTGAGCCATGGAACATTTGCGTCTCTGCTCCAAAGACGCGATAAGGAAATAAGACGTACAGCCTGGGTTCAATATTATACGGAGTTTGAGCAACATGCATCGTCCCTATCGGCGTCTCTAGCGGCCTCGGTAAAAGGGGATGTATTCCGTGCAAAGGCAAGAAGGCACCCGAGCGCCCGCGCTCAGTCTCTTTTTCCAGATCGAGTTCCAGAATCGGTTTATGACAAACTTGTGGCGTCGGTTCGTGCCAATCTTGCTCCCCTTCAGAAGTACCATCGACTGCGTAAGAAGGTGCTTCAATTAGACGAGCTTCGTGCGGCGGACCTGCAGGTACCCCTCGTGGGTAAAGTTCAGAAAAAAACAACCTTTGAGCAAGCGGCTGAGCTGGTAACCCGTGCATGTCGACCTTTGGGACAAGAGTATGTTGATGTTTTAACAACAGGTCTGGGGAAAGACCGTTGGGTAGATCGGTATGAAAATAAGGGAAAAAGAAGTGGTGCGTTTTCAAGTGGAAGTTATCGAAACCCACCTTACATATTAATGAACTATCGGGAGGATGTTTTAGCGGATGTTTACACCCTGGCCCATGAGGCGGGTCACTCGATGCACTCTTGGTTGAGCCATCGCTCCCAGCCCTATCAGGATTCGCACTACCCGATCTTTTTGGCTGAAGTCGCCTCAACCTTCAACGAGGAGCTTTTGACGCATGCGTTTCTTGAGGGTGATGCAAAGAAAGACCAACAACTCCGAGCCTACATATTGAACCGTCAAATCGATGATATTCGCGGAACTTTATATCGGCAGGTCATGTTTGCTGAGTTTGAGCAGAGAATTCACGAGGCGGAGGAGAAGGGAATTGCTTTAACACTAGACTTCTTTCGCATTGCATACCGCGAGCTTCTTGAAAGCTATTTAGGAGAGGTTCTTCATATTGAGGCTCCTCTTGAGCTAGAGTGTCTCCGAATTCCCCACTTTTATAGTGCCTTCTACGTTTACAAATATGCGATTGGGCTTTCGGCATCGATTTCCTTGTCGAATCGAGTTTTATCAGGCGAAAGCGGGGCGGT
Organism: Minisyncoccota bacterium; assembly: GCA_030054195.1. Classification (GTDB taxonomy): domain Bacteria; phylum Verrucomicrobiota; class Verrucomicrobiia; order Methylacidiphilales; family Verrucolacustridaceae; genus Verrucolacustris; species Verrucolacustris abundans. Next base: position 11,831 of record JASGCJ010000024.1, read on the forward strand.
GGAGCGTGTGATTCACTTTTTGCGTTCTGGAGGTAGTCGGCCTCCGCTCGAAACCTTGAGGTTGGCTGGAGTAGATATGGAGAGCTCCGAGCCGGTCGAGAATGCCTTAAGGCTCTTCTCTGATCGTGTTGATGAACTCGAAAGAATCTTAGGATGATTCATAGGGTCTACTCTGTAGGTCGCCCTTCGGGTTGGAGTAAGGAAGCGGGGGATGAGTATTGTAAAAGGATCAGCCGTTTTGCGAAGGTAGAGAGTCATTTCCTTAAAGAGGGGCCAATGGTTGAAAAGGAAATGTTGGAGAAGAGCCAAGGTTGGTGGTCGATCTGCTTGGATCCAAGTGGGGTTGGATTGAGCACCGAAGATTGGCGAAAGGAGTGGGAGAAGCTTGAGCGGGGTGGGCGAACGGGGCTGGCCTGGATGATTGGAGGTACGGATGGTTTTTCAGAGGACTTTCGCAAGAGCTGTGATTCGGTGCGTTCGTTGGGTCCCCAAACTCTTTCCCATGACTTGGCCCGTGTAGTTCTCGTGGAGCAAATCTATCGGTTGGAGAGTTGGAGGGCGGGACATCCGTATCACCGAAAGTGAATCTGGCTGAATCCCCTCGTACGCTTCAAAAAGCATGGATCTACTTTTGGCGTTCTATGCGACTCAAGTGTCCGACATGTGGAGAGAAGTCTCTGTTTTGCCCTTGGAGGCGGGTGCGCTCGCTCCACGACTGGTTTACTCCACTCGATGGATGTTCCCAGTGTGGATATGCTTACGATCGTGAGCCCGGGTATTTCTTGATGGCGATATGGGGGGTGAACTACGGGGTGATTGGCCTAGGTGGAATGTCCCTTTATTTTATTCTTCGGACTACGACGGAAATCTCGCCATTTCATCTTTTTCTTTTCTGTGTCATGCCCGCGCCTTTTTTGAGCGTCTTGTTTGCCCGTCATGCGAAGTCGATGTTTTTAGCTTTAGATCATTTCTTTGATCCTCATCTTCGTAACAAAAAACATAGAAAAACTGCGGAATAGTCTTGTCAAGTTTCCAACGGGAGGGTGTAAATACACCTGCATGGCTGAAGGAACGGTTTCGAAATTTATTGATCATCATTATCGGCATTTTAATGCCGCCGTGATTAAAGACGCTTCTCTCGCTTATCGAAAGCATATCGCTGATGGTGGCCGGATGTTGGTCACGTTGGCTGGCGCGATGAGCACGGCAGAACTGGGGCTCTCTTTGGCGGAAATGATCCGAAAAGATAAGGTTCATGCCATAAGCTGCACGGGTGCAAACCTTGAGGAGGATGTTTATAATTTGGTTGCTCACGATCACTATCGCAGGATTCCAGAGTATCGGCATCTCACTGCGAAAGATGAGCAGAAGCTTCTTAAGGATCATCTCAATCGAGTGACAGACACGTGTATTCCTGAACATGAGGCCATGCGCCGAATTGAGGGCGTCATCATGGAGCTGTGGAAGCGGGACGATCAAGAGGGCAAACGACGGTTTCCCCATGAGTATTTCTTCGAGGTTTTGCAGAAGGGTCTACTTAAAAAGTATTACCAGATTGATCCAAAGGATTCCTGGATGATGGCGGCCGCTGAGAAGAATCTGCCTATGGTTGTTCCTGGGTGGGAGGACTCAACCTTGGGCAATATGTTCGCAGCCGCGTGCATTCAGAAAACGGTCTCTTCTCCTCAAATTATGAAGAGTGGAGTCGAATACATGATCTCTTTTGCTGAGTGGTATCAAAAAACCCAGAAAACTCCTTTAGGCTTTTTCCAAATTGGGGGTGGCATCGCTGGGGACTTTCCAATCTGTGTTGTCCCCATGCTACATCAGGATCTGAAAAAGCCAGGCGTACCGCTGTGGTCGTATTTTTGTCAGATCAGTGATTCGACTACCAGCTACGGCTCCTACTCAGGAGCTGTTCCAAACGAAAAAATCACTTGGGGAAAGTTGGGATCCGATACTCCGCGCTTCGTGATTGAGTCGGACGCCACAATTGTCGCGCCGTTGATGTTCGCTTACGTGCTCGGTCAGTAAAACGGTTCTTAGGTCTTCACGCCGGCACGAATCTCGAATAGGGACGAGACTGATTCTCCTTCGTGAATGCGGAGGATGGCCTGACCCAATAGGGGAGCAACACAAAGAACTTTGCTCGGGATGGGGGAATTTTCTTGTGGGGTTGTGTTCGTCGTAATGAACTCCTTCAGGCCGAGTTTTTTCAGTCGCTCCAAACCCGTGGTTCCGAGAACAGCATGGGGGATTCCGACGTAGATATCTTTGACTCCGTGACGGCGAAGGATTTCCACGGCAGATGAGATTGTCCCAGCTGTTTCTGTGATGTCATCCACGAGAAGGACGTTTTTGTCTTTTACGTCACCAATGAGATGGGTGGATTCGGTCTCTGAGGCATTGAGGCGTTTTTTACTGACGATTGCTAATCCTGAATTAAGCATCTGCGCATAGGCCGCGGCCATTTTCATCCCGCCGATGTCGGGTGTGACGACCACCAAGTCAGGAATCTGTTTCTCTGCAATATATCGGTAGAAAATCGGAGCACAGAATAGATGGTCTACGGGAATATCGAAAAATCCTTGGATTTGCTGCGCGTGGAGATCCATCGCCAAAACTCGATTCACACCTGCGGCTACGAGAAGGTTGGCGATTAGTTTGGCCGTAATCGGTACACGGGGTTGATCCTTGCGGTCTTGTCGGGCGTACCCGAAAAAAGGCAAGACCGCGGTAATCCGGAAGGCGCTAGCACGGCGGGCGGCATCCACCATGATCAGGAGTTCCATTAAGTTCTGATTCGTAGGTGGGCAGGTTGGTTGGACGATGAAGAGGTCGTTTCCTCGGATATTCTCGTCGAACTTCACAAACGTCTCACCATCTGGAAACGAGGTTACCGTGGCTTTCCCGAGCGGGACTTTTATGAAATCGGCGATCCTCTGGGCGAGTTCACGGTTGGCGTTGCCCGAGAAGATCTGTAAGCGATTGCCGAAAATCGAGGCCATAGTTTTTTATAGAATCGGATCGGTACGTGTGGAAGTGGTAAAGCCTAGGTTATTCGCCGATGATCTTAACAAGGACCCGCTTATCCCTCCGTCCATCGAACTCCCCATAGAAAATCTGCTCCCATGGACCGAAATCGAGTCTCCCCTTTGTGACGGCTACAACGACTTCCCGCCCCATAACTGTGCGCTTCAGGTGCGCATCCGCATTGTCTTCCGAACCATTGTGGTGGTACTGACTATGTGGCTTTTCTGGGGCCAATCGTTCGAGCCATGTTTCAAAGTCAGCATGCAAACCAGATTCATTATCGTTGATAAAGACGGAGGAGGTGATGTGCATCGCGTTTACCAGGCAGATTCCCTCCTGGATTCGGGAGGTTGATAGCGCAACTTCGATCTTGGGCGTCAGGTTGATAAAGGCCCGACGGGTGGGGGTATGAAGGGTGAGTTCCTGCCGGAACGACTTCACTTCGTCTTGAGGGTGTCGAGATATTCGAGAGCAACCTTTGCCTGATCCTGAGTGGATCCCTTGGGATCCTGCCAGATCAGTTTTCCGTCTTGGAAAAGAAAGGCGGATCGTTTGGCAAAGCCAAAGAGCCCACCCACGCCAAAGGCCCGGATAATCTTATTATCGGAATCTGCCAGAAGGGGGTAAGGTAGCTGTTGATCGGTCGCGAAGGTTTTCTGGGCGGCAACCTGATCCGCACTGACGCCCAAAATCTTTACGCCCCGGCGAGTCAATTCGGCACTTCCATCACGTAAGCTGCAGGCCTGAGCGGTACAGCCGGGCGTGTTGGCTTTGGGGTAAAAAAAGACGAGGAGGTAGCCCTCTTTCCCGTAAGTCGCTAGGTCGACTTCCTTGCCATCCTGATCCTTGGCAGTCAAAGGGGGGAGTGTAGAGCCTATCTTCATCATCTTTTCCGATTCAGCATGTGCGAAACTCAGGCCCATAAGAAGGGTCACGCAAAGGGCTCGTATCATTTTTTGTAAGGAACGGAAACATCCGACATCATCTTCTTTTCCAAAACTTGGAGTTGTATTTTTGCCTGATTCACAGAAGAGCTTTCCGCAATCTTATCCGCCAATTGGGCGAGATCCGGCATGGTTCGTTCGAGCTGTTCGCTCAATTTTTCAGCCTGTGACTGGGCCAGAGGCAGATTGTTTTTTTGTAGTGCCAACTCAATCTGCTTGAGGGTGGAGGTCACTGGGCAGGCTTCAGAGTACATCGGACAGCCACCCATCATCGGGAGTCCCTTGAGGACCAAGACAGCGGCGAGGAAACCAACGGCCCCTGCAGCTAGAAGCGGAAGGGGACAGGGGCAGGATTTTTTTTCAGGGGCGGGTTTAGATGATGAAGATTTTTTAGCCATGAAATGTAATTATGCAGAGGGGGGGCGGTCCGTCACTCCTAAACGGTATTTGTGAAAAGCTTCAAACGTCCAAGGGTAAAGTTTTTCAGCCACAACACGCATTGCAGCGGCCATTTCGCGGATTTCTTGCTGGGCATGGTCATCCTCTCGGAGTTGGAGGAAGTGAATCAGATTGTGGAGGTCGCAGTTGACGTAAACCTCAGTGAAAATGCTTACGGGTAGAACCATCCGTGCCAGTTCCCTTGCAACGCCCTTTTGAAGAAGGCTCTGATAAGTCGCATAAGCTGAATCGTGGCAGGCTTTGACTTCGCGGGTCAGTGCAGAGTGATCTAGCGATTCGGAGACCTGACTGCCTTGCTTGTTCTTTGCATCTGCAGCACGCCACTGCGTGGGGAGATAAAATTCATCCGCAAGCTCCGAGTATCGTCCGCTCCACTCGTTCAGACGAAATGTGCGGTGTCGAACAAACTGCCGCATAATAAATATGGGCATTTTGATGTTGTAGGTAATGGAACACTGCTCGAAGGGGCTGGTATGACGATTTTTGTAAAGATAGATTAGGAGTTTCTTGTCCTGCTCGATTCCCTTGCTTGGGCTTTTGTAGGAAATCCTTGCTGACTCCACGATGCGGAGATCTGAACCGAGATGGTCAATGTATCGGACAAAGCCTTGACCGAGGATGGGGATGGTATGACCAGGTTCCATGAACCTTTTAGAAAACAGCTTCGTTCAGGATATGCCCAGCGTAAAAAGAGAGGTTATTGATTAAGTTGTGAAAAGTTTGAGCTGTTCGTGAAGTCGGGCGATCCGATCCGAGGCTTCCTGCTCGAGTCTTCGCCACTCCGCTTGCTTTTCCGGCGGGGCTTTTGCGGTCATCTTGGGATCGGCAAGTTTGGCCGCCTCGCGTGCGCGGGAGGCTTCGGTAGCAGCGATTTCTTTGTGGAGCCGGGCTGACTCTTGGACAGGGTCGAGAAGACCGGTCAGAGGAAGGTAGAGCTCTCCCCAGGGGGTAAGAGCCATCGGGGCAGTGGGGGGAGTCGTGGTGATCTCGACCGAACCAACCTGTAGAAGCTTGGCCAAGGTCCTGAGGTCTTCAGTCGAGGGAGTGTGGGTTGGGGCGGGTTTGAGGAGAAACTTCATCTTTGCCGAACCCGACAAACCGAATTCTCCGCGGAGTCGACGTCCCGTTTCTGCGGTTGCGTAGCAAGCCTCGGCCAAACGAGCATTTGCTGGATCAAAAGGAACCCCGCCTTTTTTCGGCCAAGAGCTGAACTGAATTGTTTTTTGGCCCAAGCCAAGAGTCAGCCATAACTCCTCGGTGATAAAGGGCATGAAGGGATGAAGGAGTCGAAGCACATGGGAGAGAACGTAATCGGCAGTGGCGAGAGTTCCCGCACGCGTAGGGGAGGATGGGTCGCTGAAATCTGCCTTTGCGGTCTCGATAAAGCGGGCGCAAAACTCGCCCCAGACAAATGTGTAGAGAGCTTGAGCCACTTGGCTGAACTCATAGGCTTCGTACAGTCGGTCTAGCTCCTGCTCGAGGCGATCGAGTTGCGCGAGAAGATAGTCCGCAAAGGGGGTTCGTAAGTGCCGGGATGGATCTGCGGCAGGGTCGGAAGGTCCCTGCTGTTGGCGAAAGCGGCATGCATTCCAAAGTTTGTTCGCAAAATTCCTGCCTTCTTCCATTTGCTTCTCGTCATACCGAATATCGGCTCCTTGAGGGGCGATACGGAGAAGGCCGAAGCGGAGTCCATCCGCTCCGTATTTGGCGATGAGATCAAGGGGATCAGGGGAGTTTCCGAGGGATTTTGAGAGCTTCCGCCCCTTGCCGTCACGGATGAGTCCGGTGAAGTAGACGTTACGGAAGGGAAGTTCCCCCATGTATTCGAACCCCGCCATGATCATCCGGGCAACCCAGAAAAAGATGATGTCCGGACCGGTGACCAGATCGGTGGTTGGATAAAACTTTTTCAGTTCTGCCGTTTGCTTGGGCCAACCCATCGTCGCAAAGGGCCAGAGCCAAGAGCTGAACCAGGTATCAAGAACATCCGGGTCTTGGACCCATCCCTCCCCAGGAGACTCGATCTGGCAGCGGATTTCCTGCTCACGGTACCAAACAGGAATTCTGTGCCCCCACCACAGTTGGCGGCTGATGCACCAGTCCTGCAGATTTTCCATCCAGTGGTCGTAGACTTTAGTCCATCGTTCCGGAAAAAAACGGAGGGTTGAGGAGGATACGACCGAACGAGATTTTTCCGCACTTGGGTAGCGGAGGAACCATTGCTCGGACAGACGTGGCTCGACCGGGACATCGGCTCGTTCGCTGTATCCAACTTGATTGATGTAGGGCTCCTCTTTTTCAAGCAGGCCAAGATCTTTAAGTTGTTCAGCAGCTAAGGTTCTGGCCTTGGCCCGGTCCATCCCGCTCAGAGCTTTCCCAGCTTTGGGGGTCATCAACCCTGATTCATCGATCACTTCAAGAGAGGAAAGTTGATGACGCTGGCCAATCAAAAAGTCGGCGGGGTCGTGGGCCGGGGTTACTTTGAGAACGCCGGTACCGAACTGCATGTCGACGTGGTCGTCCCCGATGATGGGGATGCGGCGTTGCTCTTCGGGAAGTTCGGGGGGGAGGGGGCGAAGGACATGCTTTCCAATGAGGGAAGAGTAACGGGGATCTTTCGGATTCACCGCGATGGCCGTGTCACCGGGTATTGTCTCCGGTCGTGTAGTGGCGATGGTGAGGAATCGACCTGGTTCGCCAACAACGGTGACTCGGAAGTGATAAAGTAGGCCCTTTTGCTCCTTCATGATGACTTCCTCGTCGGAAAGGGCAGTGCGTGAAACGGGGCACCAGTTGACCATCCGGCGCCCCCGGTAGATCAATTTCTTTTGGAAGAGATCGACAAACACCTGCTGAACGCAGGCGGAATAATCTGAATCCATTGTAAAGCGCTCGCGGGACCAGTCGCACGAGGCACCCAGTTTTTTTAGCTGCTGGATGATGATGCCACCGTGTTTTTCCTTCCACTGCCAAACCTGTTTCAGGAATTCTTCTCGACCGAGGTCGTCCCGATGTCGGATTTTGCCTTCTTTTTTTAACGTTCTCTCGACGACGGTCTGGGTGGCGATACCCGCATGGTCAGTTCCCGGGAGCCAGAGGACTTCTTGACCGAGAAGGCGGGCACGGCGAGCGAGAATATCCTGGATGGTGTTGTTCAGTACGTGTCCGAGGGTGAGGATCCCGGTCACGTTGGGGGGAGGAATGACGATGGAATAGGAGGGCTTGGAGGATGTTGGATCGGCTCGGTAGTCGCCGCGCTCTGTCCATTGGTGATAGAGCCGATCCTCGACTTGGGCTGGGTCGTACGCGGGAGCGAGTTCAGACATAAGGAAGCACAATGCCTTCCCAAGGTTCAGGTGAAAAGCTTGGAGGGAGTCGTGCTAGTCGGATTGGCCGGCTCCTCCCGCTGCTGCTGGTGCTGCTGCGGCCCCTGCAGGGAGGAACTGCCACCAGTGAGTTTCATTGATAGCATAGATGGGTTTGTAGTGTTGGATCTGATTCGCGGGCCAGACGCTTTTGATCTGGTTATCTAGAATGAGGCATTGGCCTCCGTAGATCACTCCGAGGATGCAGTGGCCGACCCCTAGGTTGAGATCTTTTACCACGAGGATCCGCAGCTCGTCCTGCGTGAATCCGAGCTTTTGCAGGGCATAGTATTTGGCGATGGCGTGATCTTCGCAATCCCCGCTCACCCGTCCTGATATAAGATATTCGGGGGACTGAGTGAATTGAACAGGGGTATTCCACAGATCGGGGACACCCCAGTTCTTCTGGTCCGGAACGTAGCGCATCGAGTTGAACGTCTCATTCGTTTTCTTGATCATGGCGAGTCGGTCAGGGGATTGGGTTTTAGCGATGAAATCAGCCCATCCACCGGCGTAGGGAGCCTGGATGTCCGCCTTTTTTCCTAATTCGCTTTCCACGCTCGCCAAGATACCCGTCCATTTTGGGAACTTGCCGATCGGGTCTTGTTGAACAACCTGGTATTCGCCATCCCAAGCAAATCCGGAAAGAGTGGTGCAAAGTAGAAGTGCGAGAAAGCGATACATATAATGACTATAACCTGTTTTCGCCTTGAGGAAATACTTGAGGGAGGGATGGGTATGGGGAGATACTGCTGATTCTTAAAGGAGCACGAATTCCATGGCATCCCAAAAATCCACCACCCCTCAGGACCCTGCAAAATTGAAACTGGCGACTCCCAAGATCGCAGAGGAAAAGATTTCCCGACCTGCGAATGGAAAAACGATTCTGGCGATCTCCTTTTTCGCCCTCTTTACTATTGGCGGATTTGCGGGGATTTTGGCTTTTGTCCAAGGAGAGAAAGAAAGAACTTTAAGGGATTGGCAGATCCAGATGGGACTCGTGGTGGAAACACGTGCAGCAGCAGTTGAGGGTTGGCTTTCCTCCCAGTTTGATGTTCTGAGGGGCATTGCGGCGAATGAATCTCAAAAGATCTATATCGATACACTGCTGAATGATCAGGCCGCGGGTGATAAAAAAGAGGGGGCAGAGGGATTTCTTCGTAACTACCTGAAGCGTGTGGCGGAGCAGAATGGATTTTTCACGCCGCCCCCCGCGTTGGAGATCAGTGCCAATGTGATTCGAGAGGGGATCGCAGGCCTTGCAGTTTTGGCGCCCTCGGGTCAAGTACTGGTCGCGAGCGAATTTCTACCTGCTTTGAAAGAGGACGGTTTTCTGGATGTGCTGAAAGAAAATGCTGCACGACAAAAGGGGCTTTGGAACCTGCGTCTCGATTCTGAGGGTCAGGTTAGTCTGGGATTTTTGGTGCCGATTTATCCGATGGATGCACAGGACAACGCAAAGCCGATCGCTTATGTAGTGGGGCTCAAGCAGGTCGCAAAAGAGCTTTTCCCCCTGATGGCACAGCCTGGAGAAACGTTAAAATCGGCGGAAAATCTGCTGGTTCAGGAAAAGCCAGGAACCTCCGGAGGTGTGATTCAGTATCTTTCTCCCCGTCGTCAACCTTTGCCCAACGGCACGAAACCAATGACTGCAGATACGTCCAATGAACCTCAGGTTTCGGCCGCCGCCTTTGCTGTGTCAAAGCCTGGTGGTTTTGCCGTCCGAAGCAGTTATGGCAACATTTCCAGTTTGGTTTTGGGAAGAAAAGTTGCGGGAACTCCGTGGGTCTTGGTCCGAATTGCCGATGAAACTGAGGCATTGGGACCATCCCAGAAGCGGCAACAGGGAATGCTGATTGGCTTTACCTTGGTTCTTGCCCTGGCCTCTGTATCGATGGCGACAGCCTGGAAGCATGGAGCTCAGTTACGGGCCTCGGCTGAGGCTCAGAAGCTGAAGATCGCTGCGGAGCGTTTTACAGGCTTTGCAAAGTTCCTGCGCGTAATTACCGATAACCAGCCCACAGCCATTGCGGCTATGGACGCAGGGGGTAAATATAACTTTGCGAACCGGACATTAGCCGAAGCTGCGGGAATTACCCCTGAGGAGGTGAATGGAAAAACAATGCCTGCAGTCATTGGTCCAGTGCGTGCGGCAGCTTACCAAAAAGTTAATAAACAGGTGATTGACGAGTTGTATCCCGGATGGCCCAACGACAAGAAGGAGGGGAAGTGGGTCCCTCAAAAAGTACGGCATGAGTTTGAGGAGAACGGAAAAAAGAAGTACACCAAGACGGATCACATCCCCTTACGGGCAGACCGGGATCATCCTCCTGGGGTTCTGCTGATCGAGCAGGATATCACCGAATTTATTGTGGAGAGAGAGAAGCGGGAAAAGATGTTTCGAGGATTGATCGAGGCTTTTGTTGGCGAGGTGGATAGTCGGCAGCCGAATTCTGCTCGTACGAATGCCAGGTTAATCTCCCGAGTGGCACGCGGAACGGCAGAGGAGATGGGGCTATCGTCGGTGGATGTCGAAACCGCTGAGCTGGCGGGTGAGCTGATGAATCTGGGAACAGTTTCTCTTTCTCAAGATCTTTTAAGTAAGGGTGGAAATCGAAATGAGGAGGAGAGGAAGAAGTATCGTGAAGCAATTCTACGAAGTGCAGATCTTGTGGCGGGGTTGGAGTTTGAGGGGCCTGTGGCGGATGTCATCCGACAGGCTCAAGAGCGTATCGATGGCACGGGTTGGCCAAAGCAGTTGCGTGGAGACTCGATTTTGCCAGCCGCAAAGGTGGTTGCTGTGGTCAAGAGGCTGATCGATCTTGTGCAAGGTCAGGACGGACCTGCTCAAAGCCTTGATGCCGCGATTCGAATCGTTCTTGCAGAGGCAGGAGGTTCGCTGGATCGAGCCGCAGTAGCGGCTTTAGTGGCTTTCTTAGACAATCGTGGAGGGAAAGGAAAAGTGGGTTTGGCGTAAACGGCAGAGCGTTGGACGCGTTCAGCCTTAATCGGGGATTAGACTTTGTTCTACGGTGTCGTCGAAGCGTAGATTGAGTAGCTTCCAATCGGCTCCCACGGGGGAGTAAAACACAAACTGCCAGCGAAGGGGTTTTCGTGGGTGATAGCTTAGGTACGTAATGTAGAGAGTACGGGTTCCAACGGATCGGAGATCATAAAGCTCGTAGCCTTGGAGCGGGCCAAAGACTTCAATTCCTTTTTGGATATTGCTGACAAATTCTGGAACAGATGCTGGATCGGATAAAGTCGGGTTCGTGGCAACCAGAGTTTTAAAACATTCGTCGATCTTTCCTGCCTGGACACCGAGAAAGAAGGTCTCGAGCTGTTTTTGGACTGCGGCGGGAGGTGGTTTTGCGTTGGGGTTCCTTGGAAGAAGTTGTGGAATCAGGGTTGAAACCTTGGGGAGGTTTGTCACACCTGTTTTATTGGTTGGAGCTGACCAGAGCGTGGTCAGAGGCGTTAGTAGTAAAGGAAGGATTAGAAGTTTGTTCATGGGATTACTGTTTTTAGTCGACCAAACCCATCTTGCAGGATCGGAGCTCCATGTGCAAAAAAGATTCTTTGTACTGGGAGTTCAAGGAGTCGCTTTAAGTTATTTTTTAAGAGATCTGGATTGGTGCAGTATTTGGCGGGTAGCAGCATCAATGGGTCTGGAGAGAGGTTGATAAGAGCATCTCCAATGATCAGGCTCCTTGAGGCGTGATGAAAATATGCAGTTTCGTTTTCTCCCGCTCCAGGTAGAGGGATCGCCTGGAAGCCCTGTGCTTTCTCAGCCAAATGTCCTTGGAGTGAGTTCTGAAGCGCCTCGGCCATACGGTCATGGTTGCTGTTTGTTTTAACGATGTGAACAGGGGACTTGGGTAGCGGTGTATCTTTGGGCCAATCGATGGGATCAAAGAGAATCGTGCCTTCTGGATATATGTAGGCAGTGGACCAGAGTTCGGCTTTGCAGGAGGGGTCGTATGCGTGCCATGTAAAAAAACCATCCCCATGATCATGGAGAGGCTTGGGATTCAGGTTCAATGGGTCAGGGAGGCAGCGTAATCTGAAGAAGATAGTAGGCCCGTAGGCTTTGGTGAGTCGGGTTTAATCCGAAAGAGCCAACCCTGTCCGTAGGGTTCGCGATTGATGAGACCGGGGTCAGAGGACAGAGTTTCATTGGATTCGAGGATTGTCCCTCCGACAGGCGCATAGATGTCTGAAGCGGCTTTTACGCTCTCCACAGTCGCGATCACCTCGCCTTGCTTTACGACTCGCCCTGATTTTGGGAGTTCGACAAACACAACGTCGCTGAGTGCGGATTGGGCGTGGTCTGTAATACCCACAGTGCCCGAATCCTTTTCAATCCGAAGCCATTCGTGGCTTTTTGCATAGTGGAGATTGTCGGGAGTGTTCATTTTGCTTTTAAAAACTTACGTGACGAAACCTTGGCGTGAACGCGACGTCCGCGCACTTCAAATTCAACATCTTGTCCACAAAGTGGGGCGGGAGTTGTTACCAACGCCAAGGCGATTCCATGCCCGAGGGTTGGGGAAGGGACTCCACTGGTAATCACGCCAATCTGTTTGTCTCCTTGAAAGACCGGGTATCCATGTCGTGGTGGGGGGTGTCCCGGTTGGCCCTGAAGACCGATGCAGATTCTTGGGGATCCGCTCTTTTTCTGTTTTTCCAAAGCCGGCCGACCAGGAAAGGCGCGGGGTCGGTTGAGATCTACAAACATTCCTAAGCCGGCCTCGAGAGGAGAAATCTCGGGGGAAAGATCCTGCCCGTTCAGAGGGAGGCCAGCTTCGAGGCGGAGGCTGTCGCGTGAACCTAAACCGCAGGGAAGAAGACCCAAGGGCTTGCCTGTTTCCAAAAGTGCAGCCCAGATTTTTAGGCCCGTTGGGATATCGGAAAAGATCTCGTAGCCATTTTCCCCAGTGTAACCAGTAGTCGCAATCAGGACATTCGCTCCAAAAAGGGTGAACTGGGCGATGTGATTTCTTAGGGGCAATGGGGCGTCTGGAAGAATTCGAGCAAGAATGGCGGACGCTTGAGGACCTTGAAGAGCCATCCCAGTTGCAGTTCCTGGGTTTCCTGAAAAGCGAACTTGTGGGGTTTCGTGCTTTTTGAGGAGTTGTAGGATTTCGTGATGGCGGGAGGCGTTGACTACGAGAAAAAAATCATCAGGGCTTAAGCGGTAAACGAGGAGATCATCGATCACGCCGCCCTGCTCATTCGTAATAAAGGAGTAGTGTCCCTCCCCATCTTTTAGTTTGGCTGGATCATTGGCTAAAATGGACTCGAGGCAGGAAAGGGTATTTTTCCCTTGGGCGCGGATTTGGCCCATATGGGAAATATCGAAAAGACCCGCTGCCTGACGTGTGGCTTTATGTTCAGCAAGCAAACCACTGTATTCCACAGGGAGGTTCCAGCCGGCAAAGGGAATCATACGAGCGCCCAAGGCGAGGTGGCAGGAGGCGAGTGGGCTTTCAGAAATCGAATCAGGCATCGTTTTTGGAAGGTAAGTCCAGGAGGGCAGGAGTCAACGTTCTCGCGAATCTTTTCCATCTAAGGTAGAACCTTTCATGGCCACGCCCCCTATTCGTTTATTGGATCTGATGCGCCAGACGGAAGATCCTCATGTGATCAATCTCGCCGCCGGGATTCCCTCGGCTGATTTTCTGCCCTTGGATGCCTTGCGGACGGCTTTGGAAGGGGAGTTGGCTTCTAGAGCCAGGGAAATGTTTAGTTACCATCGCCCAGAAGGGGCCGCGCTCTTGAGGGATGCGATTCGGGACTACCTCGGCGCTCGCGGAGTGAATGTTCAATCAGACCAGATTCTGGTGACGACAGGGTGTTCGGGGGCTTTGGCCACAATGATGAACACCGTCTTGAAAAGGGGAGATACGGTCGTTTGTGAAGCACCCGCCTATTACGGCCAGTTGGAGCTTTTGCGGGCCATTGGGGTGAAATTTCGGACGGTGAATACCGCCGTCGGGCAGGAACCGGATCCGGCCAAGTGGGAGAAAGCACTAAAGGCTAAGCCCAAGCCAAAACTCCTTGTCGTGACGTCCACACTTTCCAATCCGAGTGGTGCCACATTGAAAGAGGAGTGGCGGCCGCAGATGGTGGAAATGTGCCGCAAGATGGGTGTCCCGATTTTGGAGGACGATATTTATGGGGATTTGCTGGGTCGTGGCCGACCCAAACCACTGCGTGCTTATGATGACGGCAGCACGGTTCTTTATGTCACCAGTTTTTCGAAAACAGTCGCTCCGGGTCTGCGGATCGGTTTTGCCCTGCCTGGCAAATGGATGGATGCGGCGGCTGATAGGCAGTGTCGTCAAACGATCCATGGGGGCGTGCCACCTGAATTTATTACCGCCTCTTTTCTTCGTTCGGGCCGTATGGAGGGACACTTAGAAATGCTACGTTCTGTGTACGCCAAAAGGCGGGAGCTGGCGGGGGGGATTTTATCTAGGGAATTACCCGAGGGGATCCGAGCGGATGATCCTTCGGGAGGCTATATGCTTTGGGTGAGAGGAGGACGTCCCGGCCTCATGGAGGAGGTCTCCAAGCAGTGTTTGGCAAAAGGGGTTGCCGTCGTGGGGGGAGGCATCTTCTTTGCGAATCCTCCCAAAGAAGCCTGTTTTCGACTGAACTGCGCCCGGG
>JASGCJ010000025.1:0-2610 GCA_030054195.1 Minisyncoccota bacterium
TTGGCCAAGCACGGGTGGGAGGTGAGGGATGCGGCGGGCAGTTGGCGGCTGGTGCGGAAGCTGGGAACTCCCTAGGTTCTAGCGATGGCCATGACCCCTCTAGAGGAGCTGAGACATTCGACCGCCCACGTACTGGCGACGGCGGTGATTCGCCTATGGCCGGATGCCTTGTTGGATATCGGTCCCCCGACAGACGCCGGATTCTATTACGACTTTGATTTGTCTCACCGTTTTAATGACGAGGATTTTGCAAAGATCGAAGCGGAGATGAAAAAGGTGGTGAAGGAGAACCAGCCTTTTACGCGTAAGGAGGTAAGTCGGGCTGAAGCAAAGTCATTCTTCGAAGGGAAGAAACAGTCGTACAAGATTGGTCGTTTAGGCGACATCCCTGAGGGAGAGGCAATTTCATTTTATACCAACGGCGAGTTTACTGATCTCTGTGCCGGCACCCATGTGAAGAGCACGGGGGACATTAAGGCGTTTAAGTTGCTCCGCTTGGCTGGGGCTTATCACCGGGGTGACGAGAAGAACAAGATGCTGCAGCGGATCTATGGGACAGCTTTCCCAACCAAGGAAGAGCTGGAGGCTAGTCTTAAGGCCCAAGAGGAAGCCCTGCAGCGTGATCATCGTAAGTTGGGCAAGGAGTTGGATCTGTTCCTGATCGATGACGAGGTGGGCCAGGGACTTGTGATGTGGACTCCCAACGGGGCAATCGTCAGGCATGAGATGCAGAAATTTCTTTTGGAGGAGTTGGGGAAGCGTGGGTACGAGCAGGTCTTCACCCCACACATCGGCAGACTTGGGCTTTACCGCACCTCTGGGCATTTTCCGTACTATCAAGAGTCACAGTACCCTCCGATCATTGACCGGGAGACGATGGAAAAGCTCTCCAAAGAGGGTTGTTCATGTGCTGAGCTAAGTAACAAGATCGGGAAGGGCGAGATTGAGGGATATCTGCTCAAGCCGATGAACTGCCCGATGCATATTCGGATTTATGCTTCTCGCCCTAGGTCATATCGGGATCTGCCTGTTCGTTTGGCCGAGTTTGGAACTGTGTATCGTTGGGAACAGTCGGGTGAACTCAATGGGATGACTCGGGTGCGTGGCTTTACTCAAGACGATGCCCACTTATTTTGCACCGAGGAGCAGGTTGCGAAGGAGGTGGAAGGATGTTTGGAGATGGTGCGTCTCGTTTTAGATACCCTAGGCATTGGTGATTTCAGGGTTCGGGTTGGGCTCCGAGATCCTGCCTCTGATAAATATGTAGGATCGAAAGAGGGTTGGGACAAAGCGGAGAAAGCGGTGAAAGAGGCGGCGAAGAAGCTTGGTGTACAGACGAGTGAAGAGCCTGGGGAAGCTGCTTTTTACGGACCCAAAATTGATTTTGTGGTGAAGGATGTAATTGGGAGGGAGTGGCAGTTGGGAACCGTTCAGGTCGACTACAACCTGCCTGAGCGCTTTGATTTGACCTACACTGGTTCCGACAATCAGAAGCATCGCCCTGTGATGATTCATCGTGCGCCTTTTGGTTCCCTTGAGCGTTTTACAGGGGTTCTGATCGAGCATTATCGCGGAGCCTTTCCTGTTTGGCTTGCTCCTGAGCAGGCTCGTTTTCTCCCCGTGAATGATCAGATGGTTGCTTATGCAGAGAAGTGCGCAGAGGAGTTTAAGGCCGCCGGGTTAAGAGTCTCGGTGGATAAGAAGGGGGATAAATTGGGAGGTCAGATTCGCAGGGGTCAGTTGGAGAAAGTTCCATTTCTGTTGGTTTGTGGAAACAGGGAAGCTGAGGCTGGTCAGGTTGCGGTTCGGAGTCGGGAAAAGGGGGATGAGGGTGCTCAAGCTACAGCAGACGTTAAAGAGCGTATTTTGCAACTAGCTAGAACACGTCGCTAAAGTTGTATACCTTAAAGAACAAAGGGGTGGCGCGAGCTTAGGGGTGGGGTATAGTTATAAAACTTAAGTGACTTCACGCGACTTTCCCGCGAATCCTTCCGAGCCTTGGGGCGCAGTATCCACTGAACAGTGGAACGACTGGTCGTGGCAGCTTCGTAATCGGATCCAAAACCTAGCCCAACTGGAGTCGCGCCTACCTTTGACTCCCGAGGAGAGGGCAGGAACGATTTTAGCAGGAAAGAAGTTAGCCCTGGGGATTACCCCTCACTTTTTCAACCTGATTGATCGGGAGGATCCTGATTGCCCGATTCGTCGCCAAGTCGTGCCGCGTATTGAGGAGTCCAATACTGCTCCTGACGAGATGCAGGATCCGTGCGGAGAGGATTCCAACATGCCAGTTCCAGGTCTTGTTCATCGGTATCCCGATCGGGTTCTACTTCTTGTAACCGATCGCTGCGCTTCCTACTGCCGTTACTGTACGCGAAGCCGGGTTGTTAGTGGGGCTGGGGAGCAGGAGCTAACCATGGATCTGGAGGGGGCTTTCGCTTACTTAGAGAAGCATCCCGAGGTTCGGGATGTCCTTCTTTCAGGCGGTGATCCACTTCTTCTTTCAGATAGTAAACTGGATGCAATCCTGACGCGGCTAAGGCAGATCCCGACGATTGAGTTCATTCGTATTGGAACACGAATTCCTATTTTTCTACCTCAACGCATTAC
>JASGCJ010000025.1:2710-26015 GCA_030054195.1 Minisyncoccota bacterium
CAGGAGATCATGGAACAACTACGCGGGCATACTACTGGTTATGCTGTTCCTACATACGTCGTGGATGGGCCAGGAGGAGGGGGCAAGATTCCCATTGGCCCTAACTACATCGTTGGAATGGCAGATAATCGCGTAATTCTAAAAAACTATAAGGGTGATGTGTATGAATACCCTGAAATCGGCCAAACTCGTATAGCCGACCTTCGCGGTTGACCTCTGTAGACCGTCCGACGCTTCGGCTGAAACCGGGCGTACGATCAAAAGCTCTTGCTGGGCATCCTTGGATTCTTAAGTCAGAAATCGAAGCTGAACTCGGAAAGGAGCGGAGCGGTCAATCGGTCGTAGCAACGGGTGAGCAGGGCCAGTTGATTGGGACCGGTTTTTATACTGAGGGGGCAAGAGTAGCTTGGCGGAGATTTCGTAAAGATGTCGGTGATTTTGATGCAGGTTTCGTGGAGAAGGCTTTGCAGCTAGCCCTACAAAAACGAAAGGCAACACCTGCACGAAGGATTGTTTGGTCGGAAGCGGACTCGATGCCAGGACTGGTGCTAGATCAGTATGGAAAGTATCTAGTGGCACAGATCACTACCGAGGGGATGGAAAGGAATTGGGAGCTGGTTCGCAGTGCCGCAGAAAAGGTCCTTCAGCCTGAGGGGATATGGATCCGTAGGGATGCTTCAGGAAGAAAACTCGAAGGGATTGAGATTCTTCCGGGCGAGGCAGTCGGAACATTCCCGGAAAAGCCTATCTTGGTTCAAATTGGTGAAATGGAAGTCTGGGTCGATTTGCGTGCCGGACAGAAGACAGGCACCTATTTGGATCAGCAGGAGAATTACGGGATCGTCGCGCAGGAGAGTAAGGGTCGAAAGGTTCTTGATCTCTTTTGTCACACTGGGGGGTTTGCCCTTCGTTCAGCACGTGCTGGTGCGATCGAGGTGACTGGAGTGGATAGTTCTCGTCCTTCCTTGGAGTTGGCTCGGCAGAGTGCCGAGCATCATGGATTGAAGGTTCGGTGGGCTCAGGAAGACGTGACACGGTTTCTTCGGACGTGTCGCAAGGGGGAGTACGATCTGGTGATTTTAGATCCACCAGGCTTAGTCAAAAGCCGTGATAGTGCGGAGGGAGGAACGAGGGTGATGGCTGAACTTCATCGCAGCTCCATGAAGGTCCTCACCAGGGGTGGATTGCTGGCCACGTTTTCTTGCTCGCACCGCGTCGGCAGTGAGGAATTGTTAGGTATGGTCAAACAGGTTGCCAAAGAGGAGGGTCGGGTCTTGCAGATCAAGACCACGCTTGGACAGTCATCCGATCATCCTGTGGATCCGGCTTTTTCTGAAAGTCGTTATCTGAGCGGCTTTCTTCTGGAGGTGAGATGAGGCTCTTTGCACTGGCGCTGCTATTCATGTGCTCTCCTGTCGGCGCAAAGGAGTTATTGCATCCCAAGGATTGCGACGGAAAGGTCGTGGAACTCAATCCAACGAACAGAATCACAGTTGTGTTGGCAAGTAGCCAACCCTTGGCGGATACCACCCGGGAATTTGGGCGGGCAGTCTACGGATGGCAGGGGAGAAGTGAGTTTCGCGTTATTGTCGTTGTAGATTTAAGGAAATCTCTGGGAACTCTTTTCAAGGGTTGGACCGTTGGAAAGATGAGGGCAGATCTGGACGAGGAGGCGGAGAGACTGATTCCATGGTACAGAGCCAATAAAAATCTAAATAATCCCCGGCCTGACCTGTGTGGTATTGCCGATTTTGATGGAAAGGTCACTGAGTCCTTGGGTTGGGGTGGTGATGACACGAAAATGAAAGTATCGATCTTCGGGAAGAATGGAGATGTGGTATGGTCAAATGTGAATTTGAGAACACCAGCATCCCTACAGTCGGAGATTGAAAAACTGTTAGGCAAACCCGTTCCCACGCCTCCTGACGCCATACCTAAAAAGTCTAAGATTCTCATGCGCAAAGGATGAGTACCTCTCAATCCATTTTTTGTGTGGGCGTCGACCATCATGCGACTCCTTTAAGAATCAGAGAGATTCTCGCATCCTCAGCCCCTGAACGCTGGATCCCTCATTTGATTGAATACCGGGGTGCAGACGAAGTCGTATTCTTAAGCACCTGCAATCGGGTAGAGATCTACGGAAGGACTGAAAGGAGAGGGCTTGAGATTCTCTCTGCCCTTGCACAGGCCCTTCCTCATGAGCTAGGGAAAAACTGGAGAGATGCATGTGGAGTCTATTTGCATGAAGGAATTTCTTGTTGGCGCCATCTTGCGGAGGTCGCCTCCGGGTTACGGTCCATGGTGGTGGGCGAGTCCGAAATATTAGCCCAAGTCCGTCAAGCTTATGGCGCCTCGCATGAAGCGGGTGGGGCAGGTAAGGCGATGCATGCCCTATTTCAATCTTCCCTGAGGGCGGCGAAAGCTGCTCGTGCAGCCGCTGGCTTTGGAAAAGGGGATGCATCCGTTGGAAAACTGGCCTCGGAAGCGATGGATGAAATCTTAGAGGGCAAGGAGCGTCGACCCCTTCTGGTTTTAGGTTCAGGGCTTACCGCGAGAAGTTTCATTTTAGCCGAGAAATCTTTTTCAAATCGTCCTATTTGGGTCTCTTCTCGCTCTGAAGACCGCTTGAAACAGTTCGCCCAAGATGTTGGGGCTGAAGCTGTCCATTGGAGCGATTGGCCACGAGCAGTGAAAGCTGCATCGGTGGTAGTTTCCGCTTTGGCTGGGGGTGAGCTTCCATGGTCTGACTGTGGGAATGGGGGACCCGAGCTTCTGCTCGATTTAGGTGTTCCCCGAACATTAACAGGTCTGCGGCGATCATTTCCCCAATCCAAATGGGTGGATCTGGAGGAGTTGGCTAGAAGAAGCGAAGTGAAGCCAAGCTCCCTGCAGGCCATTCACCGTGCGGAGGAGGTTTTAAGGAAGCACGAGGAGTCCTATGTATTGGGTCGAGTCCGTAGAGATGGGAGCATGGTGTTCGGAGAATGAGGTTACGGCTGGGAACTCGCGGTAGTCGCCTTGCCCTTGTTCAGGCCAGAGTCGTTGCGGATTTGATTCGGAGTCAATGTCCAGGGATCGGGGTCGAACTTGTAATTCTAAAAACCTCTGGAGATGTGCGATCTGAATTCGGAGATGAGATTTCGAATACTGTGGGTGAGTTTAGTTCTGAACTCGAAAAAGCGCTCATTTCGAATGACATTGATGCGGCTGTTCATAGCGCAAAGGATCTACCTACAAAGATGCCCGATTCCTTGATGGTAGGCGCTTATCCTGAGCGTGCAGATCCTCGGGATGCCTGGGTTTCTCAGGCAGAACAGAAGCCTATGAAAAAGGAGGGGCGATGGGTTGGAACTGAAAGCCCACGCCGAAGGTTATTTTGGGCGGAGAGGGATCCCTTGGCTCAATTTAAGAATATCAGGGGAAATGTGGATCGCAGAATGGAGCGCTGTGCAAGCGACGAAGATTGGAAAGGGGTTATTTTGGCCTGTGCAGGAATTGATCGTCTCGGTGGAGTTCCTGTTGGTCTGAAGATGGAACGCCTTGAAGTAAACTCGATGATTCCTGCCCCTGGGCAGGGCGCTATCGCGGTTCAATGCAAAAAAGAGGATAAGCAGGTGATTCAGGCACTTAGTAAAATCGACGACAAAGAAGTTCGCTGCTGCGTAACTGCGGAGAGGAGTTTTTTGCGGAGTTTCGGGGGCGGGTGTTCTGAGTCTTTGGGTGCATTTGCGCAGATTCAGCCAAATCAAACACTTCTGATCCAGGCAGGTGTAAAGAGCGCTTCAGGCGGAGTTTATCGAGCCAAGCTTGAGGGCCCATGTTCTGAAGAAGAGCTTTTGGGCGGGAAACTCGCCGAGGTGATGCGTCGTGGCTAAGTCGGGAAAAGTGTGGTTGGTTGGCGCAGGACCGGGCGCTATGGGCTTGATTACTCAACGCGGGAAAGAGGCGCTACTTCAAGCCCATGTTGTTTTGTATGATCGTTTAGTTAACCCAGGAATTCTGCTTGGGACCCGTCCAAAGACACTCTTCGTCGACGCAGGAAAAACCCCTCGTGAAAAGAGAATGGAACAAAACGAAATTCATCGTCTTTTGATTGGTTTCGCAAAAAAGGGATTGAATGTAGTTCGATTAAAGGGAGGGGACCCATATGTCTTTGGGAGGGGTGGGGAGGAAGCAGAGGCCTTGGTTCGGGCAGGTGTTTCGTTTGAAGTCGTTCCTGGAGTTACAGCAGGGATCGCTGCTCCTGCTTATGCAGGCATTCCCGTCACTCACAGGGGAATTAGTACGGAGGCTGTTTTTCGAATAGGAAGTCGAGCGGAAGGAACTGTCTCCGGTAAGACTCTGGTGGGGTATATGTCTGTGGATGGTTTGGATCAGTTTTTAGCTCATGCAACAGAGTTGGGCTTCACCAAAAGAACTCCGGCCAGCCTGATTGAGAGAGGAACAACGACTAAGCAAAGGGTGATAATTGGGACTGTGGGTACACTCGCCAAAAAGGCGAACAAGCTCATGGTACAGGCCCCTGCTGTCATTGTTGTTGGAGAGGTTGTCTCGCTTTGCAACCGTTGTACCCCAAAAACCAAGAAACCCCTCCTTGGGAAAAGGGTTATTCTAACCGTGAGTGAAAATCTGGGGAAAGAGTGGCGCAGGGTTTTTGAGGAGCAGGGAGCAGAGGTGTGGGAGATTCCGATGACTCGTATTGAGGCACTGCCTGTGCAGAAGACGTGGAGAGCTCGAGTGTTGAAGTCCGATTGGCTTATCTTTACCAGTGCGGCGGCTGTGCGCGCTTTTCCATCTGTCGCTGGGGATTTAAGGAGTATTTCCCACTGTAAAATTGCAGCCGTTGGAAAGTCAACGGCTCAAGTTCTGGGATCAATCGGATTGGTTCCGGATTGGGTCGGGCCAGGGCCGGGCTCGAAAGAGTTACTTTCCGGATGGTCGAAAAAGGCTCAAGGGAAAATCCTCCATCTAACAGGAAATGCGGGAAATGGAGATCTTGTGAAAGGTTTTCGAAAAATGGGTTTTTCAGCAGAGCGACTAGTCATTTATAGAAATAACGCTGGGGAGGAAGTGCCTGATCCCGTTCTTCGCATTTTACGTACTGAGGGAGCAGATTGGGTGGTTTTTGCGAGCGGGACAGCAGCTGAGCGTTTTCGGAAAATCATTTCACGATGGAGTACTGAGCCTAAAGTGATAGCCATCGGACCGGGTACCGCGAGGAGTGCCAAACATGTCGGATGGAAGGTATGCGCCGTGGCAAAGGAACCCTCGTCAGACTCGGTTTTAAGGGGGATTCTCAAATCATGACAAGTACTCCGGACGAGAAAATGATGGATGATGGGCACACTTCTTTGGCTATGGGTGAGATGGAGCATGCCGTTATGTGTTATCGCTCTGCCACTGAATTGAATCCGGAGAATGCAGAGGCTTGGCAGGCCCTAGGCATGTGCCTGGTCAAGCTTGAGAAATTAGATGAGGCGATTCCCGCGTTAGAAACACTGGTGTCTTTGAGGCCAAAAGATCAGTTGGCGTATACAAGTCTTTCACTCGCCTACGGCCGAGCGGGCAGGATTTTGGATGCTGAGGAAATGGCTGGGAAAGCAAAGGTTGCCGCTTGGGGAGGCGACCCTACAAAACTTAAAGCAAAGGAGTAAGTGAATTTACCCCACCCGTCATGAGGATGGGGGAGTACTTGTGAAATAGCGCCGGGTTTCGGATGCCACAACGCCGCTGAGAAGTAGAAGGGAGGCTATATTTGGCAAGGCCATCAACCCATTCATGATGTCCGATAAGTTCCATACGTTTTCACTTTTCCAAACTGCCCCTAAAAAGACCATCACGATCCATAACCATCGGTAGGGGAGAATGGCGCGAATTCCAAAAAGGTACTCCAAAGCTTTTTCGCCGTAGTAACCCCAACCGATGATCGTTGAAAAAACAAATGTGAAGAGTCCGCCAATGAGGATGAGAGATCCAAAATGCCCCAGCTGGTTAAACGATTGATTGCAAAGTGTGGCTTTCGTTAATTCCGGGCCATTCCATGTGCCTGAACTGACAATGACAAGACCTGTGAGGGCGCATACCACAACAGTATCCCAAAAGGTTCCCGTACTTGAAACCAGAGCCTGACGAACTGGGTCTTTGGTTTGTGCTGCAGCCGCCACGATGGGGGCGCTTCCGAGACCTGACTCATTCGAAAAAAGACCCCTTGCGATTCCAAAGCGCATGGCCTCAGCAATCCCAGCGCCCACAAATCCCCCGACTGCAGCTTGCCCAGTGAAAGCAGAGGTGAAGATTAAAGATAGAGTTGCTGGTATTTTCTCCCAGCCGGCCCCCAAAATGATCAAGCACCCAAGGACATAAAAAAGTGCCATAAATGGAACGAGAATTTGGCAAAACCCTGCGATGGATCGAATCCCTCCGAGAATGACTAAGGCCGTACTTACGCTGAGGATGATTCCCGTCCAGAACTTGATTGAGGCGTCAGGAAAGTTTAGGGATATATCCAGCTTCTTTGCGACGATCATGTCTGCAATAGCATTGGATTGAGCCATATTACCGATGCCAAATGCTGCGATCGCAGTAAAGACAGCAAAGAGTACACCTGCCCAACGAGCATTCAGAGCACGCTCGAGCACATACATGGGGCCTCCCGACATCTGGCCGTGACGATTTGTGATGCGATATTTTACGCTCAGGAGAGCCTCCGCGTACTTTGTTGCGATCCCGAACACACCCGTTAACCACATCCAAAAAACGGCTCCTGGCCCGCCAAGAAGTACTGCACCCGCAACCCCGTAAATATTTCCTGTACCGATTGTTGCGGCGAGGGCGGTAGTTAGCGAGCCGAATGCGGAGACGTCACCTGGGGCACCGGGTTCTTTTGTGATGGAAAGGCGTATCGCATGAAAAAGATGTTTCTGGATCCAGCCTGTTCGGTAGGTGAGGTAAAGGTGTGTCCCAAAAAGGAGAGCCACCAACCACGGTCCCCAAACGAATGAGGCAGCGTCAGAAATCATTGAATCAATATTCATGTCTTGGCCTTATTTTTCCTGAGGATTCGGGGGTTGCATTCGAATCTTATCCTGAAGAAGGACACGCGGCCCACCTTGCTGTATGGCTTTTTGATAAGCATCACTTGCCTCATTTCGTAAACCAAGACGGCTGGCCACATCTCCAAAGTGTTCCAAGAGTGTGGGGTCGTCAGGAACCTGTTTCAAAGCTTCCTCAATGAGTGGTCTAGCCGCAGTAGGGTTCCCAAGGCGAAAGAGAGCCCAAGCCTGACTATCTAGGTAAGCCGGATTTTCAGGGCTCAACGATAAGGCTTTCTCGATCAGAATGAGAGCTTCCGGAAGATTTTTGTTTCGCTCCGCCCACATGTATCCCAGGTAGTTAAGAGACTGGTGATGATTCGGGTTCAACTGCAATGCACGCCGCAGGGCGGCTTCCGAGCGTTGGGGTTGACCTGCTTGTTCACAGGCAGATCCATACTCAAAGTAGAACCCTGCATCGAGAATGTCTGACTTTCCTTTTGCCAATCTCTCGACTTGAGCGAAGGAAGAGGCAGCGTCCGACATTCGATTTTCAGCTTTTTCGGTCAGGCCTCGAACCAAAAGAAGCTGGAGTGAGTCTGGATGTGCTATGGCAGCTTGAGAGAGGGTTTGGTGAGTCCTCCGTGTTTGATTTTGTTTCAGTTGCATGAGAGCTAAACGCAGATAATCCAAAACCGTTGGCTTGGGTGATGTGTGAAGAGCCAGAACGCGGTAAATTTCAGCACGTGCTGGTAGATTAAGCTCCTCGTAAAGATTCGCCATTACGGGATAGAGATTGGATCTGCTCGGTTTCTCGATCTCTGCGCGTTGGAGAAGCGTATCGGCTTCGGTAGGCTGACCATTGAGAATTAGAACCGCTGCAAGCTGTTCAAGGAATGAGACTTCGTTGGGTTGCTCATCGACAAAATCACGAAAGTAGCGGATCGCGGTGGGCAGATCGTCGGCCACTAAGGCGATCTCAGCAGCGCGCAAGGTAAAGCCTCCCAGACCTGTGTTCAGGTCGGCTGCACGGACAAAGGCGGGTAAAACCGAGGAGGCGATTTCTCGTTGTGATTTACGCGAGAGGGAAGCTCCGGACCGTAGAAGTCCCTCAGCCACACGTGCAAGTCGGGCAGGATCCTCAATTTGCCATCCTGCAAGAGCTGTCAGGGCGTCTCGCTGTGCGAGACTTGCAGCTTCACCCTGCTTGCACTGAATCAAGGCAAGGCAGAGGAGGGTAGAGCGTTCGGCCTCGTCCTCGGGGGAGGGCGCTAAAGACTCTAGAAGAGTTCGAGCATCTTCCGCCCTGCCTAGATCGAGAAGAGACGCTGATTTGGCAAGCGCGGCTTGTCGGGACGAAGGATCGAACTCGAGGGCCCGAGAGTAGGCCTGGAGAGCGATATGGGTTAATCCAAGGCCATCTGCTCGGCGACCTTCGGCAAAGGATAGTGCAGATTCGACACGACCCGACCTTGCCGATTCAGCGGCTATAAGCGGAAAGGCAACCAACGAAAGTAGGGCGAGGAACGCCCCAACTTTACGTCTTATACCGGAGACGCTTCTTATGGCGGTTCGCGCGGCTACGCTTGCGGCGTTTATGCTTGGCGATTTTAGATTTCCGCTTCTTTTTGACTGATCCCATACAGGCATCGTGGCGTTCGAAGGCTTAACTGACAACCTTATTCAGCGGGTATTCAATAATTCCTTCTGCCCCTAACTCCTTGAGACGGGGAATAATGGAGCGGACGGTCTTTTCTTCCATCACCGTCTCAACTGCTACCCATCCGCTCCTTGCGAGTGGCGATATCGTCGGGTCTCTCAGGGAAGAGAGAGTGGAGTTTACAGAGCGCAAACACTTTTGAGGAACATTCATCTTAAGACCGACAAGATCCCTCGCACGCAAGGCACCCTCCAAAAGCATCGATAAGTTTTGGATTCGGGTTCTGTCAGGGGTGCTGGCCCAAACTTTTCGATTAGCAATCAGTTGAGGATAGGACTCGAGAATCGTGTCTAAAATTCGAAGCCCGTTTGCTACAAGTGAGGATCCAGTCTCAGTAATGTCGGCCACCGCATCCGCTAATTCCGGGACCTTGACCTCTGTGGCACCCCATGAAAATTCGACCTTGGCCTTGATCTTTCGCTTTGCCAGATATTGGCGAACCAGTCCAACTGCCTCGGTGGCGATTCGCTTGCCCCGAAGCTGAGCAGGTCGACGGATCGGGGATCGGTTCGGCACAGCGATGACCCAACGAGCCGGTTGAGCCGTTGCCTTGCTAAATCGAAGCGTCGAAACGGCTTGAACTTTTGCCTTAGTTTCCTGAATCCAGTCACTTCCTGTAAGTCCGAGATCAAGGAAGCCATCCTGTACATAAGCAGCGATTTCTTGAGCCCGCAGAAGTCGGACCTCGAAATTAGGGTCGTCAATGGTAGGACGGTAGGTGCGTGAGGCGCGAGAAATCGAGTAACCAGCCCTGCGGAATAGATCCAGGGTGGCCTCTTGGAGGCTTCCGGAGGGGAGACCAATGCGTAAGGGTTTCATCGTTTGAAAGGGTAGTCGGAAATGGGGTAAGACTCAACCCACCCGTTTGGGTTCCCTCGAGATGGTCAAGAGGTGGAGGGAATAGCAGGCATCTGCTGAGTGATGCAGTGAATGGCTCCAAGGCCTGACACGAGATCGCGGCAATCGATGCCTATCACTGAACGATCAGGGAAGTATGGTCGAAGTAGATCTAAAGCGACCGAGTCTGTGGGGGACTCAAAAACTGGCACGAGAACAGCCGAATTTCCGATATAGAAGTTTGCATGACTTGCAGGGTTTCGATGGTGCGGGCCATCAGCGCGGGGGGGCATAGGCATCTCGAGAACTTTTAATGGTTGGCCCTTTGCGTTTGTTGCGCTCTTAAGGCGAAGCAGATTTTCAGCCAGTGGTGCATGGTTTGCATCTTGTTTGTTTGGTTCGACAACGGTGACCACAACTCCAGGGGCAATAAATCGGGAAATATCATCAACATGACCGTCTGTGTCATCACCTTCCACACCATCGTGAAGCCAAATAATTTTCTGAATCCCGAACCAGTTGCAAAGGCGTTTCTCAATTTCATTTCGGTTCAAGGAGGGATTCCGATTCGGATTCAGGAGGCACTTTTCCGTGGTCAGTAATGTTCCCTCGCCATCCGTGTCTAAGGAGCCTCCCTCAAGGACGAAGTCGTGAGTCACGAGTGGGAAATCGAGCATTTTCGATGCCTGTTGCGGAATGACATCGTCATTGTCCCATGGGCCATATTTCCTTCCCCAGCTATTAAAGGTAAAGTCGTGAGCGACTCGGCGGGGAGATCCTTCGTCCCGCCTCAAAATGAAGATTGGGCCGCTATCTCGGACCCAAGCATCGTCATTCGGAATGATAAGGACCTTTAGGTTAGGAGAGTGAACCTTTGCCTTTCGCAACGTCTCATTAATCTCCTCAGCTGCTTCGCAATCTTTTGCGAGCAGATAAACTTTTTCTCCAGGCACGAGGGCTTGAATGATCTTAAGGTAAGTCTTCTGTACGCCAGCAAGAAGCCCAGGCCAGGTCTCTGAGTTGTGAGGCCAAGCGAGAAATGTGGCCTCGTGTTTTTCCCATTCAGCCGGCAGACGGTAAGTGGATCCGTCGAATGAGTGACTAGAAATCGGCTGTTTCAAGTTTTAAGAAAACGTTGATCTAGGCCTGCGTAAGCATCGATGCGCCGATCCCTCAGAAAAGGCCAGTGTTGTCGCGTAGTCGTTGTTTCGGAAAGATTCAGGGCGGCATGAAGGATTTCGGGCCGATCTGTCGGGGCTTCTGAAACCACATGCCCAATCGGGTTGCTGATAAAAGAGGTGCCCCAGAAGTCTAAGTTATTTTCACGACCTGTTCGATTGATGGAGAGCACAAAAAGTCCGTTCGCGATGGCATGGCTTCTTTGGATGGTCTGCCAAGCACTTCGTTGGTCCTGACAGACTTCTTTCTTCTCACCACGCGCCCAACCAATTGCCGTTGGGTAAATTAAAATCTGAGCCCCACGGAGAGCCATTAATCGAGCAGCTTCGGGATACCACTGGTCCCAACACACGAGAACCCCCAAACGTCCCGCAGGTGTGTCAATCGGTTGGAATCCTGTATCCCCAGGCGTGAAGTAGAACTTCTCATTAAATCCAGGGTCATCCGGGATATGCATTTTGCGATAGGTCCCAAGAATTTTTCCATTAGGTCCAAAAACAACTGCCGTGTTGTGGTAGAGCCCTCCCGTGCGTTTCTCAAAAAGGCTGGAGACAAGTGTGATCTTATGTTTTTTTGCCGCACTGGATAGCGCCTGAGTCGTGGGCCCGGGAATGGATTCAGCCAGCTGAAAGCATTTGTAATCCTGCTTTTGACAAAAGTAGAGCGATCGAAAAAGCTCAGGCAAACATACAAGTTTGGCTCCTTTTTTTGCTGCCGAAGCGATTTTATCCAGTGCAGTTCGAAGGTTGCGAGCTGGGTCAGCACTACAGGACATCTGAATGAGTGCGACCGAGATTTTCTTAGGGTGAGACATAGGGGTATATCAGCGTAAAGCAACGGGAGGAGCGAGCACTTCGGAAAGAACAACTGCCCTTGGCCAGTCTGTAGGAACGCCACGAAAAAGGGATTTTAAGGCGTAAGGATCCTTTTTTGTTTGAACGTTTGATTGCTTGGGCAAAGAGGCTTCATGCTGTGCGATACGGGGTAAAGGCATTGTGACAACTTCAACAGATGGAGTGAGGGTTGGAGACATAGGCTCGAGAGGAGGGAGAATTCGTGGGGGTAATGGCTTTTCTGTTTTAGGAGGGGCAGGGGGTGATTCATGTCGTCTCCTGCCGAGTGCCTCAAGAAGATCCCCGAACTCATCCATTGGATCTGCACTCGGAGCGGGATCACGCTCTTGGTGAGTAGGGGAGGAGGGCGGAACGACGTGACGACGCCTAATCCACCACTGGGCAATACTAACTAAGACAAAGAGAATCGGAACAAGCCATTCCATGTCAAAGGATCGTGATTTTAGTTTGTCTTACCCGCGTCCTTCGCAATGGAGGATCGCATATCGGTATCTGCAGAAACGTTACGGATCTTTTGGTAGTCCATAATCCCTAGGTTGCCCTTACGAAAAGCTTCCGCCATTGCGAGCGGAACTTGAGCTTCAGCCTCGACAACTTTCGCGCGCATTTC
Source organism: Minisyncoccota bacterium (assembly GCA_030054195.1). GTDB lineage: Bacteria > Verrucomicrobiota > Verrucomicrobiia > Methylacidiphilales > Verrucolacustridaceae > Verrucolacustris > Verrucolacustris abundans. The sequence continues at coordinate 14,942 of JASGCJ010000025.1, forward strand.
CTGTTCGGCTGCGACAGCGGCGGCACGTCTCATCTCTGCCTTCGCCTGGGCAACCTGTTTGTCGGCGTCCGCCTGTTCGGCCTGGAGCTTGGCCCCGATGTTTGTGCCTACCCCAACATCCGCGATATCGATCGAAAGGATTTCGTACGCCGTACCCGCATCCAGACCGCGATTCAGCACATCTTTTGAAATGTCCTGGGGATTTTCCAGAACGCCCTTGTAAGTCTCCTTAGAACCGATGGCCCGCACGATTCCTTCTCCCACTCGAGCGATGATGGTCTCCTCTGTAGCGCCTCCCACAAAACGATCCAAGTTGGAGCGAACGGTGACACGGGCCCGTGCCCGGACAGTGATTCCGTCTTTCGCGACACCATCGATCGTGCCTTTTCCTGAATCGGTGCCAGGGCAATCAATCACTCTTGGATTCACGCTCGTGCGAACGGCATCAAATACGGTCTTTCCGGAACCTGACGTCGCTAAATCGATTGCGCAGCACCGATTAAAATCGAGCTTAATGCCGGCTTTGTCTGCGGCAATGAGGGCTCGAATCACTTGATCTACGCTACCCCCTGCGAGGTAGTGAGTCTCGAGTTGTGCTGTGGAAACCTCAATTCCTGCCCGAACGGCCGTAATTCGTGCATTCACGATGAGAGAGTTGGGAATTCCGCGTAGACGCATCGCAATCAGTGTCGGAATCCCCACCGGGGCTCCCGAGGTGAGGGCTCGAAGCCAAAGACCGAAAAAATTAATCAGGACAACAGCAAACACCAAACCAACAACACCAACTGCGATAAGTAGGAATATAGGCATGTTCTATTTTTAAGGTGAAAGGAACCCCGCAGGAAGTAGAAAGTTGTCTTCTAGCCGATATGAACGTGAAGGGATGAGTTTACTTCTTCTTTTTTACGCTTTGGATTGCCTCAACAAAGATCGTCGATCCTTCGACCTTATGAATTCGTATGCCCCGACCTTGAGGAATAAATTGTCCTTCCGCTAAAACATCGAATGTTTTCCCATGAAACTCGGCTGTTCCACTTGGGCGGAGATCCGTCAGAGCCGTGCCTTTTGTTCGCGGGGGGAGGTTCAGTTCAAGAGGAAGAGATGGAGTCGGAGAGGTCGTGCTCAAGCGAAAAGGTCGAAATAGTACGGTTTCTGGGAGATATCGAGCAGCCAGTAGTATCGCTGCTAGCCCACCAAAGAATCCTAAGGACAGGTTCAACGCAGGAGAGTGAAGTTGTGCGAGGGTAGGAAGGGTGGCATCTGAGGGGTAGCGATCAATCATCGTGTTAAGGGCCGCATACAGAATAAGAGCAAACCCGAGAAGACCTGGAATCAGTGTTCCAGGAAAAACAAATAGTTCCACGATCAATAGAGCCACTCCAAGCAGAAGAAGGAGAGCGTTTTCGTATCCAGATAAGCCGGCAATATAGTGCCCAAAGAGAAAGATGAAGGCGCAGATACCACAAAGAACTCCAAACAAACCAAAGCCCGGAGTTTTAAACTCGAGATAACCAAAAAGAAATGCGGCACTGAGGAGCAGGGGTGAGATGGTAATAATCCATCGGCTGATGCTCTCAAAACCTGTGGGCTGAATTTTTACGATCGTTGCGCCTGGGAATACGGTCTTTTGAATTAGAGTTTCAAGGTTAGATACAACCCCCTCAGCCAAGAGGGGGCGGGGTGGGGATCCCAAACGACGAGTCGCTTCTTGGGTTGTGAGGGTGAGAATATCGCCCTTGGCAACAATTTCACGGCCGTCGATGTTGAGGCCTATCTGCTTGTTTACCATGGCATCGAATATGGCGGGGTTGTGGCCGTTTTGTTCTGCAGCTGCGCGAATCATCGCCGCATAACCCGAAACAAATTTAGGCGGAAGCTCCTTCGGTCCCTCTTGTCCTAAGGTCACGGGCGAGGCAGCGCCGATAATGGAGCCAGGGGCCATCCAGATGTGACGTGTGGAGGCAGAGATAAAAGCACCCGCAGAGAAGGCCTCTCGATTTACATAAGTGTAGGTTTGGTCTGCTGGTTCAAATTTCGCAATCGTTGCCATGACCTCCTTCATTGCCTCTCCCTCTCCGCCAGGGGTATTCATGTCTAAAACAAGTGCTGAGGCATTGGCTTCGAGTGCTGCTTTCACTCCACGGCGAACCACATAGACGGTTCCTTTTTGAATCTCGCCCTGAATCGGGAGGACATAGACGGGACCTGCAGGCGACGTCGGGGCAGAATAAGTAATGGGGCAACTCGAAAGGAAAAGAGTGAGCAGCAGAATGCGCGCTGAAGGATTTGAACCTCCGACCAACTGCGTGTAAGGCAGCCGCTCTACCGCTGAGCTAAGCGCGCGAAGTAACATGGTTTACTGTAGTAGAAAACCTTACGGATAACAAACCACCTGCCATACCCTATGGTCACCGTGTGAAAAGCATACCACAGCGGTTGTGAAGTACTGGTTGCGTTCCGGGATTTCGATGAGAAGACGATTGTAGATCCAGTCGAAGCCCTGCTGATGGTTTGGAGTGCGTCCAAAGAAATTGATAACTCCAATATTGTTCTGTCCCACCAGAAGCTCGTGAAGTTGCTGGGGTGTATACGGGCTAGCGCCACCTTCAAAACCGATGTCTTGAGAAGGAGCAGAAATGGGGAAGGATAAAATGGAGAGGAGGCAGAGGAGGGGTAGGAGGAGAGGAGTTGTCATTGGTTCATTATCCGATGTTCTGGATAAAGTGCCAGCCCTGCCTTGACCCCTTTTTTTCTAATCCTATGCCTATAGAGATGAAGTGGGTCTCTATCTTTGCCATGGGGCTAGTGATTGGGGGTTCGACTTTTACTGCTCGGGCCCAAGACGAGGCGGAGAAGCTTCTTTTTGCTAAAGGACCTGCCCCCGCCAAGGGTGAAAATGGGAAGTGGGGGTTTTTATCCCCGGACGGTACCTGGGCTGTGGAGGCGAAATTTATTGAGGTGAAGCCTTTTCAAGGTGATGTGGCGGCGGCACGGGAGAAGGATAAATGGGGCTATATTGATGTGACTGGAAACTGGAAAATACCGCCCCGCTTTTCTTGGGCGGGCGAGTTTTCAGAAAATCTGGCCCCTGCGTCCGAGGGTGATCGCTTGACGGGCAAGTTTGGGTATATCGATCGCCAAGGCAGATGGGCCATTGAACCTGAGTATGATTGGACGAGGCCTTTTCAAGGGGGATATGGGGCTGTTAAGGATGGATCCAAGTGGGGTTTTGTAGATGCCAAGGGAAAGCTCGTGGTCGAGCCTGACTTTGATCAGGTTGGTGGTTTTTCAGAGGGTCTTGCTCCTGCTCAAATAAGTGGACCCCCCGGAGATAAAAAGACTTGGGTTTTTATTCAGCCAGATGGCAAAAGCCCTTTTGACTCAAAGTATGCATGGGCAGGAGGATTTTCTGAGGGGTTGGCTCGCGTTCAGCTGGAGGATCGGATTGCAGGCAAGTTTGGGTATATCAATTTAAAAGGAGGAATCGCGATAGCTCCAGAATTTGATGAAGCAACAGATTTTCATAATGGGAAGGCTCACGTTCGTGTTGGAAACCAGTCTCGAACGATCGATACCAAGGGGAAACCTTTGGATTGATCTTGGTGGGGAGTTTCCTTGTCTTGATCAGATTCGTAGTTAGATAGATGTACATGATTTTAACCTCTATGACATTAGGTGCAGTTGCTGTTCTTGCTGGGGGAGCCCAACTCGTGAAACATCGCAAAGATATACCGCATTTTCCCATTGTAGTAGGTCTCGGACTTACCATTCTTATTCCTTCTGCCATTATTTTACTAGTGATCGAGTGGATGGCTCTATGCTCTTGGAACCCGTTGATTTGGATGGAGTAATGTTCGTTAAAGTTTGACTCGGGTCGGGTGTTGTCAGAAAGAATTTAGCCCTTACTATCTTGATTGGAATCAGGGCAGTCGCCCTCAGCTAGTCTGGGGGAGGAAAGTCCGGACACCACAGGATAATCCGCCCTGGGAAAGCTGGGGGCATCTTCAGCGCAAGCTGAGGATGACGGAAAGTGTCACAGAAAAAATACCGCCTAACGCAAGTTAGGTAAGGGTGAAAAGGCGGGGTAAGAGCCCACCGCTTCTCGGGCAACCGAGGAGAATGACAAACCACGGATGGTGCAAGGCCGAGCAGGGGGAACGGGTGATCCGCCCGTCTCGCGTAAGCGAGACACTCCCGGGTTGGAGCCGCATCGGGGAAGTGGCAACACGGAACCGAAATTCGCCTTCGGGCGGGTTAGAGAAATGGCTGCCAGTTCTTTGAGGAAACTTAAAGAACCACAGAATCCGGCTTACGGATTCCACAGGAACGAGGGCCGGGTGGCGAAAAGGCCATCCGGCCTTCGCCTTTTATCGATCAACCGCTCTGCTGATACGCTGCTTCCACTCGGTCCGCAATGTCCCGGAACTGGCTGTCCACCTCGTAGATTTTCTTGAATTCCTCCAAGGCCTCCTCCTTTTTACCCATTTCCTCAAGAATCACCCCTAAACAGTAGATCGCGTCTTTTTTGACATTATCCATGGCCACGATTTCGGATGCAGCAAGAGCGTACTGTTTTGCAGCAAGATCAAGCATCTTTCGTTTCTGATAAGAAACTCCAAGCAGATTCAGCGCCCGATGCCGAACCGAGGGCTGACGGAGAGCCTGCTGAAGTTCTGGAACGGCCTCTTTATACTGGCCGTTATCAATGAGAGCTTCGCCTAAATCGAACCTGTACTGGAGATCGTTTGGATATCGCTTCACCCGCTCCTTCGCCCCTTCCAGAACAACAGATTTCTTTCGAGCAATAATTTCTTCACAGACAGACCCCTCCGCTGCTGCAGCTTTAGCCTGATCTAACTCGGAATCGAGAAGGGCGCACTGAAGGCGAAACACTGCTTTCTCGAGGGCGGGGTCAGTCTTTTGGGTGAGTTCATGGGCAAATTGAAACCATTGGAGGGCATGATCCAAGGATCCCTGAACCTCGCACAACTCTGCTATCTGTTTGGCTAGGGTTACGTTCTGAGGTTCATTTTCGAACTGAGCATGAAGACGGGTTAACTGCTCCGCAACCGCCTCTGCAGATTTTACGACTTTGGAGGCAGATTCGAGTGCTGCACTCTCATCTTTATTCTTTAGGGAATCACGAAAATCTTCCGACTTTTCCCATCCACCTGACTGAGTGGCGACAAGGGCGCTGGCATCTTTCATTCCCTTTAATGCCGCCCCGTCATTCGGTGTAATCTCGAGGATGGTTTGATAAATATCACGGGCTTTAGCCATCTGCTTGGCGGCAATTAAGGCACGAGCCAATCCGTGTAAATTTTGAGTATCTTGCGGTTTACCCGATCGGACTGTCTCAAAAGCAAATACGGCTGTGCCTGGGAGATCGTTTTCTAACGCGATTTCCCCTAAGGCCCCATTCGCCTGAGGACTAAAAGGGTCGAGAGTTAAGGCCTCTTCAAGTTTTGCTAAACCAGTCCCCAGCGATTTCCCAACCGCTGATTTGGCCTGCATGACAGCCGGGGCGATCCGAACAGCAGCCATATTCTTATCCATCTTTGAGGCGCTCTTTGCCTTTGCGATCTGGCTGGCCCGTAGGATTTTACGGCCTTCCAAAAGCCCGGGATTGGCTTCAAGAACGGGAGGCATCAGCATGATCACATAATCATGATTTTGCCGCGCCATCGCATCCTTTGCCTTTCGAAAGGTTTCCAAGTTGGAACCCGTCAATTGGGCAGACGTAATCTCTGGCATAGCGGGAAAGAATACCTCAAAAGGACTTTTGACCCAACGGAAATTCTTGCGGGGTTTTCCTTGCCCTTTTCGTTTCACTAGGCCAACTCGCTTCCCATGCACAACCCGGTCTTTTACGTCCTGACAGCCTTTTTCTTGGGGTCTTTACCCTTTGGTCATTGGTTGGCCTTGGTTCGTGGAGTTGATTTAAGGAGCCAGGGAAGCGGAAACACAGGAGCAACCAATGTCGGTCGTGTCCTTGGAAAGAAGTGGGGGATTTTTGTTTTTATTTTAGATCTAGGAAAGGGATGGATCGCGGTCGTTCTGGCCCAAAGTGTAGGCAATTTACCGGAGACTTGGTCTGTCACAGTGGGGGTTTTTGCAGTGTTGGGCCATGTCTTTTCACCCTGGCTAGGGTTTCGAGGTGGCAAAGGCGTGGCCACTTCAGCTGGGATACTGATCGGGTTAGCACCCTGGGTTGCCCTGGGTGTGGCACTGATCTGGTTCCTTGCGTTTCAAATGAGTCGAACTGTTTCGGTAGCCTCCTTGTGTGCGGCAACTGCTTTTCCCTTGTTCGTTTTTTGGCTTATGCCAGAGCAAAAAGTCTTTCAGTGGATCTCGATCGGGATGACTGTGCTGGTTTGGTTTCGACATCGGGATAACCTCAAGAGACTTTTTCAAGGGAAAGAGAACCGTTTTGTAAAACCAGAGAAACCATGAACCATACTATTTTAGGAAAAGGGGCCTGGGGACAGGCGATTGGTCAGGCCCTACAAGAACGCGGGAATTCCGTCCACTGGCTGGATAAGGGGGATTTCGATATTCCATCGAAGACGGATCTTCTTTGGATTGCGCTTCCTACGCAAGTGGTACGGGAGTGCTTTAAGAACATAAAAGGGCTTCCGGCGAAAACTCCCATCGTCAGCCTTTCCAAAGGGATTGAAATCGCTACGGGAAAACGAGTGAGTGAAATCCTCGCGCACTTCTATCCCCAATCGGCCCTTGCGGCGGTATCGGGGCCTAGTCTGGCTGGGGAGATTCTCAAAAAAGTGCCAACAGCTCTGGTTGCTGCTTCCACAGATGAGGCCCTTGCACTGCTCGTCCAAAAAGCCCTCCATGGAACCGCCCTTCGGGTATATCGCAGCATCGATTTGATCGGAGTAGAGTGGGGAGGAGCGCTAAAAAATGTGTATGCGCTTGCGGCTGGTATGTGCGCCGGTTTGGGTTTGGGGGAAAATAGTTTGGCTGGCTTAACCACTCGGAGCTTGAGGGAGATGACCCGTGTGGCCGTCCATTTTGGCGCCCAGGAGGAAACGGTTCAGGGTTTGAGTGGAGTGGGTGACCTGATTCTAACTTCTTATAGTCGCTCCAGCCGAAATCGTTGTGTAGGAGAACGTCTAGGGATGGGTGACACAGTCGCACAGGCATTGGCATCCGTTGACGGCGTTTGTGAGGGGGTACCCACCACGGAGGCTTTGCATAAAATTCTTGAAAGTAAAAAGATCGAAGCCCCGATTGCTCAGGAGCTGTTTCAAGTTTTGCAGGGAAAGAAGTCACCCAAAGAGGGGTTACTGGCTCTTTTGGATCGAGGGTCAAAATCAGAAACAGAATAAAGAGAGATTACTGTTCGACGGCAGGGGGTGGGGAGGGAATGATGTCTAGATATGAAACTGCATCGATACCTGCCCACAGGACTGTTCCGGCCCTTCCTAAGCCTTTCAAACTTTGGCTTTGGACCTGGATTGCTTGAAAGAAGGAGTGTTCTGTGACCAATCGACCGATTCATATCGCACCTTCTATTTTGGGGGCGGATCTGGGCCGTATTGAAGCGGAAGCCGAGAGAATTAAGGCCAGCGGGGCAGAGTGGGTTCATGTGGATATTATGGACGGGCACTTTGTTCCCAATATTTCTTTTGGCGTCAATATGGTCCGAACCCTACGCCGTTTGATGGGGGAGGCTACTTTGGATGTTCATCTCATGATTGAGCAGCCGGATCGTTACGCAAATGAGTTTATTGATGCTGGAGCAGACTGTTTAAACATTCATCTTGAGGCACGACATCAATCGGCCCGCACCTTGGAAGCAATACGTCAAAGGGGTTGTCGCACTGGATTGGCAATCAACCCTGCCACGCTTCTCAAGCACGCGATTCCATTACTTCCCCTGTGTGATCAACTTCTCTGCATGACAGTAAATCCTGGCTTTGGAGGACAACCTTTCCTCGCCGAAGTTTTGCCGAAAATCCGTGAAGCTCGGGAAGTGATTGTGCGTCAGAATTATCAGGTCGATATCACTGTGGATGGTGGAATTAATAACGAAACGGCAGCTCGATGTGTCGGTTCGGGGGGGAATATCCTTGTGTCAGGATCTTTCCTGTTTGCGCAAACTGACCTGACCCAAGCGGTCTCTGCAATGCGATCGGCTGCAACAGCGGCAAATGTTTCAGGCTGAAGCCTGATTTCGTCTTTCTCTATGGACCCCAGCCTCATTCGTAATTTCTGTATCATTGCGCATGTCGACCACGGCAAGACCACGCTTTCGGATCGCTTGCTTCAAGTCACTGGACTGATCGCGGAGCGAGATATGCAAGCGCAGTTGCTGGATTCGATGGATCTCGAGAGGGAACGGGGAATCACAATCAAAGCACATCCTGTGACCCTCAATTATACCGCAAAGAACGGCAAAACGTATCGATTGAACCTCATCGACACTCCGGGACATGTGGATTTTTCCTATGAAGTTTCGCGCTCCCTTGCCGCATGTGAGGGGGCCCTTCTTGTGGTGGATGCCGCCCAAGGGGTCGAGGCCCAGACTGTCGCTAATGTTCATCTGGCAAACAAAGAGGGTTTAACGCTCATCCCGATTATCAATAAAATCGATTTACCTAGTTCCGACATACCCGGAGTCAAAAAACAACTAGAAGAGATCCTCACGATTCCCGGGGAAGAAGCAATTTTGGTGAGCGCGAAAACAGGGCAGGGGATTGAGGATGTTCTTGAGGCGATCGTTGCCCGACTACCCGCTCCTAAAGGTGCAGATGGAAAGGAACTCAAGGCTCTTGTTTTTGATAGTGTTTTCGACACTTTTCGAGGTGTCATTGCATATGTTCGGGTGATTTCAGGAGAGTTGACGGCAGGGACTCCGATTATGCTGATGCAAAGTGGCCGAAAATATGAGGTCAAGGAGGTGGGCACCTTTAGCCCGAAAATGACGATTGGAAAAAAACTAGGTCCAGGGGACTCGGGCTATCTGGTCGCAAATCTTAAAACCACTGCGGAAATCGACATTGGAGATACAATTACGAATGCGATCTACCCGGCAAAGGAGGCGCTCACAGGTTTTCGAAAAGTCCAACCGATGGTTTTCTCGGGCCTTTATCCCATCAATACGGATGACTTTGAGAAACTGAAGCTGGCTCTGGGAAAACTGCAGGTCAATGACTCCTCCCTTGTCTTTATTCCTGAAAGTTCTCCCGCCTTAGGTTATGGATTTCGATGTGGTTTTTTGGGTCTTTTACACATGGAGATCGTTCAGGAGAGGCTCTCCCGAGAATTTGGGATGGAAGTTCTTTCGACTTACCCAAGCGTGATCTACGAGGTTCGACTGACCAGTGGGAAAGTTCTTTCTGTTGAAAATCCTGTTCAACTACCGGATCCAAGCGTGATCGAAGAGATCCGAGAACCCATGGTGACTGTGTTTTTACTTTGCCCCAACGAGAACATCGGTGATTTGGTGGCTATGGTTCGGGAAAAACGAGGCGAGGTGACCAAGACTGATTCCTTGGATGCGAAGCGGGTTATGCTTACGACGGAGATCCCTTTGAGCGAGATTTTGGTCGATTTTAGTGATCGGATTAAAAGCATTACTCGTGGATATGGGTCCATGGACTACGAGCACGGGGCGTATCGGGCGGATGACTTAGTTAAACTGGAAATCTTGGTGAACGGTGAACCGATGGATGCTTTTTCCTGCATTGTACATCGCGAGAAAGCACCGGCTCGGGGTAGGGCGCTGACGGCAAAACTCAAGGAGGTGATTCCACCCCAGTTGTTCAAGGTGTCTCTTCAGGCGGCCATTGGGGGGAAAATTGTGGCGAGGGAGGACGTGAAAAGCTTTGGAAAGAATGTTATAGCAAAGTGCTATGGAGGAGATATTTCGAGAAAACGAAAACTCCTAGAGAAACAGAAAGAGGGGAAAAAGAGGATGAAGCAGTTTGGGAAGGTGAACATTCCCCAGGAGGCTTTTCTCCAAGTTCTTAAGGCATTCGGGGACTAAAGTTGTGATCGATTTTCTTTTTTTTGGAAGAGCCAAGGAGGAGAGGAAGCACCTTCATGCGATGGCTCACTTTCTTGCCAAGCGGGTTCATTATGGGAGGGATATTTTGCCCGAGAAACTGGTGGAACGACTGAATCAAGCACGAGAGCTTTGCGCTGAGGGTTTGCGCATCACAACTCCAGGCCAACGCCGAAGCGACCTTCTGGCACAATTAGAAAAGGAGTATGGCGATTTACTTCGAACCGATCGACATCATGGGCGGAAGGAAAATGCTGAAGTCGCGCTAGTCGCGATTGTTTTAGCCTTAGGAGTACGGGCTTATTTTTTACAGCCCTTCAAGATTCCAACCCACTCGATGCGGCCCACTCTTCTTGGAATTTTAAACCAACCTGAAGATAAGAATCCACCCTCATGGCCAATGCGGATCTTTGAGTTGGCAAAAGAAGGGAAAAGTTATCATAAGGCAGTAGCGCCACGCGAAGGTCAGATTGTATCCGTTCGTGAAGGGCGTCTGTTTGGATTTATCCCTTGGACAACCACTGAGATTCTTGCGGATGGCTGGAAAGAGTTCGTGGTGTGCGGCCTTCAAGAGGCCCGGGAAGGGGGCCTTAAGGTTCGAAGTGGGGATCAGGTCAAAAAGGGAGATGTTCTCGTAAATTTCAGCTCAGCGACTGGAGATCACCTTTTTGTAAACAAGTTTATCTACCACTTTCGAAAGCCCAAAAGGGCTGAAACCTTCGTTTTTACGACCGAAAAAATTGATGGGATCGAGTCAGGGCTACGGTTACGTGGAATCGAAGGTTCTCAATACTATATCAAACGGTGCGTGGCGCTGGGTGGAGATCTTTTGCAGGTCAGACCGCCAGAACTTTGGATTGATGGTGCTCCTGCGACAGACCCTGCACACATTCGAGTCGCGAGCAAAACGAATGGCTATCCTGGATATACATTAGGGCAATCCTACCTGAATAACCCAAACGATACGTACCGTGTTCCTGGGCGTGATTACTGGGCCATGGGAGACAATAGCCCGAATAGCTTTGATTCAAGGGGCTGGGGAGCCGT
>JASGCJ010000026.1 GCA_030054195.1 Minisyncoccota bacterium
CTTTTCAGTAGCACAGATTGCGGAGGCAACGCTTCTTGCGGGGCTTTACGAAATGTTGGCCTGCTTTCTGAAAACCATGGGTGTGGAGCTGGATCAATATCCATTAAGCTGGAGTGAGGTCGACGCAGATATTGGGAGATAAAAATATACCCTTGTGAGTAGGACGGACTTCGAGCAGGGTAAGTTTATGAGATTCTTTTTTGTGCTTTTGGGATTGGCTGGTCCGGCTTTTGCGCAGACACAAGCCCCCGCTCCAGCACCTGAACAGGCTCCCGCACCTCGACAAGGACCGATCATCACTTGGGAGGATGCAAATGATCAGGATTATTACGGATACAATGGTTACTACTATGGAGGCGGGTATTATGGTTATGGTGGCGGTTATGGGGGAAGAGGGAGGGATTGGAACAACTATTCAGATGGTCGTTATGAGGATCGTGGGAATCATCGCGGCGCGGATCGCGCTCGGGGAGGTGGGGGTCGTGGGGGCGGGCGTCGCTAGTTGTCTTCTTCTCTGACGCGAAACTCTTTTTCGAGAATCGACTGAATCTCGCTCATTGCGGCTTCTAGTTCCGTACGTTCCAGGCAGGGAGCTGTGTTGGCAAGGGCAACTGAGATTCGTTGGGTAAGACCTTGGTTAGGGTTTGTTTCGGTCAGACGCTCAATCTTCTCAACGACTTGGCTTATTTTCTCCCGAGTGGAAGCAATCGTTTCTTGTGCTACGGATTGGGTGATTTCCCCTGAGGCAACGCGGAGTAACTGCTGACAATTGAAAAGCCGACACCGCTGGGGGCGGTTTTCGTAAATGGCGCACTGATTATTTTGGTGGGCTGAGCAGGGTTGGCGGAAGGTGGTAAGTCCTGGTTTCCGTTTTAGCGTAAGCCCTAAAGAAGAGAGAGTCCGAGGTGAGTCTGAGGGTTGGAGGACAACAGAGTGAAAGAGAGTGCCATCGCAGCACATCCCGCAATCCGCGCACAGGGATTGCGTAACCTGAGGAGAAACAGAGTTCACCAAGAAAAGTTAAAACAAAAAGCCGGTGCTGACGATAAAGGTCAGCACCGGCTCATGGTCAGCAACAGCTGATTGTTTCGTTAGCTTGCGGGGGCTGGCTGCTTTGCACAGGCTTTTTTACAAGCGTCGGAACCCTCGGGTTTACCGCACTTTGAGCAGGTCTTTTTGGAGTCGTGGCTCGAGTCACCGCTTCCGCAGCTGCCGCAGTGGGCAAAGGTAGGTGAGAGGCTAAGGCTGAGGAGGGTTAGGGTTAGTAGGATGTATTTCATATCGTTATCCCTACTTGCTGATTCTTAAGAGTCAACTACCTCTGACCCCACATTTGAAAAAGCGCCATCTAAAGCATTGATTATAAGCATCCTACAACACCTCTGACCCCATATAAGATATTGTAAATAAGGGAGTTAAGAGGGCTATTTTCGCGATTGGCGGAGTTGGTCTCCAAGAAAATTGAGAAGAAGAAGCGTAGTAGCAAGAACGAGAGCTGGAAAAAGTACGCACCACCATGGGGATTGGATGGGATTGAGGAGCGCTGTTCCATCTGCAAGCAAGGTTCCCCAACTGGCTAGTGGAGCCTGTACTCCTAGTCCCAGGAAGCTCAAGAATGACTCTTCAAGGATCACAGCCGGAAGTGCCAGGGTAAGGTAGGTCAAAACGGTGGGAAGGACTTGAGGTAAGATTTGGCGAAAGAGGATGGTCGGTGTCGTTTGCCCAATCAATCTTGCCGAAAGGACGAATGGTCTCTCTTTGATTGAAAGAACTTGGGCTCGGACGATTCGAGCAAGCGTGAGCCATTCGACCAGTCCCAATCCCATAAAAAGAAGTAGTAGGCGAGCATGGGGTGCAAGTGAGGCAAACCATGTGTGATCGAGGAGTGCCTTCAACTTAAGATCAAATAGACTGATCAGTACGATCACGAGGACTATGCGAGGCAGAGCGTAGAGAATATCTACAAGGCGCATCATGGCGTTGTCGATCCGTCCCCCCAGATAGCCAGCGACGAGACCATAGGTTACTCCAACAAAAAGGGAGACCGTGGCTCCTACAAAACCCACGAGAAGAGATATTCGCCCCCCGTAAAGCAGCCGAGTGAGCAGGTCGCGTCCGTGTAGATCGGTGCCGAACCAGTGGGTCTTGCTTGGTGAATCGAGTCGAAGGTTGGAAAGATCGGACAGATCATACGGACTCAGCCAAGGTCCCGCGATCGATGCGACCAAAACGGTGAGGAGAAAAAAAAGAATAAGACGGGTTTTCATGATTGGGCGCGAATTCTGGGGTCCAAGATTGCTGTGAGCCAATCGGTCACCAAGTTGAAGAAAAGAAGAAGGACGCAGTAGATGAGGACAACTCCAGAAACCAGGAAAACGTCGCGATTCATAACTCCACTGACAAAGAACTGTCCAATTCCTGGGATGGCGAAAATCTCCTCAATGACCAGGCTTCCCGTCAAAATACTCGCGGCTAAGGGGCCGGCATATGCCACGAGCGGAAGCACCGCAGGACGAAGTGCGTGAATTAGGATAAGAGTCTTTTCAGTAACGCCTTTGGCGCGGGCCGTTCGAATGAAGTCGGCACCTGTGGTTTCGATTAATCCTGATCGCGTAAGCCGGGCACAAACGCCCACAAAGGGGAGAGCCAGGCAGAGGGACGGAAGAACAAGTTGGGGTAGGGTGCCCCATCCCGCGGGTGGAAAAAGTGGAATTCCAAAGGAGAAAAAAAGAACAGCAACGGGTGCCAGCACAAAGGTTGGAATAGAAAGAGTGAGAAGGGCGATACTGTTTAGCCAGTGATCGGGGGTTTTGTTGTGCCGGGCAGCGGCCCAAGCGCCCATCGGGATTCCCAGTCCGAGGGCTAAAGTAAAAGCGATTGAGCCAAGAAGAAGGGAACGGGGTAGGGATTGGGCGATAATTTCCACGACTGTGCGACCCCGAAACTTGAGAGAGTCGCCTAGATCGCCATGAAGCACGTTACTCCCATATCGAATGATCTGTTGAGGCAAGGATCCTGATAGGCCGTACTTTTCTTCGAGGTACGCTTTGGTTTTGGGATCTAGCGCTCGTTCCGTGGCGAAAGGAGATCCAGGGGCAATCCTAACCAGAAGAAAGCAGAGAGCTAAAACGGTCAGGACGACGGGGATCGACGACATCAGGCGGCGGGTGAGGAAGGTGAGCATCAGATTTATCTAGTGCTGATTTCGGATTGCGGATTTTGCCCCGCATTCGCGGGATCCCGCATGTGCGGGAGATTTTGGATTGTGGAAAGGGGGAGGTGGAAGGTGGAGCAAGGATAATGGCCGGAAACGCTAGGCATCGTCTATTTTCCTTTCGGGCCGATTTCCGAGAACGGGTGTTCATCGAGGAGATTTGGGTAGAGGCCTTCCCATTGATTAGGATCAAACATTAGGCATCCAACAAAATGGTAGAGAGGGATGATCGGAAGGGCCTGAGACACAAGAATCGTTTCTGCGCTGGCTAGAAGTTGAAGGCGTTTGGTGGGTTTGGGTTCAGCCAAGGCACGATTCAGAAGAGAATCATAGGTGGGGTCGGACCAGCCTGTCCGATTATTTCCGCGACCCGTTACAAAGCAGTCTAGAAATGTGTTTGGGTCGTCGTAATCCCCAACCCAACTGGAGCGGGCAATGTCGAAATCCAGTTCATCCAAGGAGCGCAAGTAGGTGGCCCACTCCTGATTTCGAAGTTCGACCTCCACGCCAAGTACTCGCTTCCATTGAGCCTGTATTTCGACAGCAATTTGCTCGTTCAGCTCAGACTTATTATAAAGGAGGGAAACGCGGGGGAAGCCGCGGCCTTCGGGATAGCCCGCCAACTTAAGAAGGCCTTGTGCCGTGGTGGGATCGGAAGGCAGGCCTTCGGGTGGTTCATAGTCAGCGATTCCTCGTGGGGTTAAAGATTGGGCAATGGGTTCGTTTCCTCGGGTGATCCTTTCTACGATTGTCTCTTTATCAATCGCAAGGGCGAAGGCGCGTCGAACCCGAACATCTTGAAAGGGCGGGCGGGTGACATTGAAGCGATAGAAGTAGGTGGCAAAAAGTGGGCCTGGGTGAAAGTCGGGTCGACCTCGTAACTGGGGCAGCATGAGGGATGGAATGAGCCCTTTATCGAGAAGCAGATCGGCTTGGCCCGAAGAGTACAAATTGAAGGCAGTGCTGGCTCGCGTCACGGCAAGTGCATCGATTCGCTGAAGTCGGATCCGTTCAGGGCTATGATAGAGAGGATTCTTTTCTAGGGACACGCGGTCGTTGATTTTCCAATCGAGAAGGCGATAGGGGCCATTTCCCACCCATGTTCCGGGTTGAGCCCAGCGGTCACCATATTTTGTGACGGTGGCTTGGTGAACCGGGAGGTAGGTGGTGAAAGAGGTGAGAGAGGGAAAATAGGGCAGGGGATGAGTCAATTGGACGCGGAGGGTGAGTGGGTCGGGAGTCTGTAAACCGACTGATTCTGCGGTTGATTTGCCTTGATTGAACTCCTGTGCATTGGAAATTCCAAAAAAGATTTCGGCGTAAGGGGAGGCTGTGTTGGGGTGAAGAGCCCGGAGCCAGCTTTCTCGATAATCGCTTGAGGTGACTGGATCCCCGTTCGACCAGCGGAGGTCGGGGCGGAGATGGAAGGTATAAGTTTTTCCATCTGGAGAGATATCCCAGGACTTGGCTGCTGCGGGAATGGATTTGCCCCGAGAATCCCGTCGTGTCAGGCCCTCGTACAAGGCGCTGCAGAGACGGCCTTCGAGTTGACCTGAAACAAGAGCGGGGTCGAGAGTTTGCGGTTCTGCGCCGTTGCAAAGTACAAGGTCAGCGCGAGGACGAGTCTGGCAGGAGGAGAGGGAAAGGCAGGCGAGAAGAAGGCCAGTCAGGCCGGGTATTCCCCGGCGGAGCATCATTACGGTTTGGCGGGCGCTGGTGCGGGTTCCGCTTTATTGGAAGCAGGCTGAGGGGTGGAAGAAGTTGGGGTAAGCGCACCATTTGTCAGAGTGACTGTGTTGGTGATTGTGTTCGAGGCGGGTGCTGCAAGAGGGGCTACGGGTTTTGTCAGCTCTTCTTGAAGCTTTGTGTTGCCAGCTTGGCGGTGACTGTAGAGAAGGCCGAGAACGAGAGTCAGGGCCATAAAGATCCCACCCAACCAGATGGTTCCTTTGGTGAGAACATCGGATGTTTGGGCTCCAAAAATCGAGTCGGTAAAATTTCCGCCAAAGGCAGCACCGAGACCTTCGGAACGGGGCTTTTGCATGAGGACAAGGAGGGTCAGGAGAATGCAAACCAGCAGGTTGACTCCTAGGAGGACGTAGATGGCTATGTTAATCATGGTCAGTAGCCCGTTTTGGGCGGGCAGCTTCAATAATATCGAAAAAGGCCCGCGCGTCGAGACTTGCTCCGCCGACCAGGGCGCCGTCGATATCGGGCTGGGACATTAGGTCGACAGCATTATCGGGTTTTACACTTCCACCATATAGGATTCGGATGTCAGCCCCCTTGGGTCCAAATAGTTTTACCAGGAGTTTACGTATCTGGTGGTGAACATCATTCGCTTGTTTGGGGGTAGCCACTTTGCCCGTTCCGATTGCCCAAACGGGTTCGTATGCGATGACGAGTTCTTCGATCTGTTCTGGAGGAAAGCCCGCTAAGGACGTATGGATTTGGGAATCGATCACTGCTTCCGTATCCCCGGACTCCCGTTGGGAAAGGGTTTCTCCCACACAAACAATCGGGCGAAGATGGTAACCGACTGCGGCGATTGCTTTGGCGGCGACTTTCTCGTTTGTCTCATTGTCATACTGGCGCCGTTCGGAGTGGCCAAGAATGACGTATCGAACGCCAAATTCGCGAAGCATCGGACCTGAAATCTCGCCTGTAAAAGCACCTTCCTTTGCTTGATGCATGGTTTGTGCGCCCAACGCGAGAATGCTGTGACGACCAAGGGTCTCGTGGGCAGCAGCAAGGGAGGTAAAGGGCGGACAAACGACGAGGTCAATATTGGCGACTCGTTCCACTCTCTTCACGATATCTTGGATGAGGGCTCGGGTATCGGATGCTGTTCTGTGCATCTTCCAGTTTCCCGCGACCAAGGGGCGGCGTGGATTTAATTTGGTCTTACGGGTCATTTTGCCTCCTGAAGAGCCGCTACGCCTGGCAGAACTTTTCCTTCGAGAAACTCAAGAGAGGCGCCTCCGCCTGTGGAAATAAAGGTAACTTTGTCACCCACTCCAGCCTGTTTGATTGCAGTGACCGAGTCACCGCCTCCGATGATCGAGACGGCCTTGGAGTTGCTCGCGACAGCCTGTGCAATGGCGAAAGTTCCCTTTGCACACGCTGGAATTTCAAACACACCCATTGGTCCGTTCCAAAGAATGGTCGAAGCCGTGGCAATCTCCTGAGCGTAGGTTTTTGATGCCTGAGGGCCAATATCGACACCCTCCCAACCCTCGGGAATGTCTTCACCTGGATTGGTGAATTTTCCTGGAGAAACTTGGCGACCCGCAAAATCGAGCTTTTCCACGATGAAAGTGTCCTCCGGGAGAAGGAGTTTCACCCCTCGTTTTTCCGCCTCGGACAGGATCGATTTGGCCAGTTCGACCTTGTCGGGTTCGCACAGTGATTTTCCAATTTTGCGACCTTGGGCGAGGCGGAATGTGTAGCTCATGCCTCCACCAATGAGAATGGTGTTGGCCTTCTGGAGGAGGGCGCGGAGAACACCGATTTTATCACCCACCTTGGCTCCGCCGAGAATGACCAGAAAGGGGCGCTTGGGATTGGAAAGTTCCGTACCCAAATAGCGAAGTTCTTTTTCCATGAGAAGGCCAGCCGCGGCATGGGTGGTGAGGCGGGCGCATCCTTCCGTTGATGCGTGAGCACGGTGGGCAGAGCCGAAGGCATCGTTGACATAAAACTTGGCTTTGCCGAGAAGCTGTTTCGCGAAAGCGGGATCGTTTTTTTCTTCTTCGGTATGAAAGCGCACGTTTTCCAGAAGTAGAATTTCACCAGCCTTGAGTTTTTCTCTGGCTTGATCGGCGATGGGCCCGACGCAATCAGAGGCAAAAAGAACGGGGCGACCTAAAAGTTTGCTGAGATGTGCGGCTACTGGACGGAGGGAGTACTTTTCGACGGGTTGCCCCTTTGGCCTGCCAAGGTGGCTGCAGAGAACAAGTGAGGCGCCTTTTTCGAGAAGAAGTTTGAGAGTCGGGAGCGTTTCCTGAATGCGGGTATCATCGGAGACCTTGGGGCCTTCCGGGGAGGGTTCGAAAGGGACGTTGAAATCGACCCGCACGAAAACCTGTTCCCCTTTGGGGGAGAGATTTTGAACCGTTAGTTTCGCCACGGGAAATTAGCCCGCGATATGTCGCAGAAGATCGACGCAACGATTGCTGTAGCCCCACTCGTTGTCGTACCAGCTGACCAGTTTGAAGAATCTTTTGTTGAGGCCGATTCCTGAGCTGGCATCAAAAATACTTGAGGATTGGCTGTGAATGAAATCTGAGGAGACCACTTCATCCGTGGTGTACTCCAAAATTCCCTTCAGATAGGTTTCCGAAGCTTTTTTCATCGCCTGGCAGATTTCCTCGTAGGAGGTGTCTTTGCTTGTCCGAACTGTAAGGTCCACCACGCTGACTGTCGGCGTAGGAACACGGAAGGACATGCCGGTCAATTTTCCCTGAACTTCCGGGCATACGAGACCGACCGCTTTGGCGGCGCCTGTGGTGGAGGGGATGATGTTAATGGCGGCCGAGCGGCCACCTTTCCAATCTTTTCGCGAAGGGCCATCGACGGTTTTTTGTGTGGCTGTGTAGCTGTGCACAGTGGTCATCAGGCCTTCCTCAACGCCGAAACCTTCTTTCAGGAGAACATGAACGAGTGGGGCTAGGCAGTTGGTGGTGCAGGAGGCATTGGAAATAATGTGGTGCTTCGCGTTGTCGTACTTGGTGTGGTTCACGCCCATCACGACGGTGATATCCTCGCCTTTTGCGGGGGCGGAGATGATGACTTTCTTGCAACCTGCCGTGATATGCCCCTTGGCTTTATCGGCCTCGGTAAAGAGACCTGTGGACTCAATTACGTAGTCGATCCCGAGGTCTTTCCAGGGAAGTGCAGTGGGACCTTCTTTTACTGCGAGACATTTGATTTTGTGGCCGTCCACGATGAGGAGATCATCTTCGGCGACGGAAGGGGAAGATTTCGCGCTGGAGACGTCGAGGTGGAAGCGCCCTTGGGTGGAGTCGTATTTGACGAGGTAGGCCAGATTGTCTGCAGGCACCAAGTCGTTAATCGCCACCACATCAAATTTCTTTCCTAGAAGCCCTTGTTGGCAGAGAGCCCTAAAAACGAGGCGGCCGATCCGACCGAACCCATTGATTGCAATTTTTTTATTCGCCATGAGGCGTCAAAAGTAGCGAAGGGAGGGGGGAGCGTCAACGAGCGTCTGAAGCAGCTAGAAATGTGACCGTACTTCGACCGTAGGTTCGGCGCCAGACTTCGCGTAGAGGCTCTTGCTGGGACCAAACGGAGGAGGTGTGGTGTTCCCAAATGATGCGGCCTGAGGGAGCGAGAAGACGTTCGAGTCCTTGAATTACCTTCCAGCGAGATAGCTCGGCTCCGGTCTGGTCGTAGGGTGGATCGAGGAAGATGAGGTCGTACTGATCTTTGGCTTGGGGCAACCAGTTTTCAACGGGTGAGGTGAGCACGGGAAAGGAGTATTCGAGGGAGGTGAGATTTTGCTGTAAGGCCTCTGCGGTACGGGAATTCTGCTCGATGAATAGGGCTGATTTTGCGCCCCGACTCAAAGCCTCGATTCCGTAGGCTCCCGTTCCCGCAAAGAGATCTAGGACTCGGGCATCCGGTACAAGGGCTCCTAAGGCGGAGAAAACGGCGGCACGAACTCGGTCTTGGGCAGGGCGTAAACCGGGCAAGGGGGGAACAGCAAGGCGGCGGCTTCTATGGATTCCCGCAGTAATTCTGAGAAAACCACCCCCTCGGCGAGAATGACACGGGGCTTTTTCTTCCCTATCACCTAAAGATGGCTTCCGGCTCACACCCTAAGTTATGCATCATCTTGAACCCTGCCGCCAAGGGGGATCAGGCGAGAAAAACATTAAGCCAAATGGTCAAACTGGTGCCTGAGGCCAAAGTGTATCTGACCGAAGGTCCTGGGCATGGTGAAAAACTGGCACGGGAGGTGGTTGGAAAAGGGTATCGAACCATCGTGGCTGCGGGAGGGGACGGAACGGTGAATGAGGTTTTGAACGGGATTGATCCAAAAATCTGCACGTTGGGGGTTTTACCGGTTGGAACGATGAATGTGTTGGCCCTCGAACTCGGAATTCCGCCTAACTTGGAGAAGGCGCTTGAGGTGATTCGCGCGGGAAAAAGGAAGCGCTTGGATATGGGGTTGGCAAATCGAAGACGTTTTATTCAGTTGGCTGGAGTTGGGTTGGATGCGGAGACAGTCCGGCGGACTCATCCCAATGCAAAAAAAGCATGGGGTCCATGGAGCTATCTCTTAACGGCTGCGCAGCTCATGGTGGCGCCCGCACCCGTTTTACGAGTGAGAGTTCCTGGAAAAAAGGAGATCCGTGGGGCGATGGTGCTGATTGGAAATGGCAGGCATTACGGAGGACCGTTTCAATTCTTTCCCAAGGCTGAAATGGCGGATGGGAAGTTAGATGTTTGTGTTTTCCCTAAATCCGGGCCGTTGGATCTTTTGTGGTATTTGCAGGCAGTTTTATTGGGAGGGCCAAACTCTTTGCCTGAGGTTACTTACTGGCAGGTTCCCGCCTTACGAGTCGAGGCGGAGAAGTCGGTAGCACTGGAGGTAGATGGGGAGTATTGCGGGAAAACTCCTGTGGATTTCCAGATTGTTCCGAAGGGTCTTGAGGTGATTGTGCCGTGAAGAGTGCGGCGGAGGTTTTTCGCTTAGAAAAAACGGATGGGGACGCGAGGGCGGGAGTCGTTTTTACGGAGCACGGAGAAGTGCAAACTCCTGTTTTTATGCCTGTGGGGACTCAGGCATCCGTGAAGGGGGTGAGTCCGGATGAACTTCTGGAGATGCGGGCACAAATCATTTTAGGAAACACCTACCATCTGGTTGTTCGGCCGGGTTTGGAAGTCATGTCGCAGATGGGGGGGCTGCATAAGTTCATGCGATGGCAGGGCCCGATTTTGACGGATAGCGGAGGCTTTCAGGTATTTAGTTTAGCGAAGATTCGGGAGGTGCGTGAGGAAGGGGTCTGGTTTTCGAGCCATGTGGATGGAAAGAAGTTGTTTCTGGGGCCCAAGGAGGCGATTCGTGCACAGGTGACGCTTGGGTCGGACATCATGATGGCATTTGATGAGTGTCCGCCTTGGCCGTGTTCGCGGGATGTTCTCGAAAAGAGTCTGGAGCGGACTTTGCGGTGGGCAAAGATTTGTCGAGAAGAGCAGTTGGCAACGAAGACAAAGAACCTGCTGTTTGGAATCGTGCAGGGAGGGGATCAGGAAGATTTAAGGAAAAAAAGTTGTCTGGCTTTGCAGGAGATCGGGTTTGATGGATATGCAATCGGCGGGGTGAGTGTGGGAGAGCCCGAAAAAGAGATGATGGCTGCAATTGATTCAAGTGCCCCGCATCTGCCTATGGATCGGCCCCGTTATGTTATGGGGCTGGGGCACCCCGACCAGATGGTGCGAATGATCGGGAAGGGGGTGGATATGTTTGATTGTGTTCTTCCCACCCGGGTGGCTCGCAATGGGACGGCATGTACCACGACAGGGCCTGTGTCTGTGAGGAAGTCGACATGGACCCGCGATGAGGGTCCGATTGTGGAGGGTTGTGGCTGTTATACTTGTCTGCGCTTCAGTCGTGCCTATATCCAACATTTGATCAAGGCGGAAGAACTGCTGGGATTACGATTGATTTCCCTGCATAATCTCTTCTTCAATCTTGAGACACTCCGGCAAGCTCGGAGGGCGATCCTAGAGGGTCGCTGGCAAAGCTGGTCCCGCGAGTTCTTGGAGCGGTATCAGCGGGGTGGCACATCCAAGGAAGAGGAGAGTACCGATGATGTTTGATTTGAATTGGGTGGGGCAGATACCCCTTATGATGGCGCCACCTCCTGCGGATGGCAGTGGACCGCCTGCTTGGGTGCAAATCCTGCCCTTGGGGATCCTTTTTGTTTTGATGTACTTTGTTTTGCTCCGCCCTCAGATGAAGAGACAGAAGGAGACCGAAAAGCTCATTCAGTCCGTAAAGACGGGGGATCGGGTACTGGCTGCAGGCGGAATCTATGGGACGGTGGCCAACTTGAAGGACAACATGGTGATTCTTAAGGTTGCGGACAATGTGAAGCTTGAAGTCCTGCGTTCGAGTATTACCTCAGTCGAAAAAGCATCGGAGGAGAAACCGGCCAGTTAGGCCTCTTTAGTTATGATTGGCATTCAGTTTGGCTTAAGTCTGGTTTTCTTTGTTCTCTTTATCGGGTACTTCCTGACCACGGAGACTCGGAAACGCATGCGGCTGAGCGTTTTTCTAACCCTCACTCTTACGGCGTTGTGCCTGACCTCGCTCTTTGCAAAGGATGAAACTGGCGCGTGGAAGGTTAAGATTAAGCCCGGATTGGATCTCCGAGGTGGAACGCAGTTCCTCTTGGAGCTGGCAGGTAGTACAGGCCAGGGGACACTGGATCAGGCTGTAGAAGTAATACGGAAGCGCGTCGATTCGGTCGGCGTGGCCGAGCCTGTCATTCAGCCTGTGGGACAAAATCGAATCATCGTTCAGATTCCAGGCGTGAGTGAGGCGGATAAGGCATCGTATCGCCGACAACTGGAGCGAGTCGCAAAACTGGAATTCACTTTGGTTCACGAAAGAAGCGATGAGCTTGTTGGGGACGGGAAAACCAAACCACAAATTCCGATTGATAGTCAGCTTCTCATGCTTCGGGATCGTCAACCCAATGGAACCGTTAAAGAGTTTCCTATTATCGTAAAGCGGCGGACCGAAATTTCGGGCAAGAGCGTTGCCAATGCATTTCGAAGTGTCGATCAGTTGGGGCGCGCGGTTGTTATTATTGAATTCAATCCTGAGGGACGGAAGAAGTTCGGGAATCTGACCGAGCAGAATATTGGTCGGCGTCTTGCAGTGATTTTGGATGGTGAGGTGTACTCCGCTCCTGTGATTCGGAGTGCGATTTACGGGAGTTGCGAGATCTCTGGTGGCAATATGTCCTCTGTCGAGGCGGAAGAACTGGCCAGCGTTCTCAAGAATCCTCTTGAGAATCCTGTGTCGATTATTGATGAGCGTGGGGTAGATCCGAGCCTTGGGGCGAGTTCCGTCCAGAGCGGGTTTCGGGCGGGTTGGGTCAGTCTTGTTGCTGTTGGCCTATTCGTTCTTCTGTACTACCGATGGCTGGGTTTGGTTTCGGTATTTGGGTTGGCCTTGAACATTTTGATTCTCTTGGGTCTGTTGGCTCAATTTGGTTTTACCCTGACCTTGCCGGGATTGGCTGGCTTGATTTTGACGATCGGTATTGGGGTGGACGCAAACGTTCTAGTCTTTGAGCGAATTCGGGAAGAGTTGGCGCATCATCGCACGGCGCTGGAGGCTGTGGGATCTGGTTTCCAGCGTGCGTTCAGCTCTATTTTGGACGCAAATGTTACAACAGTTATTGCGGCCGCGATCCTCTTTTGGCAGGGCTCGGGCCCTGTTCAGGGGTTTGCAACGGTCCTTTGCCTAGGAATCTTCTCCAGTATGTTTGCCGCTTTGATCATTAGCCGCACAGGGGCGGAGTGGTTGGCGGAAAAAGGAGGAAGAGGATCGCTGCATATGATGCGGCTTTTCGAAAACTGTAAGATCAATTTTCTAGGTCTTCGCGGGCCGGCTTTTATTCTGTCGGGTCTTCTGCTTGGAGCGGGGTTGGTGACGGTTGCTATCAAGGGTGAAAAAGTGTTGGGAGTCGATTTTACAGGCGGTGATCTTGTGACATTTAGTTTCCAGGAAAAAGTGGATGATGGAAAAATTCGCTCTTCTTTAGGTTCTATGGCAGAGGTGGTTCAGTATCAGCGGAGTCCTGTGGGTGGTCAGGAAGTACTCTCCTTGCGGACCGCATTCGGTATGGGGGAGAAAGCGGGTGAGACCCTCGCGAAGGACTTCCCACAGGCCAAGTTCCAGCAGTTGCAGTTGGATAAGGTGGCTGGAGTGGTCGGGAATGAGTTAAAACAGAAAGCTCTGATCGCTCTTATTTTAGGAATGATTGCGATCTTCTTTTACACCACTTGGAGGTTTGAGACCTCCTTTGCGATCGGAGCCATCGTGGCTCTCTTGCACGACGTCCTGATTAGCTTGGGAATCTTTGCCTTGCTGGGCAGGGAGCTTTCCTTGCCGATGGTGGGCGCCATTTTGGCGGTTGCTGGATACTCGATCAACGACACGATTGTTATCTTTGATCGTATCCGCGAGTTTTTCCGTGGAGGAGTTGGTGCGGATCGTGCGGGAGTGATGAATCTGGCGATCAATCAGACCCTGAGTCGGACCCTTTTAACTTCGGGAACAACTTTCTTGGCCGTTCTTGTGCTCTTTTTGCTGGGGGGAAGGGTGATTAATGATTTCTCGCTCATCCTGCTGATTGGGATCGTTGTAGGAACTTATAGCTCTATTTTCATCGCCAGTCCGATCGTTCTGCTTTTTGGTCGAAAACGCAGCTAGACGGACTTGCTAACGGTCTGTGAGACCGTATTGGAATAGGATGCGTTGGTCTGATTCTCATTTAGTCCTGCCATCGGAATGTGGAGGGGAGGAGCTGATCTCCCGTTTTCTTTCCTTCCGAGGTTTCTCAGTCGGCGTGGATCAGGAAAACTTTTTGCGTCCACGCCTTGCAAGTTTGGGGGCTCCTGAGGAGTTGCCCGGGATTTCGGACGGTGTGGAGTTCTTGTCAGAAGCAATTCAGGGGAAGAAGCGGATTCTTATTTTTTCCGACTACGATGTGGACGGGATTGTCAGCGCGACACTGATGAAACTATTTTTACAGTCTCAAGGGTCGGGGGAGATTCGAACCTTTTTGCCTGATCGTCAAAAAGAGGGTTACGGATTAACGATGGGAGCGTTGGATCGTGCCTTGGGTCAAGGTTTTGTCCCTGAGGTCTTCCTTGCCTTAGATTGCGGAACAAACAGTTTTGGCGAAGTTGAGAAACTAAAGCAGGCCGGAGTACGTGTTTTAATCGTCGACCATCATCAACTCAGCGAGCCTCAGCCGAAAGCAGATGTGATGGTAAATCCGCAGCGTGGGCCGGTGGGGCATCACTTTTGTACGGCAGGATTAGTTTTTAAACTTTGCCATGCCTACCAAAGGGCAAAAGGTGGTCGGGAGAAGTTTGATTTACGTGATGTTATGGATCTTGTGGCACTGGCTACAGTGGCTGACCTCGTGCCACTTCTGAATGATAATCGAATCTTTGTTCAGGAAGGTTTGAGGCGGTTGGCGAAAACAGTGCATCCGGGATTAAAGAGATTGATGGAGGTAAGTGGAGTGGGACAGAGGGTTCCCACCTCCTTTACGCTTGGATTTCAGCTGGGTCCGAGAATCAATGCGGGGGGGCGTGTGGGAGACGCGAGCTCTGGATTGGAGCTCCTGCTTAGTCATGATCCCACGGAAACAGCGCGTTTAGCGAGAGAGTTGGATCTGCAGAATCGTCGAAGACAGGAGTTGGAGGCGGTTGCTTTAGGGGAGGCAGAAGAGCAGGTGGAATCTCTGCCCAAAGGATTAGCGAATGTAGTGGCGAGTGATCGTTGGCATCCTGGAGTTGTCGGAATTGTTGCGGCTCGTCTTGTTCGCAAGTTTCATCGGCCCAGCTTTACGATTGCACTTAATTCGGATGGGGAGGGGAGGGGAAGTGGTCGGGGTTTGCCTGGCTTGTCATTAATGGATGCGTTGCGTGCCTGCTCGTCGTGTCTCAAGGGTTTCGGGGGGCATGATGCAGCGGCGGGAATTGTGATCGAAGCAGGTCAAGTTGCTGAGTTTAGAAAACTGCTTCAGGCATGGCTGGAGACTCACGTAGCCCCCGACATTTTCGAGAAAACCCTTCCGATTGATATTCAATTGTGTCCTTCTCATTTAACTCCTGAGATGGCTCGGTCTTTGGCTGAGCTGGCTCCATTTGGAAAAGGTAATCCCGAACCGACTTTGCGAGTCGACGGGGTTCAAGTCGTCGGAACTCCAAGAATCTTTGCTGAGCGACATCTTAAGTTCCGAGCTCAAGCAGGGGACAAGAAGTTTGAAGTAATCGGCTTTGATTTTGCAAAGAGAGTTCCAACCCAAAAAGTGTTCGATTTGGCGGGAATTTGGGAGTGGGATGACTATACGGATGGACCCCGGTGGCGAATGACGGACTGGCAGTAAGTGCCGAGGTCGCTCGCGCGACACGAGCTGCGACCCTTCTGGCCACGAAACTTGGGTTTGAGCGGCCTGAGGAGTTAGTGGGGTATTTGCCTAGGAGACACGAAGATCGGCGCCAAGGTTGGGCTCCCTCGATGGGATTGCCTGATGGCCCAGTTCACTTTCAAGGGGTTGTGATTCGTTCGAAACTCAATCGTTGGAGGGGACGACGCTGCAGTGTGGAGGTGGATCTGAATGTATTGGCGCACGGTCTCGAAACTGGGGATCGGGTGCGAATGATTTACTATCACCTACCTTTTCTGGCACGAGCATTCCCTGAGGGGAAACGAGTGGCTGTCTACGGTAGGCTGGAGGAGAAAGCGGGAGTATTGAGAATTACCCATCCCGAGACTGAGACGATTGAAGAGGGCAAGGAGGAGAGTATTCATTTGGATCGGGTAGTTCCTGTCTATCCCCTGATTGCTGGCCTGAACCAGAGACGAGTTCGTTCTACGATTTACCACTATCTAAAAAACTGTTGGCCTAAGGTGGAGGAAGCATTTCCGCAATGCGAAGGGATGCCTAATCGAGAGGAGTCTTTTCGGACTTACCATTTTCCATCTTCCTTGCGTGAGGTGGAGATTTCACGACGACGGTTGGCTTGGGAGGAGCTTGTGGCAGCGCAGTTCGGGGTTCGGGTTAGGAGAGCGGCTCGGGAGGCGATTCAGGTGGAGAGGCCCGAGAAGGTGCGAGATCTTATCGGGCCTTGGCATGAGAAGTTGCCTTTTCAGATGACGCAGGGTCAGAAAGATGTCTGTAAAGAAATTGATAAGGATTTGAGTCTGGGCCGGCCGATGCATCGCCTTCTCCAGGGAGATGTCGGTTCTGGAAAGACCCTTGTGGCCGCTCATGCTTTATTGAGGGCACTGGAGCACGGCTCTCATGTTGCGCTCATGGCGCCGACTACCTTGCTAGTGGAGCAGCACGCGGTGGCACTACGCAAACTCCTCCCGCCTCGCCTTGTAGAGATTGTGACATGGACTTCCGCTTCCAAGCCTGGCCCCGTTGGGCTTTTTCCAAGAATTACCGTTGGAACTCATGCGCTTTTTGCAGCGAAAACAAAATTAGCCCGCCTTTCCCTTTGTGTGATCGATGAGCAGCAGCGCTTTGGGGTAAAGCAGAGGGCTGCTTTCCTGGCTAAAGGGGAGCGACCTGACCTGCTCGTGCTTACGGCAACTCCCATTCCAAGGACCTACGACTTGCTGATCCACGGCGATTTAGACATCTCTTACTTGCGCGAGATGCCGCCTGGTCGAGGGGAGGTGAGAACTTTTGTCAGAGATGGTACTGCTGAGGAAAAGATCTGGGCTCATATCAAGGATCGTGTTCAGGCTGGAGACAGAGCCTATGTGGTGGTCCCGAGATTGGGGGATGAGGTTGAAGACCCATCCGAGGAGGCTTCTGTGCGGAAGACCTACGAGCATTTATCGAAACGGTTTGGAGTCAAAAAAGTGGCTCTTTTGCACGGAAAAATGAAAGAGGCTGAGAAGGTAGAAATTTTGGACCATTTTCGAAAAGGCACGATTTCTGTTTTGGTAGCGACCACTGTTGTTGAGGTGGGGGTGGATGTTCCTGAGGCCAGTTTGATGGTAATTGATCATGCGGATCGTTTGGGATTATCGCAGCTGCATCAGTTGAGAGGAAGAATTGGGCGGGGAGGGAAAAGCGGGATGTGCATTCTGATTCAGAGGGGTGGAGGTGTGGAAGCGAAAGAGAGGTTGGATTTTCTGGCTGAGAACCGGGATGGTTTTTTGGTAGCGGAGAAGGATTTTGAGATTCGTGGCCCTGGGGACACCCTCGGGGATGAACAGAGCGGGGCTCCACGGTATCGGCATGCTCGACTTCCTTCCGACTTGCCCTTGCTGACTGTGGCGACCCAGGAGGCGGAGGGTCTTTGGGCGGGGGGGTGGGAGAGGTGGTCGGGCTTAGTGGAGGCAGAGAAAAAAGCACGGGCAGATTTTGCTGCCAATTAGTTTGTCTCTTACGCGGACTGGAATCGGGGAGTGTGGGGGTTTACCCTTATTGGATGAGCCAAGGGGGTGGAAAAAATTCGCAGGAGTTATTTCGAAAAGCCAAAAAGGTAACCCCTGGTGGTGTGCACTCTCCTGTGAGGGCGTTTCGTGCGGTCGGCGGTGAGCCTTTCTTTGTCGCCTCTGCGAAGGGCGCGCTCCTTCGAGATGTGGATGGGAGGGAGTATGTGGATTATGTTGGAAGTTGGGGACCTGCGATTTTAGGGCATGCGCATCCAGAGGTTGTGGATGCGATTCGAAATGCGGCCGGTAAGGGCATCAGTTATGGCACTCCTCATGAGGGAGAGGTGATTTTAGCTTCAAAAATCTGTCGCCATATTCCGAGCGTCGAGAAAGTGCGGTTTTGTAGTAGTGGAACTGAGGCGACGATGTCGTGTGTTCGATTGGCAAGGGGGTTCACGGGTCGGAAGAAAATCATTAAGTTTTCGGGGTGCTATCATGGTCATAGTGACGCGCTCCTTGTGGCTGCGGGCTCGGGTCCCTTGACCCTAGGGCGACCCGATAGCGCTGGAGTTACCCCTGGGGCAGTTCAAGACACGTTGATTTTGCCTTTCCATGATCGTGAGGCTGTCAGTGCATGTATCGAAAAGTATGGGGACGACCTGGCGGCTATTTTGCTTGAGCCGATTCCTGCGAATGTCGGCCTTATTTTACCTGAAAAGGGTTATTTGGAGTTTCTTCGGGAGAGTACAAAAAAGTGTGGAGCTCTGCTTATCTTTGACGAAGTAATGACTGGATTTCGCTTGGGTCTTGGGGGAGCCCAAGGATTGCTTGGGATACGCCCTGATCTTTCGGCTTTTGGGAAAGTGATCGGCGGAGGAATGCCTGTAGGAGCCTTTGGTGGACGTGCTGAAATTATGGATCAACTAGCTCCAGACGGACCCGTATATCAGGCTGGGACCTTATCGGGGCATCCTCTTGCTATGGCTGCTGGCATCGCTCAACTCGAAGTTCTCGAGAGAGGCGGTATTTATGAGAAGTTGGAGCAGATTGGGATGTCGCTCGAAGGCATCGTCAAGGGCGCGTTGGAGCACGCGGGCCTGAACTATCCTTGGGCACGAATCGGATCGATGACTTGCCTGTTCTTTCGAGACGGCGGTGGAAAAGTTCGGGATTTAAAAGATGCACAGGAGTGCGGTCGAGATGCTTACGCCTCCTTTTTTCATGCTTGCCTGGAGAAGGGTGTTTATTTCCCACCCTCCCAATTTGAGAGCTGGTTTATCTCTGTTTCCCATGGGGATCAGGAGTTGGAGAAAACGCGTGTAGCGATGCAGAGCGGGCTTCATCGGAAGGCTTGAGGGGAAGCTTTGGGTAAGGCAGGGTGATTGGGATGGGAGAGTTAGGCACATCTCTGACTGACTTTTTTGACCTTACTGGACAAGGGCATGAGGAGCTTTTCGCATCCGCTAAGGACGCTTGGGATATTCTGCCTAAAATCGCTGCTTACTTAAAAAAGAACCTGCCCAAGGGGACCAAGGGCAAACTCGTGGGGGCACCGATTCTTGGAAAAGATGTCTATTTGGGTGAGGGGACAGTTGTTGAACCTGGGGCCTATATTCGAGGGCCTGCGTGGATTGGTAAAAATTGTGAAATCAGACATGGAGCCTATCTGCGGGAAAACGTGATTGCTGGGGACGGGTGTGTTTTAGGGAATAGCTCCGAGTTCAAGAACTGTGTTCTTCTGGCAGGTGCCCATGCCCCGCACTTCAACTACGTGGGAGATTCCATTCTGGGGAGGGACGTAAATCTTGGAGCTGGAGTTATTTTGTCCAACTACCGTCTAGATGGTCAGGTCATTCGTGTTCAAAAAGAGGGGCATCTGATCGAAACGGGATTGCGAAAGTTTGGTGCGATTGTGGGAGATCGTGCCTCAGTCGGTTGCAATGCTGTACTCAATCCAGGCAGCTTGGTTGCTCCTGATGCTAAAATCTTGCCGGGAACAATTTGGACAGGATCGAAAAAGTAAAAGGTAGGTTAGGCGTAAGGGGCGCCGACGAAGCTGTGGAAGGGGGCTGCTGAAAAAGAGCGTTCGATCAATCCGTCAAAAATTGCGGGAACGGCATCAGCGGTTTGCGGGTGTAGATCGTGAAGAAGAATGATGGAGCCAGCTTGACTGGCAGAAAGAACCCTCTGGGCAATCGCCGAGCTACCGGGTTGAGACCAATCCTTGGGGTCCACCGACCAGTAGGCCACTCCGAGTCCTAGTTTCGAGGCGATCGAGCCTTGCTCTCTGCGGAACGCCCCGTACGGGGGGCGAAACCAAACGGGCGTAACGCCTGTAGTGCGAGTGATCGATTCCTGGGTTCGTGCGAGCTGCTGCTCCACGGCGGAATCGGACATGCCAGCAAGACGGGGATGGGTGTAGGAGTGGTTCGCCACATCGTGGCCTTCGTC
The DNA here is from genome assembly GCA_030054195.1 of Minisyncoccota bacterium. Taxonomy (GTDB): domain Bacteria; phylum Verrucomicrobiota; class Verrucomicrobiia; order Methylacidiphilales; family Verrucolacustridaceae; genus Verrucolacustris; species Verrucolacustris abundans. Next base: position 19,842 of record JASGCJ010000026.1, read on the forward strand.
CACAATACGGCGTGCGAGTTGTGGATATGCGTCAACTTTTGCCCCAATCAAAAAGAATGTGGCGTGCAGATTCCGTTTTGAAAGTTCCGTCAGAACACGTTCGGTAACACCTGGACTAGGACCATCATCAAATGTTAGCGCGACGCGGTTGCCGAACCCAGGACCGCTATTGATAAAGGCAGGGTTTACTTCACATTCGCCCGGCTGAACAGGAATGCCTCCCTGTGAGAACGCAGGAGTAGCATAGGCTGCCCCTGCAAGCCCGAGCAGGCGTAAGAATTCGGTGCGCCTCATTGAGTTTCACTTTAGCACGAAGAAAGGCATCATCCAAGGCAGTTTCCATGAAGATCTGTGATTTGACTCAAATGTACTCCTCTCAGGGAGGTGGGGTGCGTTCTTATCTTTTAGCAAAGCGTAAGTTTCTAAGGGAAAACACTCCGCACGATCACATTATGATTGTGCCAGGGAGCAGGACTGAACAGGTAGAAGGGGGGAGGAGCCAAGTTTGGACTGTTCGGGGGCCGCTCGTGAATCAAACTTCGCGGTATCGGTGGATGCTCGACCTGCCTGCTCTATTAAAGATTCTTTATGCGCAGCGACCTGATGTTGTTGAGGCAGGTGATCCTTATCATGCCGCGATGGTTGCCCGAAACTGGGCAAACCGACGTGGATCTAAGTTTTACATGTTCTATCACTCCCACTTTCCGGATGCGATTCTTCGTACAGTTCTGAAGTTTGCAGGTACATGGGCTCGCTCTGTCACAGAGCAGTTGGCTGGGGATTATCTTCGTCACCTTGCCACAGGCGGCCGAGGAGTATTTGTGGGAAGTCAGAACCTGATTCAGATTTTGAGGGGGTGGGGAGTTCCTAGATTAATCCACCTTCCGTTGGGGGTGGATACAAAAACCTTTTATCCTGTTCCATTGGAAAAGAAGCAGGAGTTAAGAAAGAAACTTGGATTACCTTCGAACTCTAAAGTGCTTCTCTATGTGGGGCGGTTTTCTCCAGATAAAGACACAGCACTCTTGCTCAGATTGTGGAAAAGGGTTGAGGAGCTTGAGCGTGGCGATTGGGTTGGGGTGATGGTCGGAGATGGACAAATGAAGCCTGAGGCCGAAGACTTTGTGAGGAGGCATCCGCGGATCCGAATTGTGCCATTCCTTAAGGAGTCCGCAGAGTTGGCTGAGTGGTATCAAGCGTCAGATCTTCTGATTCACCCTGGAAGATGGGAAACGTTTGGTCTGGTTCTTTTGGAGGCTCAAGCCTGTGCGCTTCCGGTGATTGCCTTTCGGGGTGGACCCATGGATGAGCAGGCTTATCAACTCAAGGATTGGGTTATCGACAGGAGTTCTAATTCGCTGGCTTTGGGAGTCGTCAAGAGGATGCACTCTTTACCTGATCCTGATCGCCACTCCCTGAGCGGGTTTATTCAGGGAAAGTTCAGTTGGGAGAAAACCTTTACTCAACAGTTGTCCGAATACGAGGCCAAGGGGTGAGTATGTTGATTCGCTACTATCGAGCTGAAGATCGAGATCAAATCCGTCATATTTGTGCGGAGACAGGATTCTTAGGGGACCCCATCGATCCTCTTTTTCAGGATCGGGAGTTGTTCGCTGATTTCCTGACCGCCCCGTACACGGATGCAGAGCCTGAGAACTGTTTGGTTTTAGAGGGGGATGAGGGTCGTCTCCTCGGTTACATTATGGGATCCAGAAGCTCGCTAAAACATCTTGGGTACTTGGCATACAGGTTTCCGGGTTGGATTGTGAAACTGATTTTTCGTTACTTCTTTAAATATGAAAACTCCAGTCGGAAATATATTCGATGGCTTTTATTTCAGGGAAGAAAAGAAACTCCGGCAGCCCCTGCACAAGGTGTTCACTTCCACATTAATCTTCTTCCAGAGGCTCGTGGGTTGAGTGTGGGAAAAAGATTGTTCGACACGTTTCTGGATCGAATGGGGGAGTTGGGTGAAAAAAATGTTTTCGGTCAGGTTGTGGTCAAGGATGAGCGAAGAAGCGCCCGAATGTTTGCCTACTATGGGTTTAAACTTGCGGATAGAAAGGAAGTCACGAAATTTAAGGCTCAGCGGAAGGAGCCTGTTTATCTTTGTAATTTAGTTCAGGAGCGGGATCGAACTCCTCCGCCACGTGCTCCCAGGCTTCTTCTCTCCCTGCACGACTGTCATCCGGGATCCATTCATCAGATTCAGGAGCAGCTTGAGTTTTGTCTTTCAAGGTGTCCCGGGCATGCGTCCATCTTGGTCATTCCGCACTATCATCACGGGGTTCGGGTTGAAGATTCAAATGAGACCCTTGCTTTGTTGAATCGCTGGAACAAAGAAGGGCACGATTTAGCGATCCACGGTTTGTATCACGACCGCAAAGACCTTCCCAACGGGTCTTGGTTGTGGACTAAGTTTTATTCCGAAAACGAGGCTGAGTTCTTTGATTTACCCATCCAAGAGGCGATCCAACGACTGAGTAAGGCCCGCGCTATTTGGGGGCGTCAGGGGTGGAGGGCTAGTGGGTTTGTCGCTCCAGGTTGGCTTTACTCTGCATCTCTTGAGAGAGAGTTGGCCAAGATGGGATTTACCTATACCTGCACGCTACGAGATTTGATCTTTCTACCGTCTGGAAAGAAGGAAAGGGCTTGGGCAGGTACCTACAGCCTTCGATCAGGATGGAGGCGTGCTTTGGCAAAGGGGTGGCATCCACTTTGGAAGAAGGTGTGGGGCGGGAGTTCTGTTGTGCGACTCAGCCTCCATCCTCGCGATTTGGAGGTGGCTTTCGTGCGCAAGCAGTTGGCCGTTTTTCTCGATGAGTTAGCCGCGCGTGGGTATGGTAGTTGTTCCTACGCCGACCATGTCCAAAGCTGATCTTCATCTTCACTCTCGATTTTCAGACCGCCCTTCGGAGTGGATTCTGCGGAAGTTGGGAATTCCAGACAGCCTGTCTGACCCAAAAAAGCTTTACGAAAAGCTGCGTTCTTCGGGTTTCGATTATTTTACCCTTACGGATCACAACACCTTAGGTGCAGCCAAAGAGTTGCGGGGTTTGGAGGGCTTTATTCCTGGCATGGAGGTTACGACCTATTTTCCAGAGGACCGCTGCAAAGTGCATCTTTTGACTTGGAACCTGAATGATGCCCAAGCGGATCAGGTGGAAAAGCTGCGAGCCAATATCTTTGAGTTAAGCCTTTTTCTTCGAACGGAGGGAATCGTGCATGCCGTTGCGCATCCTCTTTTGCATATGGATGGAAAGATGAGACCCGAACACTTTGAAAAACTGGTTCTACTCTTTCAAGTCTTTGAAAAGACCAACGGTCTCCGGGCTTCGTTGGGGCAGGAAATTGCTTATGCCTGTTGTGAGTCTTTAACGGAGAGAAAAATTCAGGAGTTATCAGAGCGACATAAGATTGAGCCTGTGGGTGTGAGGCCTTGGAAAAAATCGTGGATGGGTGGTTCCAATGATCACTGTGGTCTTTATGCGGGGCGAGTCTGGACAGAGATTTCGGGGGCGCGTGACGCTGACAGTTTCTTGCGGGCGGTGGCACGGGGCGAAGGGGTAGTTCATGGAGAGGGTGGAGATCCCGCTAGGTTTGTGAATGGCCTCTTTCACGTCATCTTTGATTTCTTGCGCGAGAAGGTCGGGCATCAAGCCCCACGCGGATCTGAGCTTTTGCTTCGTATCGTGAATCGTTTTTTGGCGGGTGAAAATCCTTTGGAGATGAGTTTTCTAGATAAAGCGAGGTACGCGGTGGAAATGGTGACCAGCGGGAAAATCCTAGAGTTCTGGAAGTCTCCTAAAGGAGGTTTGAGTAAAGAGGTGTCCGCGTATCTGACTCGGCCGGAGACACGCGAAGAGTTACAGAGGGTTCTAGAGTCTGAAAAAGTCCCTGAGCGGAGAAGCTTTCGGTTGGCCTCAAAAGTTATGAACGATGTGGGGTTTCGAGTCGTTACTCGCTTTCTGGAAAAGGCTGAAAAGGGGGATTTCTTGGGTGGTTTGGAGCCTTTGGCGGGAGTTCTGCCTCTAGGTTTGGCCACGGCCCCATATCTTTACTCCTTTCATGCGTTGAGAAGTGATCGAAAGATGTGGGGTGAAGTGTCGGAACGATTTCTTGGGGAACGGCCCAAGATTCTGACCAATCACAGGAGAGGGTGGTTTACAGATACTTTAGAAGATGTGAATGGTGTCGCGAGGACGATTCGAACAATGGCAGAAGCGGGCCGCGAGACAGGTGCAGACATTACGATCCTGACGAGCCGGCCTGGGTTTACTCCAGAGGCAGGGGTGGTTAATTTTCAGCCCGTTGGGGTTTTCACGATTCCTGAGTACGACCTCCAGAAGCTAAGTTTCCCGCCAATTCTGGAGGTTATGGATCATGTGGCTCAGCGAGGATATACGGAGCTGATCTTAAGCACGCCTGGACCTATGGGACTGGCGGGGTTGATGGCGGCAAATATTTTGGGGTTACGGACGAGCGCGATTTATCACACGGACTTTCCGCAGTATGCGCGGTTTCTGAGTGAAGATGATCCTTTGGTTGAAGGGATTGCGTGGAACTATATGCACTGGTTCTACAGTCAGATGGATCGGGTTTATGTGAATTCGCAGACTTATCTGGATCGTTGGGTGGAGAAAGGGTTACCACGGAGCAAGCTGGCGATTCTTCCAAGGGGCTTAGACACAAAGCTGTTTTCCACCTCTCACCGAAAAAGTGATTTCTGGACTCAACGTGGGGCAAAAGGAAAAGTGGCCCTGTATGTCGGAAGAATTTCAAAAGAGAAAGAGTTGGAGTTTTTATCTAGGGTAGCTGTGGAGGTCGAAAAGAGCGGGGGTATCACATTTGCATTCGTTGGAGAGGGGCCTTTTCTTGCTGAGTTGAAGCAGAAGATACCTCAGGGCATCTTCACTGGAGTTCTTCATAATGAGGAATTGGGGCAGGCGTATGCATCGGCTGATCTTTTTGTTTTTCCCAGCACGACCGACACCTATGGAAACGTGGTGGTTGAGGCGATGGCGTCTGGCTTGCCTGTGGTTGTATCGGATCAAGGGGGGCCTGGGGAGTTGTTGAGGGACCCGCGAGATGGGGAGAAAGTAGTAACGGGGGACGTTACCAAGTGGGTCTCGGCGATCTTAAGATTTGCCGGAAATGTGAATAACACGGAAGTCAGGCAAGCCAGAAGAGATCGCACCATCGCGGGAAGAAGCTGGCACGATGCATTTCAAAGTTTTTGGAGAGATGCACTTTTGTGAACAACACCATTGGCAAATGAATTGACCCTAAGTGCTTTCGGTAGTTTTATTGTGCAATGTCCGATGCTCTTCCGAAGCCTCCTACGCCTCCTCTTCCTCCGAGGGTTTCGGTATCTGGCGGTACTCCTAAACCGCCCATTCCGAGTGCGCCAAGTTTACCGAAACCACCACTTGCTCCACCAAGTGTTGGGTTGAAGCCTCCCGCCCCGTCTTTGCCTAAACCTCCTGGCCCGCCTTCTGCACCTGCACCCGCAGCACCTGGGTTAAAGAAGGAAACGATGCGTCTCACTCCGCCTGCGGCACCAAAACCACCCTTTCCTGGTGTACCTGCCGCAGCTACACCTCCTTCACCACCTGTGCCGGGCATGCCCCCTAAACCTACTGGTGTGACTCCTCCTCCAGTTCCAGGAGTTGCAAAACCACCCGCTGATTTACG